>DATAKF010000009.1:0-68503 GCA_036261775.1 Polyangiaceae bacterium | reverse complement strand
GATGCCGCCGTCGCGTCGACGAGCCCGACCTGCTTCACGTGCGTTTCGCGCGTCTGAATGAGCAGCGACTTGAAGGTCTCTACCAGCTTCTCTTTGTAGGCGCGGGTCAACAGCAAATGCTGAGACTCGCTCGCCTTTTCCGGCACGAGCAGCGTCTCGAGCGCGTACAGTTGCTGGTCGTAAAAGCCTGCGCCCGGGCGGGGCGTGAGATCCAGCTCGCCGGTTTGGATCTTCTGAATCAGCGCGTCGAGCAAGGTGCTGCCCGAGACGGCGTTCTCCACGCACAAAAGCTCGCGCATCATGCGGTTTTCGGCGCTTTCGGAGGCTGGAAAGGCGGCGGCGCCGGGGTTACAGAAGGGGAAATCCGGATACGTCACGGGCAACGTCGCGGCGAAGCTGCGTTCGACCGATTGCAGGTCGCCGAGAGCGCTAGCATCGGGCACGAATTCGGCGAGCTTGAATGGGTCGGCATCGAAGAACGGATCCGTCAACCCCGCGTAGAGGTCGAGCGAGCGACGGTAGGCCGACGACAGCGCCCCGGGCTGCTTCACCACCAACGCCAGCTCTGCTAGCGCCTCGAACGGCGCGTCTTGACTGACGCCCGGAATGTAGCGCCGCTGCAGCCAGCGATCGCGCTTGAAGATGGACTCGAGCTCGGGGCTCCACGTGTAAAAGCCGATCGGCTTGGCGAAGATACCGTTCGTTTCGAACAGCGCAGCGTCGTTTGCTGCCTGCGCCGCCAGGCTGGCATCGACCGCGCCGGCTTGCCCGCCGAGCGTCAACGCCGTCGCGACGTGGCGAGCAGCCGCGAGGGCAGGGCCGCGTTCTGCGGCGTCGCCGCCCGTCGAGCGAGCCATCAGCTCGGCCAGCAGATCGAGCAGCAATTGCTGCTTGTTCACTTCGCTCGCGTTGCCCTTTTCAGCCGCGAGCTCGACCGCCCCGTACAGGCCGTCGTTGAACGGCTTGAGCGCGCCGTTCACCACCTCGATGGTCGGCAACGTGGGCGCGCCGCCGAGCGCAGCGAGTGCCGCGCCGCGTGACGGAAAGATTTTACCCTTCACGGCCTCGTCGACCGCACCGGACGACTGCAAGGTGAGGCGCGTCACGCTCGCGCTCTTGTTCAGCGTGACCTGGCAGCCGTCGAACTCTTCCACGACCGTGCGCGAGGGGTCGTACACGGGGTGCTTGTCCGACAGCAAGTCGTCTTGCAGCTGCTCCTTCTTGTGAAACTCGCTCACCACCTCGCCGACGCCCGTGACGTCCATAGGGTCGACGCAGCCCCCGAGCAGGATGGTCCCCCACGCAAACCCCGCAAAACTGCGCCATTTCAAGAGCATGATCCGTCCCTCACTGAAAAGTGGCCGAAGCTCCCGGTAGAGCTGGGTCGAGCCCGTCGAGGCTGCCGCGCACGGTCGTCGTCGCCTCGTCGACTGTGGCATCGAGCCGAACCCGCAGGGTCTCGAAATGGAGGCTACCCACCAGCGCGCCGCCCGAAGCAGGTGAGATGCTGAGCGTGCCGCTGCCGCTTTCGTCGAGCCCACTGCCGCTGCTCGTGAGCGTGACAGCAACGGGAACGCTCAGCTGCCCCGCGCAACTTTTGCTGCCCGTGGCGCCGTCATAGTTGATGGTGAGCTGGACGCTGTCGGACAATTCTACCGGCGTGTGTGTCGTCGCCGAGCGCGGCTCGACTTGCCACTGCAGGCTTGCCGCGTAGGTCCCCTCGAATGCCTGCGCTGCATCCAGCACCGTGGAGCCGCCCCACGCAGCCGCCAGCTCCACCGCCTCCGAGTCGCAGGACGCATTCGTGGAATGCCCTGTCTGCCCACCCAGACAGCCCGTCGCGAGCGCTGTTGCCAGCACCCCAACTGCTCCGCGGAACGCCAGCCTCACCATCGGTACCCAAAATGCCTGGGCCCCCACGGCCCGTCAATACACGCAGCGCACATTCAGTGTGCACGAGCGGCCCGGGTATGTGCATATCATGCGTACATGAAAGCAGCGCAGATCTCGGCCGAGTGGCTGCGTTTGATACGGGGAAAGCGCTCGCAGCGCGCGTTCAGCAAGCGCCTGGGTTACGCGAGCAACATCGCGTACCGCTGGGAGACTGGCGTCTGTTTCCCGCTCGGACGCGAGGCGCTGACACTCGCCAAGTGCAACGGCGCTGCGGGCCGAACCGCGTTGATGACGTTTCTGGGCGGCGCCCTGCCAGCTGCGCTCACCGACGTCGACTTAGGTACTCGGTCGGGCGTTGCGCAGCTTTTGAAGACGCTCCGGGGCGACACCTCGCTCGTCGAGCTCGCTCGCCGCTCGGGCTACAGCCGCTTCTCGATCGCGCGCTGGCTGAGCGGCGCTTCCGAGCCGCGCCTGCCCGAGCTGCTCACCTTGATCGAGGCGATGACCTTTCGCATGCTCGACTTCTTGGCGAGCTTCACGCACATCGAGCGCCTGCCCTCGGTCGCGGAAGACTACCGAGCCCTCGAAGCGGCGCGGAAAACCGCCTACGACGTGCCCTGGTCCCACGCCGTGCTGCGCGCGCTCGAGCTCTCCGACTACCGCGCGCTGACGCGCCACCAGCCCGGTTGGCTCGCCCGTCGCCTCGGAATCTCGCGCGAAGAAGAGGAGCGGTGCCTGACCGCCCTGGCCACGGCGCGCCAAATCAAGCTCCAGAGCGGGCTTTGGGTCGAGGACGAATCCAGGCTCGTCTTTACCGGGTCGAACCCAGAGCGCGGTCGTCGCCTGAAAGCCGAGTGGCTCCGCGTTGGCCTCGAACGCCTCGAAGCCGGCGTCCCCGGCATCTTCAGCTACAACCTCATGGCCATCTCGCGCGCCGACCTCGCGCGCCTCCGCGAAATGCACATTGCCTACTTCCGCAGCATGCAAGCCCTGGTCGCCGACTCGACTCCCAGCGAATGCGTCGTGCTCTTCAACGCCGAGCTGTTCGCGCTGGACGAGCCAGCCAAGGTGGCCGGCTGAGGGAGGCAAGCCAAACGAATTCTCGAGTTGCGCGTCGGTTGCCGCGGCTGCTCTTCACCGACCAGCAGCCAGAACAATGTCGTTTCTCCGGAGCCGTTCGGCCCCACGAGTCCCACCTGCGCTAGCTGCGCTAGCCAGCGGGGCACTAATAAATTCGGCCGCTCGCCACCACCCACCAACATGACTTCGCACGGTGCTTTTCCCGCCGAAGAATTCGGCTCCGGCTCGCGGCCGACTCCCCTCGTCGATGCTCCAGCCTGGCTCGTGGCTCGCGCAGGGAGCCACTCCGCTGATGACGACCGAGCCACCCTGACGCCTTCCGACCGCGCCTTCCTCGAAAGCCCTCCGACTTACGAGGAAGGCGGGTCGCTCCTGCTCTCCGTGGCGCCGCCCGCACTGCCGACGCCCTCGACCGCACGGCGCCTGCTTTCACTGATGCTGTTCGTTGTCATCGCCGGCGCCGCATCGGCCGTGCTGGGGCTGGCCGTGCTGCGCTACCTCGAACCCTCGCTGTTACCCTGAGCTTTGGGCGTGAAGTGAGAAGGGGGCCGGCGCGGCCGCGCCACGCTGGCCAGCGGTTCTTCCGCTGGCTCTTGCTGCTCGTCGTTTCGCTGGATCGAGCAGGATTCGTGGGGGGTGCCGAAGGTCGGGGTTGAACCGACACTCTATTGCTAGAAACGGATTTTGAGTCCGCCGCGTCTGCCAATTCCGCCACTTCGGCTTGTCGTGCGGCTTTCTGTAATTGCGTCGGCCGCGTTGGTCAAGCGCTGAATGGGGCGGCGGCGGGCCGGGCGAGGGGCTGGCGCGGGGCCAGACGCGTCGAAGCCCCGCGAGCCGGATGGTTCGCGAGGCTTCGTACGGGTCTAGGCCTGTATCAGAGGCCGTTGACGATGAAGTTGCGGTCGTTCTTCTCGAAGAAGCCGACGATTTGGCGGGCGGCGGCGAGGCCGGCGTTGACGTTCGCTTCCTCGGTCTGGGCGCCCATCTTGGCGGGGGTGAGGTAGACGCGCTTGTCGAACTTTTCCTTCAGCGTGGCGGCCGTGGCGTCGCTCGGCGCGATGTCCGACACGTACTTGAAGTCGGGGCGAGCCTCGAAAACCTCGAGCAGCTCGGCCTCGTTGATGACCTCTTTGCGGGCGGTGTTGATCAGCGTGGCGCCCTTCGGCATCAGGCTGAGCAGCTTCTTGCCGATGCTGCCCTTCGTCTCGGCCGTGGCCGGGATGTGCAGCGAGAGGTACTGGCTCTTGGTGTACAGGTCTTCGATCGACGAAGCGGCTTCGACGCCGGCGGCGGCGAACACTTCCGGCTTCACGAACGGGTCGAAGGCGTAGACCTTCATGCCGAAGCCCTTGGCGATCGTCGCGACGGCGCGGCCGACCATGCCGAAGGCGTGCAGGCCGATGGTCTTGCCGCGCAGCTCGCTGCCGGTCTTGCCGTCGAACTTGCCGCGCGCCAGGTACACCAGCATGCCGAACACCAGCTCGGCCACGGCGTTGGCGTTCTGGCCGGGCGTGTTCATGACGGCGATGTTCTTGGCCTTGGCGGCCGCGGTGTCGATGTTGTCGTAACCGGCACCCGCGCGGACGGCGAGCTTCAGGTTCTTGGCGGCGTCGAGCACCTCGGTGTCGATGATGTCGCTGCGGAAGATCACCGCGTCGGCGCTGGCAATGGCTTCGATCAGCGGGCCCTTGCCCTTGTAGTTCTCGAGGACGTTGGCGGTGTAGCCAGCCTCTTTGATGATCGCGACGACCTGGTCGCGGGCGCTGGCAGAGAAGGCTTTTTCGGTGGCGAGCAGTACGGTTTTGGACACGCAGGACCTCGGTGGTTGAACCCGGCAAAGAGCCGGAGAAAAAAGCACCGAAGCTTTAATCTCGGGCGGCCCTCGAGGCAAGCAGCAGAAAAAATCAGCGCTTTGTCAGCACCACCACCACGTCGTCGAGCTCGTACAGAGGCCGCGCGCTGTCTCCGGCCGACAGATAGGGGGCCCGCGCGAAACATTCGAGCTGAAGGCCGAGCGGTAGCAGATCGCGCTCGATGAAGCGGCGTGCGCCGTCTTCCCACTTGGGCGTCGTGGCTGTCGCGCCTTTCGGCGCGCCCGGATCGCACTCCAGGCGCTCGAGCGGCTCGGGCGTGCTCGGACCGTCGAAGTAGAAGGGGCGATACGGCAGCGCCAGCGCGACGATGAACACGCCGCCTGCCTTGAGCGACAGCAAGCAATGCCTCAGCAGTTGGCGGGGCTTCTGGCAGCGGTCGAGCACGTTGAGCAGTGACACAGCGTCGAAGCTTCGAGCTTGGAGCGGCGCTTCGGTGACGTCGACCGCGTGGCAACGCACGCCGCGTCCGTTCAGGCGTCGCGCCATGCCGCGGGAAACCTCGGTTGCCTCCACTTCGTCGAAGCAAGGCGCGAGCGCGCTCGTCACGTCACCCGAGCCGGCGCCCACGTCCAGCAGGTGCCCGCCGGCATGCTGCCCCAGCAGCAAGCGCCACGCGCCGGGTGGCAAGAGTTGCATGCGGTACATGCCGGTGAGCGCGTTGGCGTCGAAGTCCGATAGGTACACGCGCGCGACTCGCTGCGCGAAGGTGCGCAGCCGCCCGTGGCGCGCCGCGAGCAACGCCGCGACGCTGGCTTGCCACTCGTCGTCCACCGGCAGCTCGCGAAAACGCGGGGCAAAGCTGCCCAGCAGCTGCAGATCGGCCGACGTTTTGAGCCGCGCGCCCGAGGTCATGGCGCTCAAGCGACGCTCGCACGCCGCGCGAGCCGTCTGCCGCGACGTGATAGCTCTTTCAATGGGCCGGTGATGGCCAGGGTCAAGCCGTCGAGCTGCAGGTTGACGAACAGGGCGTCGCCGTCGGGAGACACGCAAATGCCGGCGAATTCGCCGGAGCTTTGGGCGTTGCGGGCCACGTCGTAGACGCGGCCCTCGGGCGTGATGCCGCGCACGAAGTGCTCGCCCGAGCCGTCTTCGGCCACCAGAACATCACCCCAGGGGGTGACGCAGATGTTGTCGGGCATGTTGAGCACCCCCGAGCCGGGTGACTCCGCGAACAGCTCCAGTCGGTCGGGCGCGCCGCTGGCGCCGAGCGTGAGCTTGAAGACCTGCCCGAGGCCTTGCTGTCCGCCGCTGGTGCAGCAGACGTAGACCACGCCCGAGTCGTAGAAGACGCCTTCACCGCGGCAGAAGCGCGCCGCGCCCGCCGCCATGGCTTGGTAGCGCACGGTGTCGTCCTTCGGATCGGGGTCCAAGACGTCGACCCAATCGACGGCCAGGACCTTGCCGTGCTCGAGCTTTTGCGAGGTGTCGAAGCGAGGCGAGCCCGTCACCCGCAACGCCTGCAGCTTGCCGGACGTGTGCGGACGGCTCAAGTCTCGTGGCTGGTAGCGGTAGAAGGCGCCATCTGTCTGATCTTCCGTCAGAAACGCCGTCAGGCTGCGCGGATCGACGCAGGCAGCTTCGTGGCGAAAGCGCCCGTAGCCCGGGAGGCGGTCGGGCGGCCTGACGCGCGTCGCGTCCGTCGCGCAGCGAAAGACGTAGCCGTGACCAGACTGCGTGCTCTCTTCGCAGCTGAGCCAACCCCACGGACTCGCGCCGCCCGCGCAGTTGTAGAGGGTACCGGCCAGCACGCGATTGCTCGAGATCCGTCGCAGCGTTTTGGCGTCGAGCACCAAGCGGGTCACGCCGCCGGCCGCCAAGGGGTCGTAGGCCTCGGGGGGCGAGACGTCGTAACCAGCGTCGCTCAAGCTGCTGGAGAGCTCGTGATTGCGCATCAACACGAGCGTGTCGCTCGGTCCTTTGAAGCACGCCATGCCGTCAGGCCGCGTCGGCACCGCGTTGCCATCGCTCATCCGCTCGCAGGCGCGCTCGAGCACCGTGTAGCGAAAGTGCGCTGGTAGGTCGAGCAGGCGTGCCGGGTCGGGCACGAGCGGCCCGCCATCCGCGGCCTCGCTGCGGCGCTGAAACAGATAGGCGAGGGGTGACAGCGCGACGGCGGCGCCAGCGGCCGCCTTCAGCATCGTGCGTCGTCGCAGGGTCACGTCCGTAACTGTCCCAAACGGCGCGTGCCTCGTCAAAGGCGAGCGCGCACGGCCAGCAGCACACGCGAAAACCCCTCACTTCGGGCATTGACAGCAGCCCGTAAACTCCCGACATTCCCGGCCTCGTTCCCACAACCATTACCTCGTTTCGACGAAAAAGGAGCCCCACGATGGCATTCGAACTTCCGCCGCTGCCGTTCGCCAAGAACGCGCTCGAGCCGCTGATGAAAGCGGAGACCTTCGACTATCACTACGACAAGCACCACAAGGCTTACGTCACCAAGCTGAACCAACTGCTCGAGGGCAAGCCCGAGGCAAACAAGAGCTTGGTCGAAGTGATCAAGACCAGCACCGGCGGCGTGTTCAACAACGCGGCGCAGGTCTGGAACCACACCTTCTTTTGGGACAGCCTCAAGGCTGGCGGTGGCGGCGCGCCCCCCGCGGGTCCCGTGGCAGATCTGATCAACGGCCTCGGCGGCTGGGACAAGTTCCGCGCCGACTTCATCGCGGCCGGCATGGGTCGCTTCGGCTCAGGTTGGGTGTGGCTGGTCTTGGACGGCGGCAAAGGCAAGATCATGGACACGCCCAACGCCGAGACGCCCCTTACCACCAGCGCCATCCCGCTCGTTACGTGCGACGTCTGGGAGCACGCCTACTACATCGACCACCGCAACAACCGGATGGGGTTCCTCGAGACCTTCTGCGACAAGCTCCTCAACTGGGACTTCGTCGCGAAGAACTTGGCTGCCGCCAAGTAGTTGGCAGTTAGCAGTTAGCAGTTGAGCCAAGCGCGCCGTTGCCTCTTTCCGAGGCACGGCGCGTTTTGGCTTTCTGGGCCCGCGTTAGCGGTGCTCGCAACTGCAAACTGCAAACTGCAGACTGCAAACTCTCTCACGCATTCAAGTTGGCAGGAGCCGCCGACGCCTTGACGGGCAAGATCGGCGCCCACACGAGCCGCGACAGGAGCGAGTCTTCGATGATCAGACCGCGGTCGCTGAAGGTGAGCTGATTCTCGGTGCCGTCTTCCTTCCACTCGCCGACGAACAAGATGCCCTGGCCCTTCTCGTTGTAGCCGAGTTCGACGATGGCGTTCTTCAGCCACTTGCCGCCGCCTTCGAAGCTCAGCGCTTCGGGCAACGTGTAGAAGCCTTCGCTCGGCAGCACCTTGAGCGTCTTGGCCCAGGTCGGCGAGCGCAGCGGCGTGGTCGGGTCGCGCCAGAACCAACGGTTGCGGCGGTTGTCGGCCGGGCGCACGACGAACTTCACGCCACCGTTCGACGGCTGCCCGATGTAAACGAGCACACCGGCCGGGAACGCGTCCTCGTGACCGGGCATGGGTTGAGTGGTTCGGTACAGGCCTGCATCAGGGAGATCGAGCATGGGGGAACGGCTCTTTTACTCGCCCTGCCGGGCGCTTCAAGAAACATCGCGGAAAAAGCCGCGTTCCGAGGCTTTTACGTTTCGCTTCGGACGACCGCGATGGCCACGTCCGCGCCGAGCGCCGGCACCCGCTTGACCGCGATACCGAACTCCCGGCCCTCGATTTCTTGGGCGACGTCGACCACCGCTTCGCCGGTGGCGCGGCCCATCAGCCCGCTGTCTTTGATGGCTTTGGCGTTCACGTCCGGGGAAATCGGCGCCCCGAAGGCTTCCTTTTCGACCAGCACGTAGACGTACACGAGCGGCTCCTTGGCGTTTGCCGCCGCTGCTTCGGATTTGACCTGGCTGCGCAGTTGGTTCTCCAGCCGGTAAGCGTAGGCCGACCAGGACCAGCCGGTGGCGTAGACGCCCGCCACGTCCGCGCCTTTCATGACGGGGGTCGCGGCCGCCCATTGACCGTCCGTGCGGCCGCGCACACCGGCGGCCTCGGGCATGCTGCCGCGGGTCTCGACATACTTGCCGCTGAGCGCTCCCTTGAGCTCGCCGAAGGGCTCGAACAAGCTCTTCGACGCCAGCGCGTCGTGGTCCAAATCACTCCGCAGGATTACGCCGTGCTTGTCGGCGATCAAAAAGAACGTGCTCTTGGCGGTGCGCAGGTCTTGCACCTTGCTGCGCGCGCCGTTGAGCGCCGCTTTCGCGGCGGCGGCGTCGCCCTGCGCTTTGTCGTCGGCGAAGAAGGTTTCTAGGTGTTTGGAACCAAGAGGCAAGCCCTTGCGCACCTCCTCGACGTCCGCGCTGGCAGCCTTGGCCAAGACTTCGACCTCGGTGCGCGCTTTCTGTCTGCTGACTTCGCCGGTCTTCGTACATCCAGCTATCGACGTCAGAAGCAGCGACAGCGCGAGTGCAGGAATGACCATTCCATGTGTAGGCAAAGGTGGGGTCATGTTTCCAGACCTGCGAGAAGAGCGAGACGCAAACCAAACGGGCATGGCTGCATCCTTACGCGAATTCCGAATGGTCAACAATTCTGAAGCCGTTTCCTTTCAGAGTTGCAATCAAGCGCTCGCCGCAATCGAAATGACGGACACGCGCATTATTAAGATGTTCGCGAAAAGTCCGTGGAAACTGACGAGCACTGCAGGCGATGGAAGAATCCGCTTAGCGTGACGGTAAGTGGAAGGACGGTGAGGACACTAAAGGAGTGGTGGCCCTGCGCGCGGTTCTTGGTCAGCGGTGTGTTTTGCAGGGCGCGGTGACGGGCATAATCGGACTAGCGCGCGCGTTGCGCGCCGCTCGCAAAAGCGATCAGGTAAAGGCGAGCGACACGCGATACGCGCCCAAGACTAAGACCAAGACCGATACTGAAAATGTTCGAGCGTGGTGCGGCTGACGTGGCGGCGAGCGCGTCACCCTGCTAGTTTATGAAGGTTGGGAAAAATCCCAATTCGAGCTCGCTGAGGACAAACACCTGGCACGAGTCAGCTCTCCCCAAAAGGGCAGCATGCAGCCCCGCAGCAACCGACTATCGGACGCGCCGCCTCGTCCGGAGAGCAACCCGTCGACGCGCGATTCGTTCTTCTCGTTTCGACGCCTGGTTTCGCCCGAAGATCTAACGGTCGTCTTTCAACCGATCGTGGACATGCAGGACGGCAAGCTGTTCGCCCACGAAGCGCTGGTGCGTTGCTCGCAGCCGGACCTCGCCAATCCGCTCGTGCTCTTCGAGCGCGCCGTCGAAGCGGGCTGCGTTGGCCGCCTGGGTCGGATGATCCGCGACATTGCCGTGCCGCTGTCGGGATCGCGTCCGGTGTTCATCAACGTTCACCCGCAAGAGCTGCAGGAGGGCTGGCTGGTCCGCCCGGACGATCCGATCTACTCCCACGACGCCGAGATCTTCTTGGAGGTCACCGAGTCGGTGCCGCTCTCGCACTACGCGCTGTGTCTGAGCGTGCTGCGCGAGGTGCGGGCAAGGGGCGGCATTCAGCTGGTGGTCGACGACCTGGGCGCCGGCTACTCCAACCTCAAGCGCATCGCCGATCTGGAGCCGCAGGTGGTGAAGCTCGATCGTGGGCTGATCATGGGCGTGGATCAGAGCGCGCGTCAGCGGCAGCTGGTGGCCAGCGTGGTGCGGCTCTGCAACGACCTAAAGGCGTCCGTGGTCGCCGAAGGCATCGAGACAGAAGACGAGCTTTCCGCGCTGCGTGACACCGGCGCCCACTACGGCCAAGGTTTCTTGTTCGCTCGCCCCGCATACCCCATGCCGCCCGTAACGTGGCCGCCCAGCGCGCCGCGGCCCAAAGTCGGCACTCTCGCAGAAGACGCGTAACGGCCCTGCGCGGGATCGCAGGAAGGCGGGAAGGCGGGAAGGGGTTGTTGGTGGGCGAGCGGTCGCCCTACTTTTCGATCAAGCGTGAGGCTTGCTGCTGCTCTCGCTCGTGAGTTTGCTGAAACACGGTGAACTCAAAACTCGGCGAGGCCGAGCGCCGATCGCGCCTCAGGTCGATAGAGTCGCGATCGGCAGGGGGCAGGGAGCGGAGGAGAACTAGGCCTAGAGGAGCGCCTTGGCGTCTTCCAGGATGGCGGCGACGTGGCCGTCGACGCGTACGCCGCGGTAGGCTTTTTTGATCATGCCGTCGGCCCCGACCAGGAAGCTGCTGCGCACGATGCCCATGTACTCTTTGCCGTAGTTCTTCTTCATGGCCCAGACGCCGTAGGCGTTGGCGAGCGCCTTGTCTGGGTCGGACAAGAGCGTGAAGGGAAGGCCGTATTTCTTGCCGAATTTGGCGTGGCTTTGCGTCGAGTCCGGGCTCACGCCCAAGACGCGCAAACCTTGCTGACCAAAGCGGCCAAAGTTGTCGCGAATGTCGCAGGCTTCCTTGGTGCAGCCCGGTGTGTCGTCCTTCGGATAGAAGTAGAGCAGGTAGGGCTTGCCCGCGAGCTCGGTTGACGACACGTGCTCGCCTTTCTCGTCGGTCAAGTCGAACGCGGGCGCGGGGCGACCTGCGTCGGCGTCGAGCACTTTCATCGCGGCAGACGCGACGACTTGCGCGACCTTGGCGGCAGCGCGCTTCACCGTCTTGGCGAGTGACGGCTTCTCCACATTGGCAGGCTTGGCGGCTTTCGCAGGCGCCACCTTCGCGGGCTTGGCTGCCTTCTGCGGCGCAGCGGCTTTGGCGGGCTTCGCCTTCGCGGGCGCAGCGGGCTTGGCGTGCTTGCTCACCTTCTTGGCAGGTGCCTTCTTGGCAGGTGCCTTCTTGGCAGCGGGCTTTGCCGGCTTCGCGGGCTTGGCTTTCGACTTGCTCTTGGCGGGGGCGGACTTCTTCTTGGCGGCCATCGATGCTCCCTTCGGGGGAGCGCTACTTCACCACGATCGTGCGCAGGCTCACCATGAAAAGCTCCTTCTGGCCCTGCGTCTTGCCCCAGATGCTGAGCTCGTAGCGTCCTGCAGGCGGGCTCGCGCCCAGGTCGAAGTCGATCGAGAACGCGGGCCCGTCGACCTTGACGGGCTTGGGCGTCTTGAAGCCGGGGGGGAAGTACAGTGTCTGGGGCGCGGGGATGCGGTAGACGCTGGTGGCGTTGAGCTCGGTTGCTGACATGGGCTTGGCCAGGGGGATGCGCCCGATTCCGACCCCGCCAAAGACGATGGGCGCGTTGACGGTGCCCGAGACCTTCAGCTTCACGTTGCGGGGCGCCTCGCGCGGGACCTCGGAGTAGTCGCCAAAGTCGTCGACGAACTCCTGCGACAAGCAAGGTTGGTTGACCGCCGCTGGTTGCGCCAAGCCGATGCCGACGCGGACGTGTCCGGGCTTCAAGATGTTGCGGCGGTGCCCGTCGTTGGGTGGCACCTCGTCCATGAACATCTTCTGCAGTTGCTCGAGCAGCGCGGGGTCGAAGCGCGGGTTGGGGTCGAGCTCGCGCGGCACGCCGTCGAACAAGCACGCCACGTTCTCTTGCACCAGATCGCTGCCGCCCGCGTCGGTGTAGCGTTCTTCCGGCACGGAGCCATCGCTGCCCCAGTGAGCGGTGAAGCCGTGCGACGCCATGTCGCGCGCGTGGCGCAGCGCGCCCACCGACGCCACGGGATCGAGCGAGACCTCACCGAGACCTTCGGCTTTTCGATCGCGGTTGATCAGGGTCAGCATGTACGCGGTCGCTTCGTCCACCGCGGCGGGCGCGGTGGGGCGGGGGACTGTGACCGGCGCTGGCGAGTTGGGTTGTGGGGAGCAGCCGGATAGCGCTGGGGGGAGGGCGAGCAGTAAGCGCCAATGTTGAGAACGGAGCACGTCGCTAGTTGAGCGCGGCTTGCCTCTGCGAGCCAAGCCGCCTTTCCCGGCTTCGCCAAAGGCCAAAACGGAAGCTGTTAACTGACAACTACCTTAGTGCTTGAGGCGAGTCGCCCGTGACAGACTGCTTTTGACTCGGTACCTTGTGCTGACAGCCTTGGATTGGTTGGAAGCACGCGCCGCGTCAGCTGGCGTGTACCCGTCATGACGTGGAGGTAACCCATGAAGCGCCTCGGAATTGGTTTCGGAATCAGCGGACTCCTCCTTTTGGCGGCGGCATGCGGCGACGATCCCGTCACCCCCCCTACTGGCACGGCAGGTTCTGGCGGCTCTGCCGCGCCCACGGCAGGTAGCGGTACCGGCGGTTCTGCAAGCGGCAGCGCGGGCGCGGGCACGGCGGGTGTGGCCACGGCGGGCACTCCCGCGACTGCCGGTAGCGCGGGCGCGGCGTCGGCGGGAGCGGGCGGATCGGGCGGCGCTGCGGCCGGCTCTGGTGGCGCTGCGGGTTCGGGCGGCGGCGGTGGTGGTGGCTGCAAGACCGCGCTGGGTAAGGCCATTCACTTCGCCAAAGCCATTGACATGGTGGCCGGCGATTTGGGCGCCGACGCGACCTTCGACGACAAGCCGCGCACGCTCGAGCTGTGGGCCAAGTTCGAGACTGGCAGCTGGGCGCAAGAGTTCTCGATCATCGAGATTGGGACGCCTGCCGAGCCCGACAATCACAACAACGTGTTCGGCATCGACATGAGCGGCCGCAAAGGTGCAGGCGGCGCCTTCGGTCCGTACGTGCACGGCGTGAGCGACAACAACGGCCAGGGCACGTTCCTCGACAACACGCCGGAGGCTGCCGGCTGGTTGCACCTGTCGTGGGCGTACGACCCGACCAAGGATCCGAACAAGCGCCTCGAGTTTGCCGTCGACGGCAAGACGCTGCCCGTCGAGTTCACGCAGAGCGAGTGGGACAAGACCGGCGGCAAGCTCGTCACCAACAAGGGCTTCGTGCTGCTCGGCGCATCACAAAAATTCGGTCACCAAGGCTGGACCGGCGCGATGGACGAAGTCCGCTTGTGGAGCGTGTACCGCACGCCGCAGCAGATCCAAGACAGCGCGAAGCAGATCCTGAAGCCCGACACGGCCGGCCTGATCGCGTACTACCAGTTCGACGCCGCCGACGCGGCCAACATCAGCGACTCCACGGGCAAGGCGACCCACAAGCTTGCGGCTTGCACGGCCGCTGGCGGCGCGTGCCCTGAAGCCAACGCTCAGGCTCCGACGTTCATCGACTCCGATATTCCTGGCCCCTTCACCTGCGCCCCTTGAACCACTCGCGTCTGATTCTGAAGCTTTTCTTCACTCGGTAGGTTCGTTCGAAGGACTGGCAGCGCAGTCGGCATCAACAGGGCGGAACGTCCTGGAGGTCATGATGCGCGCTGCTGTCGGATTCGGAATGGCTACGTTGGTGCTGGTTTTCGCCGGCTGCAGCGACGACCCGGTGACTCAAAACCCCGGCACGGCAGGCACCGGCACGGCCGGAACGCCGGCGGGCGGCACTGCGAGCGGAGGGTCGGCGGGCGGCTCACTGGCCGGCGCGAGCTCCGCGGGGACCAGCTCCGCGGGCATGACGACGGGTGGTTCATCGACAGGAGGCGGAGGTAGCGGCGGGGGCGGTGGCCTGGCGGGGAGCTCGACCACTGGTGGTGGTGGCTCGGGCGGCGCCGCCGGCTCGGGTGGTGGTGGTGGCGGTTCGGCTGGTGGTGGCAACTGCGAAACCAAGTTGGGCAAAGCGCTCAAGTTCGACGGCAGCAAGGTCGACAACCTCACCGCAAACCTCGGGACGGACCTGCCGGGCGGGAACGTCAATCGCACCATCGAGCTGTGGGCGAAGTTCACGGGCGAGTCCAGTTGGACGGCCGAGCGCTCGGTGATGGAGACCGGCAAACACGTGACGGCCGGTAACCAAATTCTCGGCATCGACATGAGCGGCCGCGCCAGCGCTACTCAGGGCCGATTTGGCCCGTACACGAATGGCTTCAGCGACAACAACGGCAACATGGGCGTTCTGGTCGACGCGGCGCCAGACGTTGGCTGGTTGCACCTCGCTTGGTCGTTCGACACCACGACCGGTTTGTCGTTCACCGTCAACGGCGTGCAGAAGCCCGTCCAAATGGGCGGCACCAAGCTCACGCTCGACCTGACGCCGGGCATCGTCACGCTCGGATGTTCGCAAAACTTCGGCTCGACGGATGGCTGGTCGGGCGTGATGGACGAGGTGAAGATCTGGTCCGTCAGCAAGACGCCCGCGGACATTCTGGCGAACATGCGCGTGGTGCCGAAGGCCGACACCGCGGGGTTGGTCGCGTACTACCGCTTCAGCGAAGGTACCGGTACCGAGGCGGCGGACGAGGCCAAGAAGGCCACGCACACGCTGAAGGCCTGCGCGGCGCAGGGCGAGATTTGCCCGGCCGTGAACAACGCGCCGCCCACGTGGGTCGACTCCGACATTCCCGGCACGTTTACCTGCGCTCCGTGACGTCGCGCTAGAGCAGTCCAGCCCGTCGGCGCGCGTACCAATGCGCGCCGATGCTGGTCGCGGCGAGCAGCGCCCAAATCCAAGCCGGCATGAGCGGCGCCACGACGCGCTGGCTCTCCACGTGCGTGGGGGGCGGCGCTTGCAGGTTGCCGGCGTCGGCTGCCTTGAGGCTGACGCCGCCGGTTTGCTGCGAAATGCGCTCCAGCAAGGCTGGATCGGGGCGCGAATCGGCGATCGCGGGGCCTCCGCTCTCGCACGCAAAATCCAGGCGTGTCGGCGGTGACGTGCCGATGTGAACGGTCGCGCTGTAGCCGCCTTCGGTCAGGGTGCCGAGCGGCAGGGTGGCGGTTTCGACGTCGCCTTCCATGCGCAAGCTGAGCGGCGGCTGCGGGCGCGCGCCGGATTCGCCCAGGCGCTCGAGCGTCACCTTCACGTCGACCGCCGCGCCCGGCAAGCGCGTGATGTTGAGCGAAGCGGGGGCGCCAGCGCGGCACTCGCGCGCGAGCTCGAGCCGGGCAGATTCGTAGCGCGGGTCGCGCATCAGCCAACCCACCAGGCCTTCCCACAGGGCGCCGTAGGCGCGGCCAGCGCCGCGTTCGCCCAGCTCGCTCCACTGCAAGAGGTGCGTGCCGTCGACACCGAGCGCGATGGCGCGGCCGTCGCCGCTGTCGCCCAGCGCGAGCATGGGCATGCTGTCGCGGCCTGCGCGCCGATCGGGGTGCTCCCACAGCGCGATGGCGCCGGTGCGCAGGGTGCCGAGCGTGTTGGAGCCGAGCATGGTGGGCAGCTTTTCGCCCAGCAACTCGCGCACGCCGCGCAGCGCCGGAGCAGCCCGCCCGGCTTGCGTGACGCGCGGCTCGAAGGAGGCCATGTCGACCGGCGGCGCGCTGTCCGGATTGGGCAGGGTGACGGGCAGCACCTCCGCCAGGGGGCTCCCCGCGTAGCCGCCGCCCATGAAGGCCGATGGCCCGCCCACCATGATCAAGCCTCCGCCGGCGCGCACGTAGCGGGCCAGCGCTGGCAGGTGACGCTCGAGCTTGTACTCGACGGCGTCGATGTCCTGCAGGATCACGGCGTCGAACGACGGCAAGTGCTCCGTGAATAGCTCGTCGACCGGGAACGGAATGAGCGCCAGCTCGGAGTCGTCGCTCACCTGCGCGGCGTCGCTGTTGGTGCGCAAGATGAAGAAGGCGATGAGATCGATGGACTCGTCGGCCTTCAGCCACATGCGCAGCGCGCGCACGTCGTAGGTCGGGCGCCCCGCCACGTGCAGCAAGCGCACGCGCTCGCGCGTGACGTCGAAGGTGAGCAGGCGCTGGTTGTTCTCGGGGACACGATCGCCTTCGGGCGCGTCGAGCCGCACCCGAACCAAGCGGCGGCCGGCGCGATCGAGCGTAAAAGGCAGCTCGACGGTGGCCACGCCATCGCGCACTTTGGCGCTGCCTTGCGCCAAAAGCGCGGGTGGCTCGCCGTGCAGCAACTCCTCTACCGTGAGCGGCAGCTCGTCGCAGCTGAGGCCGCCGGAGCAGCCGACCGTCACCTCGAGGGCGAGCTTTTGGTGCGCCACGGCCGTGCCGGTCGTGCCGACCTTGCGGATGCTGGCGTCTGGCGGCGCCGTGTTCGCCACCTGAATGGTGTGAATCGGCACGCTCAAGCGCGCGCCCAGCTCTTTCAACGTCTCCGCGTTGGCGCTTTCGGTGGGGCTGGTCAGCCGCCCGTCGCTCACCACGACCAATGCCTTGGGGCGCTCACCTGGCGCTGCCGAGAGCGCGCGCAAGGCGGCCGTGAGGTCGCTGTCCGTCGTGCGCTCGCTCTTGCTGGAGTCGTTCTCGACGAACGGCTTGGGCGCGCCCTCACCGAAGCCCAGCACCTCGACGCGGGTTTGCTTCAGCTGTTTCTGCAGTGCGTGCAGCGCGTCGAGCGAGATCTTTTCGCGCGTCTCGTCGCCGACCTTCAGGTCGAGCCGCCAGGAGCGGTCGAGCAGCACCACGACTTTGGGAAACAGATCCGTGCCGCGGCTGGTGACGCGGGTGGGGCGTAGCACCGCCGCGGCCACCAAAATGGCCGCAATTAGGCCAGAAATGGCGATGAGCACCGTCACCTTGCGCGCGCGGGCCTCGAGCAGCAAGAGCACGAGCCCTAGGCCGAGCAGCGCCGCCAGGGTCCACGTCAGCGCGGGGCTCACGCCCTCCGCTACGCCGAAGCCGCGCGCCATCATCGCGCTTGCGCTCGGCGACGCATGAGGAAGGGCGCGTGCACTTGATCGTCCTTGTAGTCGAAGCAGAGCACGTACATCGCGATGTTCACCGCGAAGCGCATGGCGTGCTGACGCTGGTCGTAGCTGGCCGGCTCGGTCGGCAGCGAGTAGCTGCCTTCGTCGGAGCGCGCGAGCGCGCCGAGCAGGTCGTGCGAGAGCAGCAGCACCTGCGCGCTTTTGCCGCGCACGATGGCGTCGATGCTCGGCGGCCCGAGCACGCGGCCCACGGGGCGATCGACGATGTAAAAGGTCTTGTAGATGACGTGCGAAGGATCGAGCCGCACGGGTGGTGACTCGGGCAGCACGCGCAAGAGCTCGCGCCGCACGGAGCGGCCGAAGGCGCCTTGGCCAGGCTCGCTGTCGTCGACGACCAGCACGCCGCCCAGGCGAATGAATTTCGACAGGTTGCGCCGTTCGGCCAAGCTGAGCGAGCCAACGTCGCTGTCGCCCGCCCAAATCGCGAACGGCTCCGTGCACAGCTCGGGCCGATCGAGCGCGACCTCGCGCGGGGCCAGGCGCGCGGGAGCGCTGGTGCGGTTGATGAGCTCCATCGACCAACCGGCGGGGCCCGTGCTGCGCGGTCCGGTCAGGCGCTTGCCCCCCGCCACGATCACGCGCGGGTTGAAGGCGCCAACGTCGCCGAACGCGTGCGCCTCGCGGCTGCCGGCCAGCGCCGCCAAGCCGCTGAGCACCACACTACGACGCGAAGCTTTCTTTTCGAGCACGGCGCCTAGCTTTCAATCGAAATCGAGCACGCGCCAGATGCCTGCTTCGCGTTTGAGCAAGACCCGGTGCCCGCTCGGCAGCTGCACCTCGGCCGCGTCGCCGTTGATTTGGATGTCGAGGGTTTCGGGATGCTCGAGCCCGCTGACCAAAGCGCCGACGTCGGACTCGAGCGCGCCTCGCGAGTCACTGGCCATCAAGGCCATCAGGGCAGGGTAGCTGCGTCGGGCCAGCGCGCGCCGCAGCCCGGACAGTGCCTGACTCGGGGTACGAGGCCTTGCGGGTAACAGACTGGCGGCGTCGACGAAGAAGCGGCCCTTCTCGAGCACGAGCGTGGCGCTCTCACCGTCCGTGAAGCGCGCTTCGGCGCTGGCCTCGACGCGCGCGGCGTCGCTTTCGATGGCCGTGGCCGTGCGGCTCAGCTCCGCGCGCGACTCTTCGACCAGCTGTTTGGTGCCGGCCGGGCCTAGGGCGCGCTGGCCTTCGGGCGTGAGCAGGGCGTAGATCGCGTTGGCATCGCCCCGTTTGGCCGCGCTTGCATAAGCGCGGGCTGTAACTTTCGGATCCGGCACCTGTTGGCTGGCGCAGCCCAACGCGAGCGCAATCGGCACCAGGGTGCGGGGAATCAGGCGAGATGTGGACACGTCAGGACCTGGGGCCAAGGCGGGACAGGGGCCCCGCAGCTTGGAGAACCGCGAGCGGTGGGGCCGGGCTGCCCGCCGAACAGCGGGGACAGCGAGGACAGTGCTAGCGAAAGCCATGCCTCTTGGCTACCTTTTCAGGCCAATGAAGGCCTGGCTCGGCATGGCTTGTGTGCTCACCGCCTGTGGAGGGCCGCCTCCGCGCGCTCCCAACCCCACGCGACCGCTGGATGAGCGGCGCGCGATTGAGCTCATCATCCAAGCCTTCCGCGAAGAAAGAGACCGTCCCGTGCCCGGCCACCCAGTGGCCCTGACGGAGAGCAAACAGATCAACGTGGACGTGGGCGCGAGCGAGCGGAAGTACGGCGTCGCGTTCGTGACCGCGGCCGAGCGTGTAGAGCTAGGTACCGCCCTACCGGAAAAGGACCCGGCGATGGGCGACGCCCTGCAGCTCGTTTCCGGTTTGGGTGACGACGGTGACGCTCGCGTGCTGGTGCTGCGCGACAGTGACTACCAATACGACGATCACGTGGGTGACGAGCACGAGCAACCCTCGCTCACCGCCGAGCTGAAGCTGAAGCGCGACGTGCACGACTTCATCGTGCGCGCGCACGCGGAGAAATGGCCCTGATGGTGACCGTGCCGATGCGCGAGCAAAACGCGCGACGTTTTCTGGGCATCGCCGCCACGCTCGGCGTGCTGGGCGTCGCCTTCAACCTGGGCGCCGGTGACGAGAACACCCTGCCCAAGATCATGGCCGCAGTCGGCGTGGCGGCGCTCATCTGGAGCATCCATCGCTTCGGCCGGCTCGGACCCGACCCGATGATCGTCTACGAGCAGCCCGAAGAGGAACGGGCGCCCCGTAAGAAGAAGAAAAAGAAGCGCAAGCCAGTCGCCGACGAGACGTCCAGCGACGACGGCATGTAGGGCGGCAATGGCTGCACTCCCCCTAGCCCCTGGTCGCGCACGTCGTTGGCCCGGGGCAGCGGCGCCTTCAGTCGTTGGCCCCCCGCGGCAGCGAGCCCTATGTCGTCGTTGGCCCGCGCGGCCCGTTGGCCCGCGCGGCAGCGGCGCGCTATGTCGTCGTTGGCCCGCGCGGCAGCGGCGCCCTTTCTCGCCCTAGCCCCTCCGCCGACTACCCCCTAACCCCTCACTCCTCGGCCCCTCAAGCCGAACGTCGACGTCACGACAAAAGCCGAACGGCTACGACTCCGAAGAGCCGTAGCCATCAAACGATACCGGGAACCGCAACGGCAGCCTCTGCAAGAGAAGCTGCGTGGCGGCAGCACACGTCGCTCGTTTCCGCTGCTCGCCCTCGTCCTCGCCCCAGCGAGCGCCACACGGTCCCCGGTCGCGGAGCTCGCGCACAGCGCGAGCCTGAATCGCCCTCAGCCATACCTTGGCGTGAGCAGATCGCGATCGAAATGGAGAGGCGAGTGCGAAGACTCGGCGAGGCCGAGCGCCAACTACGCCTCAGGTCACGATAGCCGAGTGACGCACCACGCGGAGTGCGGAGGAAACCAAGATACATGGAAACCAAGAGGCATCTCCGCGTGGGGTCACCTGTCACGAAGGAAGCGTCGACGCTTCAGTCGTAATATTCATTACCAAGATGCGTGATGAGGTCTTCGCCCATCATCCAGCGCAGCGTGTTCTTCAGCTTCATCGATTGAATGAAGATGTCGTGCTCGGGGTAGAGCCCCGACGCGGTTTGCGGGCTCTTGAAGTAAAAGCTGAGCCACTCTTGAACGCCGCGGAAGCCGGCGCGCTTACCCAGATCGCTGAACAGCGCCAAGTCGAGCACGAGCGGCGCTGCCAAAATGGAGTCGCGGCACAAGAAGTCGATTTTGATCTGCATCGGGTAGTTGAGCCACCCGAAGATGTCGATGTTGTCCCAGCCCTCTTTGGCGTCGCCGCGCGGCGGGTAATATTCGATGCGCACCTTGTGATAGATGTCGCCGTACAGCTCGGGATACAGCTCGGGCTGGAGGATCTGCTCGATCGCGCCCAGCTTGCTGACCTCCTTTGACTTGAAGCTGCCCGGCTCGTCCAGCACTTCACCGTCGCGGTTGCCCAGGATGTTGGTCGAAAACCAGCCTTTCATGCCTAGCATGCGCGCCTTGAGGCCAGGCGCGAGCAGCGTCTTCATGAAGGTTTGGCCGGTCTTGAAATCCTTGCCGCAGACCGGCGTCTGCGTCTCGCGCGCCAGCTCGAGCATGCAGGGGACGTCCACCGTGAGGTTGGGCGCGCCGTTGGCGTAGGGCACGCCCTCCTTCAGGCAGGCCCAGGCGTACAGCATCGAGTTCGGAATGTTCGGGTCGTTCTCGAGCAAGCCCTTCTCGAACGACTTGATCGACTGATGAACCTCGGTCTGCTCGAGGAAGATCTCGGTCGAGCCGCACCAGACACAGACCGCGCGGTCGGCGCCGTTGTTCTTGATGAAATTGCGGATGTCGGCGCGCAGCTGCTCGACGATGTCGGCCTTGGTGCCGCCCGTCTTCACGTGCGTGCCGCTGAGGCGCTTCACGTACTCCGGGTAGAACGCCGCGGTCATCGGCTTGATCGCCGCGAGCTCGTCCTTGATGGGGTCGACGTGCTTGGAGTCGAGCACCTTGGCGTGCAGCGCCGACTCGAGCGCGTTGTCGGGGAACAAATCCCACGAGCCGAACACGATGTCCTCGAGCTGGGCGAGGGGAGCGAACTCTTTGATGCGCGGGGTGCGGTTGTCGGTGCGCTTGCCCAGGCGGATGGTGCCCGTCTGCGTGAGCGAGCCCACCGGAGACGCCAGGCCTTTGCGCGCCAGCAGCACGCCGGCAATCAACGTCGTGGAAACTGCGCCCAGGCCAGGCAAGAGCACCGCCAGCTTGCCTTCGGGTTTTTTGATCTTCTCCGGTCGTTGCATCTCAGAAGCTCCTCATAATTTTCGCGTCGCCGTGTTAGCAAGGCGCGTGCCCGCGCGCAAACGCTGGCACTGCGTAATTTTCGACGCTTTTTCGAGCTGCCATCGGCAGCGCAGCGTTCATAGGTCAGACATGGTCGAAGCGGCAGTGATCTTGGTTGCAGGAATTGGTTCGCGGCTCCGCCCCATCACGGATACGCGCCCGAAAGCGCTCGCGCCGGTGGGAGATGAAACCATCTTGGGACGCGCGGTCCGGCTGCTGCTGGATTTCGGCATTTCCCGGCTGGTTTTGGCCACCGGCTACCGCGAAGACGCCGTGCGCGCGTCCGTGGCCGGCCTGCCGTGCGAGGTGGTGTTCTGTCCGAACCCGCGCTTCGACAGCACGCAGAATTCGGTGTCGCTGGCGCTGTGCCGCGAGGCCGTGGTCGGGCGCTCCTTCTTCAAGCTCGACGGCGACGTGGTCTTCGACCCCGAAGTGCTCACGCGCATCGCGGCGCCGAGCGCTGAGCTATCCGTGGGCGTGGACTCGCGTCGCAAGCTCGACGCCGAAGCCATGAAAGTGGTCGTAGAAGGCAGTTCCATCCGGCGTTTTGGCAAAGACGTGAGCCTCAGCGAGAGCTGCGGCGAGAGCATCGGCATCGAGCGCATCAGCGCGTCGGCGTCCGGAAAGTTGTTCGATGCGCTCGATGAGCGTATCGCCGCGGGCGTCACCAACCTCTATTACGAGGACGTCTACTCACAGATGATTTCCCGCGGTGAGATGGTCGCCGAGGTCGCGGAAGTGTCCGGGCTGCGCTGGACCGAAGTGGACACATTCGAGGACCTGGAGACCGCGCGCCGGATGTTTACGCCCCCAAGTGCGTAATTGTTGACGCACTGTGGCGTCCCGCAACAGGTGGGGGGTGATGTGGGTAAATGTCCAGAATCCGAGGTGTTACGCGGGCGTGGCGGGGCTCACCCGGGCGCCTCGTGGACGGCACGCTGACGTCCCGCTGCTGTTGTGATTTTGCAACACTGTGAGCGCCCTGCGACACCGAGATCATGGTGTAAATCCGCGATAAGAAAAGGATTTGCCCGGTTTGACCAGTGCATGCTAGTTCACGGGTCAATAGCTTGATGGCCACACAATTGCGACCGTTCGAGGCAGCGCGCGTCACTCGAGCCATCGTCCTCGCGGCGGGGTTGGGCTCACGTCTGAGCGAGGGCGGCGACATCACGCCCAAGCCGCTCCGCCGTGTGGCCGGTGTTCCGCTGATCGTCCGGGTGCTCCGTACCCTAGAGGCCGCAGGCATCCGAGAAGCGGTGGTCGTCATCGGACACGGTGGTCACCTGATCAAGGCGGCCGTCGCCGAAGGCCATGACCTGAGCCTCGACGTCACGTTCGTCGAGAACACCGACTACTTGAAGAAGAACGGCGTCTCGGTGCTGGCAGCCTCCGCGTTCATCGATCGCGAGTGCGTCCTCACCATGTCCGATCATTTGTACTCGCCCGAGCTCGTGCGCCGCCTGCTGGCCGCCGAGATCCCGGCGGGTGGTGCAGCGCTCGCCGTCGACTACGACATCCCGCGTTGCTTCGACCTCGACGACGCGACCAAGGTGGGCGTCGAGCGAGGGCTGATCGTGCGCATCGCCAAAGAGCTGGACGCGTACGACGCGCTCGACACTGGCGTGTTCCGCATCGGTCCGTCTCTGGTGGCGGAGCTGGCGCGCGTGGCGGAGCTGAACGGCGACGCTTCGCTCAGCGACGGCGTGCAGGCGCTGAGCCGCCGCGGCGTGTTCGCCGCCGTGGACGTCGGCGACGTGCGTTGGATCGACGTCGACACGCCGCCGGCGCTGGAGCGCGCGGAAGCCATGCTCCGCGTGTACGGTGACGACCTGGGCGACGAGCCAGGCGCTGGCCCCGACTTTCAGATCGATCCGGAAGCCATCGAGACGTTCGCGCCCAGCTGGGTGCGCGCCGCCAAGCCCTACGACGAGCATCATTTCGCCGTCGCCGAGCGCAAGGGCGCCGCGCGCATGATGTCGAACGAGAGCCCGTTTCCGCCCAGCCCGCGCGTGATGCAAGCCATCATCGACGCGGCCAGCCGCGGCAACCACTACCCCGGCGGCAGCAAGGGCCTGTCGGACAAGATCTCGCGGCGCGAGGCCTTGCCCATCGGCAGCGTGCTGTTCGGCGCTGGCTCCACCGAGCTGATCGACGTCGTGATCCGCACCTTCGTCGGCCCCGGCGAAGAAGTGCTGCTCAGCGTGCCGACCTTCAGCATGTACGAGGCGCGCACGCGCGTGACCGGCGGCATCCCGGTGCTCGTGCCCATGACCGACACGCACGATCACGACCTGAACGGTTTGATCCGCGCCGTGAACGAGCGCACCAAGGTGCTCTTCTTGTGTTCGCCCAACAACCCGACCGGCAACCGCATGTCGCAGGCCGACCTGCGCCGCATGCTGCGCCTGGGTTTGCCCACGGTGATCGACGAGGCGTACTTCGATTTCGAGACCGACGGCTCGTCCACGGGCCTCTTGGCGGAGTTCCCGAACGCCATCATCTTGCGCACGTTCTCCAAGGCCTTTGGCTTGGCAGGCATGCGGCTGGGTTACGCGCTGGCCAACCCGGTGGTGATTCGCCTGCTGTCGCGCGTGAAGGTGCCGTGGAACGTGCCGAGCCTGGTGTTGGCAGCTGCTGGCGCTGCGCTCGACGACCAAGCCGAGTTCGAGGCGCGCCGCGAGGAGCTGTCCAGCGGTCGGCTCGAGCTGTTCAACGGCTTGTCGCAGGTTCCGGGGCTCTCGCCCGTGGATGGCGAGGGAAACTTCGTGCTCATCGACGTGTCGCGCACCGGTCACTCGGCAGAGCGGCTGGTCGAGATGCTGCTCGAGCAGGGCGTGTTGATTCGCTCGCTGACGGTGCACCACGCCGCCAAGAGCTACGTGCGCGTCACCGTCGGGATGCGCGAGCAGAACCTGCGCTGCGTCCGCGCCTTCGAGCGCGTCCTGGGCCGAGGCGTGCGGCGTGAGCCGATGACGCTGGTGGCCCCGAGCGACGCCGAATAGCCGAGCGGAGCGAGCCAGCGTGACCGAGAGCGAAGCGAGCGGGCGTGGCTGAGAGCGCTGGCTTCTGGTCTGGTTACTGGCAGAGCCTGAAGTCGCTCGACGTCGAAGAGCCGGTGGACTTGTACGTGCATCGCCCGCTGGCCTACGTGCTGGCGCGCGCGCTGTTGCCGACGCCGGTTTCGCCCAACGCGGTGACGCTGGCGTCGATGGCGCTGAGCCTGTACGCGGCGTTTTTGGTGGTGTGGCCGAGCACGCCGCACCACTTTCAGTGGGCCGCGCTGTGTTGCTTCTTGGGCACGGTGTTCGACTGCGCCGACGGGCAGCTGGCGCGCATGCGCAAGACGTCGTCGGTGATCGGCCGCATGCTCGACGGCACGGCGGACGTGCTTGGTTTGTCCGCGATCTTGATCGCCGGCACCTACCACAACTACCTGAAATACAGCTCGACTTGGTGGCACACGCTGCTCATCGTCGCGTTCTCGCTGCTGGTCGCGGTGCTGACGTCGATTCAAACCACGCTCTTCGATCACTACAAGACCGTGTTCATGAAGCTCGGCGTGCCCGGCTTCAAAGAAGCCGAGTCGTACCCCGAGGTGCGGCGCCGCTACGAAGCGCAGACGAGCTTTACGCCGGTCACGCGGTTGGCCTGGCTCTTGTACCTGCAGTTCGTCGGCAACCAGAGCCGCACGGTGCGAAAATTCGATCCGCACACGGTGACCGAATTTTCGATTTTGGGTGAGTACCAGCCCGAGCGCGCGCAGATTTACCGCGAGCACGCGGGCGCCGTGATGGGCACGTGGCGCCGCTGGTTCGGCTACGGTTCGCTGATGATGGGCATCAGCATCGCGCTCGCGTTCGAGGTGCTCGAGTACTACATGCTGCTACGGGTCACGGTTTACGTGCTGGCCTTTTACGGGCCGCTCCGCAGCCGGCAGCGCCAAGCCTCCCAAGCGGCCTTCGCGGCGTTGGGCGTCGAGCCGCGCTGACTGAGCCTCGATTTCGCTCCTTGGTCTGGTAGGTCCGAGGCTGAATTGACACGGGCGCCGCCGGGGTCGAAAGTCCATGGCGCGCATGCATCGGAAGAAAGCGCCTTTGCTCGGGCCCGTATTGCTGGCAGCGCTGCTCGGCGTTGGGCCAAACGACGCCAGCGCCGCGATCTGGCCGAGCGCGACCAAGCGCGCTGAGCGCGAGCTGTCGTCGAGTGATCCGGCCGCGCGGCAGGCGGCCGTGGCGGCGTTGGCCGAGCTACCGCGAGCGGCGGCGCGGCGACTCTTGCTGCGCGCGCTCGACGACGTCGATCCGCAGGTTCAAAGCTCGGCGCTGGAGCTCCTGTTGCGGCTCGAGACGCCGAACGTCACCGATCGCGTGGTGCCGTGGCTGTCGGGCTCCGACAAGCGGCTGCGGCTGTCGGCCGCGTTGGCGTTAGCGGTCAGTCCTTCGCCGAACGCAACGCCCGCGCTCGGCCGCGCGCTGGGTGACTCAGACGCCGAAGTGCGGGCGGCGGCTGCTGCCGCGCTGGGCGCTTCACAGTCGGAGAGCGCCGTACTGCCTCTGCTCGGGCACTTGGACGACAGCGTGCCCGAGGTGCGCGAGGCCGTCGCCAACGCGCTCGGCGTGCTGGGCGACGCTCGAGCGGTGCTGCCGCTGATCGGCAAAATCGAGGATCCACGGCCGCCGGTGCGGGCTGCCGTCGCGCGCGCCTTGGGCTCGCTACGAGATTCGCGCAGCTCGAGCGCGCTGCTCTTGGCGCTGCGCGACTCGGATCGCACGGTGGTAAT
Organism: Polyangiaceae bacterium; assembly: GCA_036261775.1. Lineage (GTDB taxonomy): Bacteria > Myxococcota_A > Polyangia > Polyangiales > Polyangiaceae > PMG-095. The sequence continues at coordinate 41,961 of DATAKF010000009.1, read as the reverse complement.
CGCGGTCGTGCGGGCGCTGGGCGCGCTGGGCGAAACAGCCGCCGTCGCGCCGTTGTCGGCGCTGCTCCGCGAGCGCCCGGAGCCGCAGGCGCGCCGCGCGGTGCTGCTCGCGCTCGGTCGCATCGGGAGCGTCGAGGCCGGGCAGGCGCTGGTCAAGGAGCTGGGGCCGGACGAGCCAGGCCGAGAGCGCGAGGCCGTGCTCTCGGCGCTAGCGCTGGCGCCGTCGGCGTTCACGGCGCCGCTCCGCGAGTGTTTGGATTCGGTGCTCGACAGCGCCCAGGCCGAAGGCTGCGCGCTCGGGCTGGCCGAAGCGCACGACAGCGCCTCGTCGACGCGCGTGCGCGCGGCGCTCGATCGCGGGCGGCTGTCGGCCAAGGTGGGGCTCTCGGTGTTGGGCGCGCTGGGCGACGCGCGTGCGCTCAGCGCGGCGCTCGAGCGCCTGACCGTGCCGGACGCGGAGACGCGAGCCGCGGCCATGGACGCCGCCGAAAAGCTGCTTTCGCCCAAGGACGCGGACGGTCGCGCTGTCGAGCCGCTGGCGCGCGCGCTGCAGGCTCGGGCGGTTTCGCGGCCCGAGCGGCTGCGGCTAGTTGGCTTGCTCGGCCGCACGGGCTCGGAGCGCGCGCTGTCGACGCTCTTGCCGCTGCTGCAGAGCGCGAGCGATCCGGCGTTGGCCGAGAGCGCGGCAGCGGCGCTCGGGACGATCCCGGGCAAGGCCACCGCCGCGGCGCTGCTGCAAGCGCTCGACGCCGACGAAATGCGCGTCAAGCGCGCGGCCGCGCTTTCGATTCGACGCACGGACAGCGCCGAGCTCTTGGAGCCGCTGCTCACGCGGCTCAGTCGCGGAGGGCAGAGCGAACGGGCGCTCGTGTACCTGGCGCTGGCCGGCCCGCTCGCGCGCTCGCGGAGCGACGAGCTCTTGCAGCGCGCGGCCAAGCTGCTCGAGGTGACGCGTGGCAGCGAACGTGACCAGCTGTTGGAGGCGCTATCGGCTTCCAGTCAGCCGCGCGCGCGCGCAGCGCTCTCACGGTTGGCGAGCAGCTCGGAGCTGGGCGATCGCGCGAAAATCGCCGAGCTTTTGGCGGCTCAGCCCGACGCCGCCGTGTTGGCGCGGCTCGCCAAGGACCCAGACGCTCGCGTTCGCACCAACGCCGTTTGGTCGCTGGGCTTCGTGGCCGCACAGGATCGCGACGCCGCGCGCGCCGCGCTCGGCCAGGCGCTGAAAGATCCCGAGTCGAGTGTCGTCGGCAACGCGGCCGTGTCGCTGGGGCGCTTGGGGCGCGGTCAGCCGGAGGCGGCGTCGGCGGCGCTGTGCGGACCGCTGCTGCACCACGCGCGGGCGACGGTGCGCGAGCAGGCGTTGCGCGGCTTGGCGCTGGCGCGCGCGCGTTGCGCAGACGGCTACCCGGCGACGCTGCTGCGGTCCGATCCACGCGCCAACGTGCGCCGTGCGGCAGCCGAGGCACTGCTTCAAAGCGGGGCGCCAGCCAACGAGCGTCGGTTGCTGTTGCGCTGCCAAGACAGCGACACGCACGCGGCCGTGGCCGAAGCCTGCGCAGGTACAGAGAAGCCCGACGCCACCTCGTACGAAGCCACCACGGTCTTGATCGTGCCGAGCGCGGGCGGCGACCCGACTCCGGGCGCGCCATTCGCGCTTTTGTGGGCCGACGGTGGTCTGCGGCTGGGCAGCGCGGATCGACGCGGCGGCGTGTACGAGCCCCGGGCGCCGCAAGGTGCGGTCGAGTCGCTGCCTTACGTGGGCGGTGACTAGCTTGCCGGCGCCGGTCGTCGTCGAGATCTACGCGCCTCAGCCGCGCCCGCAGGAGCTGGCGGTGTTGCTAGCGGCTTGCTCGCGCGCCGCGACGCCGCACGAGTGCGTGAGCTCCGAGAACAAGGCCTCCGAGCCGCCGCTGGGCATCGCCATCGTGCGGCGCGACGGCGATCACGCGCGCATCGAGCTGGGGCTGCGCGCGCTGGCCGCCGCCCAGTGGACGACGCGAGACTTGCAGTTTCAGCCCGGCGACGACGAGCTGGAGCGGTATCGCGCCATGGGCTTCGCGATCGGCACGCTGGTCGCGCGGGAAGTCGAGCCGCCGCCGGCGGAACCACCCGCCGCGCCCGCGCCGTCTGCGCCGGTAACGGCGCCGACGCCTCCACCGCCCGCAGAGGTGAAAGAACCTGCAGCGGCTCCAGCGCCCCGCCCACGCCGTGCCACTTGGGTCGACGTTTCCGGCAGCGTGGGGCTCGGCCTGATCCCGGGACCGCCCCGCGCGGGCGGCTCGTTGCGTGCGGCCTTCGAGGTGATTCCGCGCGGCTTGTTCGGCGTGGCCGAAACGGCGTACGCCGAGCGCGGTATGGATTCGCAGCTGCGGGTGCGTTGGCTCAACGCTGCGCTCGGCGTGGGGCATCCGCTCGCGCCCAACCTGCGCACCGTGGGCATCGACGTGCGCCTGCTGGTCGTGCTCGAGCGCATGACGCTCACGGCCGAGCGCGCCTCGACCGAAGACGCCGCCTCACGCTGGAAACCAGGCGTGAGCGTGGCCATCGACGGTCACTGGGATTTTGCGTCACCGGTTGGCCTGGTCGTCAGCGCCGCGGCGTTCATCGACCCCGAGCGCACGGTGGTCCACATCGAGGGCGATTTGGTCGGCGAAACGCCGGCGTTGGGGCTGAACGGCTTCGTGGGGCTGCGCTTCAAGCTGCGCTGAGCCCGAGCGCTACTCGCAGTGGCCGCGCTGCACGTCGCAGTGCTCCTTGCCGTTTTCGTTGTCTCTGCAGTCCTGGTCGGACGTGCATTGCACACACACGAAGTCGTCGTTGCACACGTCATAGTCGCCTGACGGGCAGTCCGTGCTGAACACGCACTGGACGCAGCGGCGCATGTAGCAAACGCGCGTGTTGGGGTCGAAGTCGTTCTGGCACGCGCTGCCGTCGATGCACGGCACGCAGGTGCCCTGAGCGGTGTCGCAGACGCGGCCGTTCTCGCAGTCGGACGTATCGGTGCAGCTCGGCCCGCAGCGCCCGACCAGTCGATCGCAGCTGTAGCCGGCTTTGCATTGACCTTTGTCGGTGCACTGCACGCAGATGCCGTTGAGGAAGCGGGAGCAGCGCTGGCCCGGATCGCATTGGCTGTCGTTGGAGCACTGCACGCAAGTGCCGCCGTTGCAGTTGGGGTTACCGAGCGAACCCCCGCCGCTGTACTGACCGGCGCTGGGGCAGGCAAAGCCGAGGCACCCGCCGCCGCCGGCCGCGCCCGTGTTGCTGCCTGACTGCGCCGCGCCGCCAAAGCCACCTTGGTGAGTGGTGCTACCGGCCTCTCCGCCGCGCGCGCCGCTACCTGTACCGGCGCTTTCGACGCCGCCCTTGCCGTCGTTGCCAGCCGTGCCCCCGCCAACCCCCGCCGCCGAGGGAGGCAGGAGCTCGACGAGATCGGACCCGCAGGAGACCGCGACGAGCGAGAGCAACGCCGCCAGTAGCCCCGCCTGGGTGAGCCGAGGAGCCAGGGACATGACGCAGGGAGGCTACCATGTAGTCTTGGAGCCGGCGAGCCGCCCGGCGCGTGAAACCGGCATAAATGCTGCTGGATCCGTGGGGCTGCCTGGCGGCCTCGAGAGCGGTTACTATCCTTCACGAGTCCCTGTGTCTCAGCCAGCCTCCGCCACCAAAGCTCCGCTGCGCCTCGTCGCTCCGGCCGCCGGCCAGAGCGCTGAGACGTTGGATGACGAGGCGCTCATCTTGGCGGTGCAGCGCGGGGACCGTCAGGTCGCCTCGGCCCTTTACGACCGTCTGATTCGTGTCGTTGACCACACCGTGTACCGCGTATTCGGACGCCGTGAGGTCGACCACGACGACCTCGTGCAGATGGTCTTCGAGCAGATCATCGTCACGCTGTCGCGCCGCAGCTACGCGCGCGCTTGTAACCTGCGCACGTGGGCCTCCAGCATCGCGAGCCACGTCGCTTTCAACGCGCTCCGCTCGCGCCGCCGCGAACGCAAGGTCATGGACCGAGACGCGCCGCCCGACAGCGAGACCTACGCCGCTCGCGGTGATGCCGAGCGCGAAGCCGCGGTTCGCTCGGAGCTGCAGGTCGTGCGCGCCACCTTGGTCGACATGAAGCCGCAGTACGCCGAGACGGTGTTCCTGCACGACGTGCTCGGTCACGAGCTGGCCGAGATCGCCTTGATGATGCGCGTGTCCGTTGCGGCCGCGCAGTCGCGCCTCGTGCGCGGCCGCAAAGACCTTCACAAGCGCCTTGCCATCGCGTCTCCCGCCAAGGAGGGCAGCCGATGAGCCGCGCGCCGTTCGAAAGCGAGCCCGGAGAGCTGCTGCGCCGTCTGGCGCAAGAGCCCGTGCCCAGCGCGCCGGAAGACGCTTCGCCCGCCCGCCGCGACCGACTCGTGCGGTCGATGAAAGACGCCGTCGAGCGCTCCGCCGAGAGCGCCGAAAAAGCTCGGCGTTTTCGGCGCGGCAGCGTGATTTTCGCGGCAGCCGCCAGCCTCCTTTTGCTCTCGGGCCTGCTCTTGAACGAGCGGCGCTCGCACGGCAGCGGTCCCATCGCGGGGCTCGATCGCGTGAGCGGCACGGTGGTGCTCACGCAAGAGGGCAACGTGCAGGTCGTCGGCGCGGGCCAGCGTCCTCTTCGCGACGGCGACTCGCTGCAAACGGCGGCTGGCGCGCGCGCACACCTGACGACGCACAAGTCGTCGGTCGCCGTGAGTGAATCGACGGAGCTGAAGCTGTCACAGCCGAACGCCGCCGAAGAGCGCATCAGCCTGCGCCACGGTCGCGTCGACGTGGCGGTCGACAAGACGGTGGAGTCGAAGCGCGCCGTGGTGGTCGAGACGCCGGACGCCGAGGTCGTGGTGCGTGGTACCGTGTTCGACGTGCGCGTCGAGCCGCTCGCCAACGCGACCAACACGCGCGTTCACGTCACGCGCGGCAGCGTTTGGGTGCTTTCACAGGGTGTGCAGGTCGCGCTGCTCAGCGCCGGCCAGAGCTGGAACTCGGCAGGAGGCATCGAAGCCGCCGCGCACCAGCCGGCGCCAGCGCCCGCCGCGCCCACGCCCGTCGCCGCGCAAGAGCCCGAGAGCTCAGCGGCCGCCACGCCCGCCGTCGCCAAGGCCGGCGCGCCGAGCGTCGCCAAAGGGCCGCGCAAGAGCGGGACTTTGGCCGAAGAAAATCGGCTATTTTCCGCCGGTGTCGAGGCGCGCAACCGCGGCGACGCGCTGCGCGCCGCCGAGCTCTTCGGCGAGCTACTCAGCGCCTACCCGCAGAGCACGCTACGCGAGGTCGCCCAAGTCGAGCACTTCCGCGCGCTGAGCCAAGCCGGCCAAACCGCCCGCGCCGCCGGCGAAGCCCGCCGCTACCTGGCCGAGCATGCTGACGGCGCCGCCCGCGCCGAAGCACGCGATCTCGCCCTCGACAAGTAGCGAGGCGGTCGGCGTGCGGATTGAGTGCTGCCGCGCCGCAGCTCTCCTGCAGAAGCTTTCGTAGCGGCACCAGGTCCAAGCTGCGCTCTGCCACATGGCGAGCTCGCGCAAAGCGCGAGCCAGATCGAGCCCACCGCACCTTGGCGAGGGCAGATCACGATCCGCGATTGAGAGGAGGCCAGCGAAAACTCGGCGAGGCCGAGCGCCAGCTTGCTCTCCGGTCACCCTAGACGCGCCAAAGCAAGCCCAGGGCACAGAGGAGAAAAAGAAGCGGCATGCGACGAGGCCTCCGGTCGAAATGGAGGCCTCGGGATTTCATCGCAGCGCGAGGCTATCCAGCCGCGCAGCGCATCGCGCACTGCAAGTCACCCGCCGCGCAGCCGCACGGATTCTTCTTGGGCTTGGGAGGAGCAGCGGGCGCGTCCGCTGCGGCGGGCGGAGTCGCGCCGCCGCCCTTCTTCGGGACTACTGCACCGCCGCCGCTCTTCCTGGGGGCGCCGCCACCAGCCTTCGGGGCGCTCTTCGGCGCCTCTTCAGCCGTGGGAGTGCCAGTCGAAGGCGGCGTGGCCGTGACTTCGGGCGTCGGGGCAGGCGTGGGAGCGGGCGTCGGCGCCGGCGCGGCGACGACTGGAGGAGCCACGACCGGCGCGGGTGGCGGCGGACGGAGCATGAACACGATGGCGACGGCCGCGACGGCCGCGACGGCGATGCCGCCGCCGATGTAGAGGCCAGTCTTGTTCTTGGCTTGCGGGGAGCCGAAATCCGCGGCGGGCGCGCTGAGGCCGCCGCCGAGCGGTGACGCGATGCCGAGCGGAGAAGGCGCGAGTGGCGAGATGAGCGGCGCCGTAGGGAGCGCGGGAGCCGCCGCTGCCTCCGATTTGGTGGCGGCTGCCGTGAGGGCCTTCAAGTCAATCAGGCCGGAGTCTTCGCGGGTCGCGGCGCCGCTGGGCGCTGCCGGCGCGACGGGGCGCGACGACGGGCGGCTTGCCGCTGACGTCAAAGCGCTGAGAGAGAACAACACCGACGACTCGTTGCGAGCGCCGGTGCCCGAGCCACCGGAGGAAGCCGAGCTGCCGCCACCGAGGCCGAGCCCGCCACCGCCACCGCCGCGCGGTGCCGCCGAATGGTCGGGCGCGCTGGTCGCGACGTCGTCTTCACTGCCGGCGGCGTCGATGCCGCCGAAGAGGTCGGGGGCCGGAGCGCGGCCCGCGGTGCGAGCCGCGGTGCGAGCGGGGCTGGCTGCTGCGGACGCCCAGGGCGCGGCGGCGGCGGCCGGAGCGGCGGGGGCCGCGGGAGCGCCGGCGTTCAACGCCCCAACGACCTCTTCGACCTCGGCGAGCGGCTTCCAATCAGCGAAGCCGTCAGCCCAGAGGTAAGTGTCTTGTGTGATCTGGCTCGCGTTGTACGCGGCCACGATCTCCGGCACCGTCATGGTGCGTTGGTCGCCTTCGCCGAAGTCGACGGTAAACTGCAGGCCCGCGGCCTGGCTGTCGCCTGCGTCGTCGCTCGCTTCTGTGGTGGCCTCACCAGCTGCCGTGTAGACGCTGGGGGGATTGGCTTTGCCGTCGATGACGATGGTGGCGCCGCACTTGCGGCAGCGGATCTTCGCCAAGCGGTCAGAGACTTTTTCGTCAGCAATCGAGTACTTGGCAGCGCACGCAGGACAGGAAATCTTCACTAGCGGCCTCGCGTCTGGAGCTATCGAGTAGAAAGGTACGTTCTTGCTCGATGTTCGGTCTGTATCTGGAAGCGGGGTCTGTGGCGGAGAGCCAGTCACCGCCGGGTCGAAACGGGGCCCCTTTTTACCATCCCTGTCAGGATTCGCTAGCGCCGTGTTCACTCTCATAAGAAGTCTTGGACCTCCGGCACCCGAAAACCTTGGCGCGCTCCAACCGGCGAAATCGCAGGAAGGCGGGAAGGCGGGAAGATTTGGTGGTTTTCGAGCTAGCGTGACCTAGCGCGTCAGGCCACCGGCCGGCCGCCGACCCTCAAACAAACCCTTCCCGCCTTCCCGCCTTCCTGCCCACTCGTCGAGGAGCGGTCAGTTCCTACCTGGTTCGCGCGGGGGGCGGCTAGCTGCCCATGGCGAAGAGGGCCAGGTCGATGGCGTCCAGGCGCTCGGCCAGATCGGGGTTGTCCCCGTCTTCGCGGAGGGCCATCTGCAGCTCCCGCTTCGCCGACGGCAGGTCGCCGTTCGAGATGAGCTCTTCGGCCTTCTTGGCGAAGCGGCGCGCGCCGGGTGACCGGCACAGCTCGTCGAGCGAGCGGATGTCCGAGTTCCGGGCAAGGGGAGGCGGCGCGATGGTGGTGTCCAGGCGTAGCTGCCCTTTCGCCAGCGCCAGGTCGTAGTCCGCCCGCGAGTCGGGGCGCGACAGCACCCGGTAGGCTTCGGCGCCGCGCTGGAAGACGCGCCGCAGCGCGTCGGCGGTCTCTTCGTCGGCTTCCGGAAAGGCATCCGGGTGAAAAGCCACCGCGAACTCGTGGAACGCTTTGCGCACGGCGCCCGTGTCGGCGATTTCGAGCAGGCCGAGCACCTCGTAGTACGACGACTGATCCAGCAGCGCGTCCCATTCGAAGATGCGCTCGATGTCTTGCAGGTCCATGACAGCGCTCACGCTCACATGCCGCGCGCGGCTTGCCGCGCTGCCATGCGCGCGACCTCTTGTGCGTCGGGCAGGCCTATCAAGTGCACTTGCGTGGAGGTCTCGCGACCGGTGCCCACGTCCTTGGCGCTGACCACCAGCATGCCGCTCGCGTCGAGCGCGAACGACACCGCGATGCGCACGTCGCCGCGGCGCGCCGGACGCAGCCCAGAGAGCTCGATTTCACCCAAGAGGGTGTTTTCGAGGAACTTCTTCGACTCGCCTTGGCTCACCCTGACGCGCACCGAGGTCTGGTTGTCGGCGGCGGTCACGAACTCGCGCGTGCGCGAGCACGGCACCGTGGTGTTGCGCTCGATGATCGAGTCGCAATAGCCCTCGACGGTTTCGACAGCGAGCGTGAGCGGCGTGACGTCGACCAGCACCGGCGGTGGCGGCGCGGCCATGGGCAACGGTGCTGGTGGCGGCCGCGAGGTGACGAGCTTTTGCGTCGTGGTGCCGACCGCTTGCAACGGCGCGGTGGTGGTGCCGACGGGTGCGGGTGCGCGTGCAGCCGCAGGCGCCACTGGCACGGCAACGTCGAGATCGATCGTGCCGAAGCCGTGACCGGGAGCCGTGCCGCCGAACATGCCTGGCGGCGGCGCCGCTAGCTGAATGGGCGGCGGAGGCGGTACGGCAGCCGCAGCGGCCGCAGCAGCTGCGCGCGCTTCTTCGCGTTCGCGCTCGCGCAACATGGCGAGGCCCTCTTGGCGCGCTCGCTCGAGCTCAGCGGGCGAGGGCGTTCCGACTTTGGTCGGCTCGTCTTCGGGAATTTCCGGCACCTCGAGATCGCCCTCGTGCAGCTCCTCGGGCAAAGAAAGCGCCATGGGCTGCGCGAGTGGCCGCACGCCTGCCGTCTTTTGTGGTGGAGGTGCGGCCGGGGGCGGAGGTGCCGCCAGCTCTTCGATGTCGCCATCGCCGAGCGTGAAGGCCACGCTTTCTTCGCGCTTGGCGGCAGCAGGCGCCGGCGGCGGCTCCGGCATCACCAGGGGCAAGCCGCTTTCGGCGGCGACGCGCGCGCTTTGAGCGGCGTCGGCGGCGCTCACCAAGGTCGGACCGCTGACGACGCGTTGCGCTGCTGGGCCGAGCCCCGTGCCGGTCTTTTGCTTGGGTCGCTCGGCAGCGCCGGGCGCTGGCTGCCCCGGGCGTCCCAGGACACCCATCGCCGGATGGCGCGTCGGCGCCGTCGGATCGGCGCCTTCTTGGACGCCCGGGGTCGTGGGCATGCGCTGGCGGCCGCCTTGGAACGGCTGGGTGCTCGGAATGCCGAAAGCGTCCGGCGAGGTGTCCATGCGTGGTCGCGCCTGGCCCGACTGCATGATCGGCCCCGGCGCGGTATCGGAGCGTTGGCGCTGCGTGTCGGGCGGCAGCGTGCCGCGACGCTTGGCCAGCACCGACGGGCGCTCGGTAGAGCTCGGCATGGTGGCGCGCGCGGGGTTGGGTGGCGGCGGCACCGTGCCCTTGCGCCGCTGCTCGGCGCCGGACAGCGCGCTGGCCTGAATGGCGGCGCCGATTGCCACGACCTCGTCCGGGCTGATGTGTGAGCGCACTTCGCGCTTCCAAAACTCTTCGACCCGGCGCTTGACGAGCGGCACGCGCGTGGAGCCGCCGACGAGCAGCAGCTGCTGAAAGTCGTTGGTCGAGAGGCGGGCGATGCCAAGCGCCTCTTTGCAAACCTCGAAGGTGCTGTCGATGAGCGGCGCCGCCAAGCGCTCCAGCTCACCGCGCGTCATCGAGAACGAGAGCCCGAGCGGCTTGCCGCCAGGACCGTGCGCGATGTCTTTCAGCTCGAGCGTGACCTCGGACTCGGTCGAGAGCCGGTGCTTCACGTCTTCGGCCGCCACCTTGAGGTGCTCGAAGACCTGCGGCTCCGAACGCGGATCGTAGCGATGGCGCGCCAAGAACGTCTCGGCCATGCGCTCGGCGATGGCCATGTCGATGTCGTCGCCGCCCAAGAAGGTGTTGCCGGCGGTTGCCAGCACCTCGAACACGTTGTCCGAGAGGTCGAGCAGCGTGACGTCGAAGGTGCCGCCGCCAAAGTCGTAGACCGCGATGCGCTCCGACGTCGACTTGCCGTAGCCGTAGGCCAGGGCAGCCGCCGTGGGCTCGTTCAGAATGCGCATCACCTCCAAGCCGGCGACGCGCCCGGCGACCTTGGTGGCCGCGCGCTGCAGATCGTTGAAGTTCGCCGGCACGGTGATGACCGCGCGGTCCACGGTCGTGCCGAGCGCCGCCTCGGCGATGCTCTTGGCCTTGCGCAGGACGAAGGCGCTGATCTCCGGCAGCGTGTAGGTCTCTCCGCGGGCCACCACGAGCGCGGCCTGGCCCGGACCCTCTTTCATCTGGAACGGGAAGCGCGAGCGCGCCCGCCGCACCTCTTCCGAATCCCAGCTGCGCCCGATCAGTCGCTTGACGGAGTAGATGGTGTTGATCGAATCGACCAGCCGCCGCTCTTTGGCGGCGCGCCCGACCAGCACGTTGCCGCTCGGATGAAACGACACCACCGACGGCATGAGCACGTTGCCGTTTTCGTCGGGAATTGCGGAGGCTTGTCCGTCTTTGACCACCGCCACCACGGTGTTGGTGGTCCCCAAATCGATGCCGATGACAGGCGCCATTGCTCTTCTTCTAGGCTCCCTCGAGCGCTCGCGGTTCCGTTTGGAGCTCGGTCACCACGCGGTCGTACCAACCTTCGACCACCGAACGGAAGGGCCACATCCAGCCGTAGTCCGGCCCGACGAAGCGCCCCACGATTTGCGCCCGAAGCTCGGCACTTTGGACAGCCGCCCGGCCGCGTAGCTCGGCGGTAGCGCGCAGGGTCTCCGTGTAGGCCTCCCACTCGATTCGCGCTCGCCCGTAGGCCAAGCCCAGCGGAAAGAACGGGATCAAGTAGAGGAAGGTCATCAGCGCGCCACCATAGCGCCGACGCTGGCGCAGATGCACCCGCTCGTGGCGCAGCAAGATCACGCGATCCAAATCGCCCAGATCTGCCCAAGTCTCGGGCACGTACAGCGTGTCGCCGATCACCGTGTGGTACCGCGTCAGGTAGTGCCGTTGCCCCCCTAGCGTTACGATTCGCAGCGCCAAGTCGATGGCTTGCGAAAGTGCGTCGCCCCGTTTTGGCCTGATGCAGAAGTCGGGAAATTCCGCCTTCAGGTCGGCTACGAACCGCTCCGACAAGTCCACGGCCGGTACCGTAACACCGCTACAGCTGCTTTGTCGAAAATGTCCGTTGGTTTCGCGGAGTTGTCGTAGGAAGGGGTTAGGAATTAGGGGTTAGGGGTTAGGGGTGGATGCTCGCTGGCGCTCGCTCATTTGCTGGCCATCAAGCCGCGGCTCCGCCCTCACTCTTTCCCTGATCCCTGGCCCGACTAACCCCTAACCCCTAACTCCTCGACCCCCCAAGTCTCAGAAGCGCGACGCCCCAAGCCTTACGTCCCTAAAACCAAGCCTTCAACGAGCACCCGGCCGTTGATCAAATCCTGCGCCATCAGCGCCTTTTTGCCTTCGAGCTGAGCGTTGACCAGCTCCAACGTGCCGCTCCCCGTAGCCACGAGCGCCCGCCTGCCCAATATCGAGATGGTGCCAGGCGCAGCCGCAACGGGCATCGGGCCGGTGAGGGGCCGGGCGTCGTGAATGCGCAGCACTTTGCCGCCCAGCAGCGTGAAGGCGCCCGGTTTGGGAGCCATGCCGCGCACCAGCCGGGCGATCTCGACGGCGGAGCGGCCCCAATCCACCTGCAAGTGTTGCCGCTCGATCAGCGGCGCGTGGCTGGCCAAGGCCGCGTCTTGCGGCTCGGCAACGAGCTTACCGCTCACGGCTGCAGCGAGATCTGCCCGCACCACATGAGCGGCGAGGGTGGCAATGCGCTCGGCCAGGCTGCCGCCCGTCTCCGTGTCGGCCAGATCGAGCGCGTGGCGCGAAAAGACGGGACCGGTGTCGAGGCCCTCGTCCATTTGCATCAGCGAGACGCCAGTCTGCGTCTCACCGTTGACGATGACCCAATTGATGGGAGCGGCGCCGCGGTACCGAGGCAGCAGCGATGCGTGCAGGTTCATGGCTCCGCGGCGCGGCGCGCTGAGCACGTCGAGCGGCAAGATGCGGCCGTAGGCCATGACGAGCGCCACATCGACGGCTTTTTCGCGAAGCCAAGTCGCGAGCTCGCCCGTACGTACCTTGGTAGGCTGATGTACGGAAAGACCCAGCTCGAGCGCGGCCTCCTTCACCGGCGGCGCCGAGACCTTCAATCCTCGGCCACTAGGCCGATCAGGTTGGCAAACAACTGCGGCAACTTCGGCTACTTGCGTGAGCGCGCGCAGGGCCGGAACCGCGACCTGAGGCGTGCCAAAGAACACCGCGCGCATGCTGGCCGCGCCTATAGTCCTGCCGATGTGAAAGCGAAAGCCATTGTGCTCTCCGCGAGCGTGATTACTTTCCCCAGGTTGGCGTTTCGCTATGTTTTTCGAGGCGCCGGCCGTTTGAGTCAAGAGCGGCGAAACGCTGCTCCCTCCGTGCGACAGATAAGCCTGTTTTCCCCAAGTGTCCGTGCCCAAGATGAGGCTTCATGAGTGACAAGAAAAAGCAGCAGCAGCAGCCGCAATCGCCGCCCCCGCCTCCTCCGTCAGAAGAGGACATCAAGTTCGGCGACGAGCTCGCGGTGCTGCCCATTCGCAACGCGGTGCTGTTCCCCGGCGCCGTAGCTCCGTTCGACGTGGGTCGTGAAAAGTCGGTCGCGCTGGTCGAAGACGTTCACAACCTCGACAGCCCGGTGATCGCGATCTTCGCACAGCGCGATCCGGCGACGGACGATCCTGCTGCCGACGATCTGTACCCGGTTGGCTGCGCGGCGCGCGTGCTCAAGGCGCTCAAGCATAGCTCCGGCAACTACTCGCTCATCCTGCAAGGGTTGACGCGCATCCGCTTGGACTCGGTGACGCAGTCGTCGCCTTACATGCGCGCCAAGGTCACGCGCGTCGAGTCGCCGTCGAGCGAAGACGTCGAGGCCGAAGCGTTGGCCATGAGCCTGCGCGACGTCGCCAAGCAGGTCATCCAACTGATGCCCGAGCTGCCGCGCGAAGCGGGTTCGCTCATCGACTCGATTCAGGCCCCCGGTGCTCTGGCAGATCTCGTGGCAGCCAACCTGGACGCCCCCGTCGAAGAGAAGGCCCAGCTGATCGAGACGGTCGAGGTCAAGGAGCGCATCCGCAAGGTGCTGCGCCTTTTGACCCGGCAGCTCGAGATCTTGAAGATGCGTGAGCGCATCAACTCCCAGATCAAAGAGGAGATGGGCAAAAACCAGCGCGAGTACGTGCTGCGCCAACAGCTCAAAGCCATCAAAGAAGAGCTGGGTGAGGACGACGGCGACCAGGGCGATCTCGATGGGCTCGAGGAGCGCATCGCCAAGGCCAGCCTGCCGAGCGAAGCCGACAGCGTGGCCAAGAAGCAGCTCAAGCGCCTCAGGTCCATGCAGGTGGGCAGCGCCGAGTACACGGTCGTCCGCACTTACCTCGACTGGATCCTGGATCTGCCGTGGACGAATTCCACGGAAGACAACATGGACATCGCCGAGGTGCGGAAGGTCTTGGACGAGGACCACTACGGCCTCGACAAGGTCAAGAAGCGCATCGTCGAGTACCTGGCCGTCCGTAAGCTGAAGAAGGACAAAAAGGGCCCGATTCTGTGCCTGCTCGGCCCGCCCGGCGTCGGCAAGACGTCGCTTGGCAAGAGCATCGCACGGGCGCTCGGACGCAAATTCGTGCGCGTGTCGCTGGGCGGCGTTCACGACGAGGCGGCCATCCGCGGCCATCGGCGCACCTACGTGGGCGCCCTCCCGGGTCAAATCATCCAGGGCATGAAGAAGTCCGGGACCGTGAACCCCGTCTTCATGATGGATGAGGTCGACAAGATCGGGCACGACTTCCGGGGCGACCCCAGCGCGGCGTTGCTCGAGGTGCTCGACCCCGAGCAGAACAACACCTTCGCCGACCATTACCTGGAGATCCCGTACGATCTCTCCAACGTGATGTTCGTGGCGACGGCCAATATCGCCGACCCCATCCCGCCGCCACTCCGCGACCGCATGGAAATCCTGGAGATTCCCGGCTACACGCGGCGTGAAAAGCTCGCCATCTCGCGCCAGCACCTAATCCCCAAGCAGCTGGAAGAGCACGGCCTCAAGCCCGAGCAGCTGACGATAACTGACGAAGCCGTGGAAGAGCTGATCGAGCACTACACGCGCGAAGCCGGCGTCCGCAGCCTGGAGCGGACCATCGCTAGCGTCATCCGTGGCGTGGCGGTCAAGGTGGCGGAGGGTGACACCACCCCCCGTACCCTCAAGAACGAGGACGACCTGCGGGAGTACCTGGGCGCCATCAAGTTCACGAGCGACGTGGCGGAACGCACAGAAGAGACGGGCGTCGTCACGGGGTTGGCCTGGACGAGCGTCGGTGGTGAAATCCTGTTCATCGAGGCGACTCGCATGTTCGGGACTGGCAAGCTCCAGCTAACCGGTCAGCTGGGTGACGTGATGAAGGAGAGCGCCCACGCGGCCCTGTCCTACGTCCGCACCAACGCTGAAAAATACGGAATCCCTCGTGATTTCTTGGAGAAGAGCGATCTTCACGTGCACATCCCCGCGGGTGGCATGCCCAAGGATGGACCGTCAGCTGGCATCACCATGTTCACGGCTATCGTCTCGCTGCTCACCGGTATTCGGGTGCGCCACGACGTGGCCATGACCGGAGAGATCTCACTCCGTGGTCGTGTACTGCCGATTGGTGGTCTGAAAGAGAAGACGCTCGCGGCGCATCGTGCCGGTATCAAGCGAGTTTTGGTGCCGGAGCGGAACAAAGCGGATCTCGACGAGGTGCCGAAGGAAGTTCGTGACGAGCTCGAGTTCGTGTTCGTGAGCAAGCTCGACGAGGTGCTGGAAGCGGCGCTGGAGTCGATGCCCCAACCGTCACAGGCGTACCTCGACGAAGTGGCAAAGCGCGAGTCACCGACCACGCCGTCCGCCAACTAGGTTCGTACGGCGCGGATCAGGCTCAGAAGGCCTGAAAAATACGCAGCGAAAGACCCGGTGTTCCGAAGAGGCACATTCGGGTCTTTCGTTTTTGTTTTTGTTTTCGAGAGACGGTTCTCACCACTCGAAGACACGCAGTCACACTGGGTATCTCGAGTGGCAACGCTTCACTTTTACCCGTTAGCGAAACTTGGTATTTTTCTGTAGGAAGAGGGCACACTACATCGGTCTCTGGGTGCACGTGCGCTTTGAGACCAGGTGTTGCCATGAAAAATCCGCTCAATGCGATCGGTTTGCGTCGCGTCAGTGTCGTGAGCTCGCTCGCCGCCATGGCGGCTCTCGCGACGTCGTGCTCCACGAAGGCGCCCGACAGTGAAATTGGACCTTCGAATCCAGCCAACCCGACCGCCGCGACGGGCGGGGCCGCGTCGAATGTCGGCGGCAGCGGAGTCAACACGGGCAGCACTCTCAACCTCGGCGGCGACATCGCCAAATCGATGCCCGATGGCCCCTGCAAGGGGCTCGAGTGCCAAGTGCAGACATGCGAAGGCGCCGCAAGGACGACCATCACCGGCAAGGTCTATGATCCGGCCGGCAAGCTGCCGCTCTACAACGTTGCGGTGTACGTACCGAACGGTCCAGTCGGGCCGCTCACCGAAGGCGCGAGCTGCGATCGCTGCGGCGCGAGCATCCTGAATCCGGTCACCTCCGCCATCACCGATGAGAGCGGCACTTTCGTTCTGGCTGACGCGCCAGTGGGCGCCAACATTCCACTAGTCATCCAAGTGGGCAAGTGGCGCCGACAGATCACCATCCCAGCCGTCAACGGCTGCGTCGACAATCCGCTGACCGACCCGCAGCTCACGCGCCTGCCGCGCAACAAGGCCGAGGGCGACCTGCCGCGCATCGCCATCTCCACGGGCGGCGGTGACCAAATGGAGTGCCTACCCTGGCGGATGGGCGTGGACCCTGCGGAGTTCACGACGGCGGATGGTGATGGTCGCATTCATCTCTTCTCGGGGGATGCCGGGCAGTACCCGCCGCTGGCAAATTTCGATGCGTCTCATAACGCGGGCGCCGCGCTGACCCCGTCCTCCACGGGCCTCTGGGCGTCGACCGATACGCTCAAGAAGTACGACATCGTCATCTTGTCTTGCGAAGCCGGCACCAATGAGCGGGACAAGACGCCGGCCATGCGTCAAGCCATGTATGACTATGCGTCGCTGGGAGGGCGGGTTTTCGCGTCGCACCTGCACTCGGTTTGGTTTGCCGACGGGCCGGATCCGGTGCCGACGACCGGTACCTGGCGCAGGGTTCAGCAAAATCCCCCTGATCCGAGCACCGCCACCGTCAATACGACGTTCCCCAAGGGTGCAGCGCTAGCCCAGTGGCTGGTCAACGTTCAGGCCTCCACGACGTTGGGACAAGTGTCGGTGTCCTTTCCGCGCAACGACGTGCAGGCAGTGACGCCGTCGGTGGCGAGCGAGTGGCTGACCGTTCCGGATCCGCTCGCGGTGCAGTACCTGTCCTTCAACACGCCGATTGGCGCGACGGAAGACAAGGTTTGCGGCCGCGAGGTGTTCTCCTCCTTGCACGTTGCCTCAGTCGACATCGAGACCCTGCCGGCGTTGAACGCGAAGGGTTTCCCCGCGAGCTGCGAGCAGCGCGATCTCTCGGCTCAAGAAAAGGTCGTTGCTTTCATGCTCTTCGACCTTTCGGCGTGCGTGCAGAACGAAAAAGACCCCATCAAGCCGCCGAAGTAATTCTCGCGCGTAGCGCGAGAATTACTTCGGGTTGGTTTTCATTGCCATGGGGGCCGCTGAAGCGTGTCGCGACTCGGGCGACCTGAAGCTCGGCGGGCGCCCGGCCAGGGGTCTTGGTTTTCCTCCGCACTTCGCGTGGTGCGTCTGCCGACCCATCTGACCTGAAGCGCGATCGGCGCCCGGCCTCGCCGAGTTTGTCTCACTGGGCTTTGTTTTCATTGCCATGAGGGCCGCTGAAGCGTGTCGCGACTCGGGCGACCTGAAGCTCGGCGGGCGCCCGGCCTCGCCGAGTTTTGTTCACTCCGGTCCTCTGGGGTGGATCGTGATCTGCTCTCGCCAAAGTGTGGCTGAGGCCGATCCAGCTCGCGCTTTGCGCGAGCGCACCTCGTACAGCCGCTTCAGCGCTCGAGAGGCGAGAGCAGCAGAGTACGTGCGAAGCGCAGCAGATGTGAGATCTACGTCGATGAGCGACTAGGCGGGGAAGGGCACTGGGCTCGTACACCCAGAAAATCTTCCCGCCTTCCCGCCTTCCTGTTCTCTCGGCCTCGTGCGGCTTCTAGCCTTCGTCGTCCCAGAGGGCGATGCCGCCGGTCATGCCGTCGACGTTGTCGAAGATGGTGACGTTGTCGGGCAGGTCGACCTTGATGTGCTCGGCGTTGCCGCCGCCGATGTACAGGTGGTCGTAGTTGAAGATGGCGCTCAGGACTTGGAGCATTTCGCCGACGCGCTTGCTCCACTTTTGCTTGCCGTGCTCTTTGAGCTCGGCGTCGCTGAGGCGCTCTTCGTACGTCTTGTCCTTCTGGAAGGGGTGGTGACCAAGCTCCAGGTTGGGCACGAGGTGACCGTTGACGAACAGCGCTGAGCCGACGCCGGTGCCGAGGGTGAGCACCATCTCGACGCCTTTGCCTTCGATGACGCCGTAGCCTTGGAGGTCGGCGTCGTTGAGCACGCGCGTGGGCTTGCCGGTCAGAGCCTCGAGCTTGGCGCCGAGGTCGAAACCAATCCACGTCGAGTCGACGTTGGCGGCCGAGTACGTGGTGCCGTGGCGGACGACGCCGGGGAAACCGACGGAGACGCGATCGAAGCGGGGCTGCTTGAGGAGCATGCCGCGCATGACGTCGAGCATGGCCTCGGGCGTGGCCGGCTTGGGCGTGAGCTCGCGGGCACGCTCGTTCACGGGCTGCCCCTCGGGGTCCAGGACAATCATTTTGATGCCCGTTCCGCCGATGTCGATGCAGAGGGTGCGCTGGCTACCGCCGGCTTCGCGCTGCCGGAGGAGGGCGTTGCAGGTGGAAATCCGGGGTTCGGGGCGGGGGCGGCTCTTGTAAGGAATCGGCATGGCGGGGGACGGCGTTTTCCGAGGCGGAGTATGTTACAGATTTTGGTGGTGAAAGCTCGCCTCTTGCGCGGCGTGTGGGTGCATGCGCTCGCCGTGCTGCTCAGCAGCGGGCTGGGCGGTGCCCTGGCGTTTCAGCGCATTCGCGGGTTCAGCGCCGCCAAGCCGGCAGCCACACCGGCTGCGCGCCCGGTGGCTGCCGGAGCCGTGGACGCAGCCGCGGTGGCAGCGGCCAGCGACGGTGACAGCGACTGCCTGGCGCTGCGTGAGGCCGTCTGGAAGGAGCCGGTAGTGGCGTTGCCGCCGACGGCAGCGCCGGAGCTGCGCGCCCAGCTGCTGGGGCGCACCAAGAATGTGCCGGTGCTGTTTCTGTCTCGTCCTGAGGCCGAGCCGAATCTGCCGGAGGCAGCTCCGCTGCGGCAGCTGCTGGAGACGTCGCCCGGCTACCAGACGTTCGACACGGTCGTGGGCAAGGTGCGGCGTAGCCCCGAGCTGGCGCGCGCGGTGTTTCTGCGTGAGGGCTACCTGTACACCGAGAACCCGGAGCTGGCGGCGCTGTACGGCTCGCTCACGCTGTCTCTGCTGTTTCGTGATCCAGAGCTTTCGATCGTGCGCGGCGCCGAAACGCTGGGCGCGCGGCGGCTGAACGACGGCGACTACGAGTACACGAGCGGCGACGAGCGCGGGCGTCGCGCCAAGCTGCTGCTGTTCGATCGCGTCGCGGCGACGAGCGCCAGCTCGAGCGCGTCGCGCCACGTCGATTTGCGCGCGCTGTCGAAGAGCTTGGGCTTCGACGAGCTGGCGATTTCGCGCGCCACGACCGAGCACCTGGCGGTGGAGGCGAGCTACGGCGCCACGCGGGTGCCCACGTTGCTGAGCGTCCGCGAGGGTAAGCTGTCGCTGGTCTGCGAGGCGCCCGGCAAAGACCGAGCAGAAGTGCAGGCTTGGCGCGCGCAGGCTGCCCGCTTGCAGCACGCGCAGGCCAAGTTGGTCTCGGTGATCAAAGAGCAGGTGGACGAAGCGCTGCCGTTCGACGAGCCCAAGACCGAAGAGGGGCAACAAGACGGCAAGCTCCGGCCCGAGTGGCGCAACGCCTACTTGAACGGCAGCTCCAGCTTCGAGTTCAACGGCGACCGCTATGCGGTGTTCGATGCAGCGGGGCGGCCGCGCCCTCCGCAGGTCTGTATCGATTTCGTGTTGGATACGTTCGAGCGCGCGGGCGGCAGTTGGTGGCAATCGCGCGATCAGGGCCGGCAGCGCGTGCTGGGGCGCCTGCAGTTCGACGACGCCGCGCTGGAGAACCGTCGCAGCGTCGAGCGCTTCATCGAGTTTGCTCGCAGCCACACCGAAGCCTTCGAGGTCTACGAGCCCGCGCCGGAAGCACGCGTGCCGCTGCGCAATCGCGCGCTGTTCTTCGCCGAGCTGTACCGATCGCGGGCTCAGTTCCGGCGTGGCGACATCGTGGCAATCTTGGGGCCGCGCGACGACGAAAAGCTCCACTACCATTCGTTCTTCATCGTCGACGCCGATCCGCTGAGCGGTATGCCGACGGAGCTGGCCGCCAACGCCGGTCGCCCGCGCATCCGCAGCTGGGAGGGCGAGATGCAGAACGCGCCCCGTCGCAGCATCTCGGCGCGCATTCGGCCGCGCCCCATCTGGCTCGAAGCGCTGGTACCACCCGCAGAAACCGGCGTTTCGGCCGATGAGCTACCTCCTGCTCGAGGTCCCGAGCCCAAGCCGCCCCAGACGGGCTGAAAAGCCCTTGACGTTGAGCACGATCTCGCGAAAAACCGGGGGTCTGCCCGTTTTTGGAGGTCCTGTTTTGAGTGAGTCACAGAAGTCCCCGGTAAAGATCGCCCTGCTTGGCTGCGGGACGGTGGGCGGCGGTGTGCTGCGCCTGCTGGAGGACAATCGCGAATTTTTGGCGTCGCGCGTCGGAGCCGAGCTGCAAGTGCAGCACGTGCTGGTGCGTGACCTAGGCAAAGACCGCGGCAAGGAATGCAAGCGCGAGTGGCTGACCAACGACGCCGAGAAGATCTTCAACGATCCCAGCGTCGACTTGGTGGTCGAGGTCATCGGTGGTGAGACGCCGGCTCGCGCCTACTTGGAGCGCGCGCTGAAGACGGGCCGCTCCGTGGTGACCGCCAACAAGTTTTTGATCTCCAAGCACGGTCCCACGCTCGTCAAAGCTGCCATCGACAACCGCGTCGATTTGGCGTTCGAGGCGTCGGTCGGCGGTGGCATCCCGATCATTCGCACGCTGCGCGAGGCGCTGGCCAGCGACACTGTTTCCAGCGTGCACGCCATCTTGAATGGCACCTGCAACTACATCCTCACGCGCATGCGCCAAGACGGCTTGTCGTTCGAGGCCGCGCTGAAGGAAGCGCAAGAGCTGGGCTACGCCGAAGCCGACCCCACGATGGATATCGAGGGGCAGGACGCGGCGCAGAAGCTGTCGGTCGTCAGCATGCTGGCGTTCGATACCAGCATTGGCACCGATGCCTTCTTGATCGAGGGCATTCGCGACATCGAAGACATCGACTTCCGCTTCGCCGATCGCTTTGGCTTCACGCTCAAGCATCTGTGCATCGGTCACGACCGCGGCGACCAAGTGGAATTGCGCGCCCACCCGGCTTTGATCCCCAAGAACAGCGTGCTCGCCAACGTGGACGGCGTGCTCAACGGCGTGTTCCTGATGGGCCGCGCGCTGGGGCCATGCTTGCTGGTCGGGCGTGGCGCCGGCGACATGCCGACCGCAGTCAGCGTCGTCGCCGACATCGTGGACGTCGCGTCGTCGCGCATTCACGGTGAGTCGGGGCTGGCCACGCGCGGCATCCAAATCCGCTCGCGCCCCGTGATGTCGCCGGACCAGATCGAGACCCGCTACTACCTGCGCTTTGGCGTGGGGGATCACCCGGGCGTGCTCGGCCGCATCGCGTCGGCCTTGGGCTCGCAGGGCGTTTCCATCGAGCAAATGGTGCAAGAAGGCCGCGCCAGCGGCACCGAAGACGCCGTGCAAGTCTGCATTTTGACGCACCAAACCAAAGAAGGCGCGGTGCGGAGCGCGATCGCTTCGATCGAGCAGCAGTCGATCCTGAAGACGAAGGCGCGACTCATCCGCATCGAGGACGTGTGAGTGAAGACGGCGCGGCGCGGCGGCTAGACGCTGACGCGCCGCTCGGTGTCTTCGACTCGGGCCTCGGTGGTTTGACGGTAGCGGCGGCGCTGCGGCGCGCGCTGCCGCGCGAGCGCATCATCTACTTGGGTGATACGGCTCGCGTGCCGTACGGCTCACGTTCCCCCGAGACCGTTGTGCGCTACGCGCGCGGCTGCGCCAAGCTACTGCTCGAACGCGGCGTCAAAGCGCTGGTCATCGCCTGCAATACGGTCAGCGCGGTCGCGGTCGATATTCTGCGCGCAGAGCTGGATTTGCCCGTGTTGGGGGTGATCGAGCCGGGAGCGCGCGCGGCTTTGCGGGCGCTTGCGGGCGGGAGCCATGGCGGTCCGGTGGGCGTGCTGGCGACCGTGGGCACGGTGGCTTCTGGCGCTTACCCGCGCGCGGTAAGTCAGCTGTCGACGCGGCTCGAGGTGGTGGCGCAAGCCGCGCCACTGCTCGTACCGCTGGTCGAGGAGGGCTGGCTCACCGGTGACGTGCCGCGCTTGGCGGTGCGCCGCTATTTGGAGCCGTTGGTGGCCGCCAACGTGAGCGTGATCGTGCTCGGCTGCACGCACTACCCGGTGCTCAAGCACACCATCGCCGAGGTGGCGGCCGAGATGGCTGGACGCAGCATCCCGGTCGTCGACAGCGCCGAGGCGACCGCCGCAGCCGTTCAGGTGTGGATCGACGACGAGAAGATCGCGCCCGCCAGCTCCAAACCGACCCTGGGCGAAGAGCTCGAGCTCCTCGTGACGGATCTGCCGAAAAGCTTTGCCGCCATGGCCGAGCAGATGCTGGGGGCCGGCGCGCCCAAGGTGTCGCAGGTCGATTTGACGCCGTAGGGCGGCGCGCCGCCGGGGGCTGCTCATCGCGGAAATGACTTCGCATGCGAAGTCATCGATTGGGGATAACTTCAGTGTCCCGAATCGCGAGTCAATTCGAGGGGTTAGATCGAGACAAATTGCTGCGATCTGAATCACTTCGCATGCGAAGTGATTTTCGAGGTTGGAGGAGGGGTGGCGCGGAGCGGCTGGTAGCGGCGCCGGTTCAAGATTTGGCGGTGAATGCCAGTACGGCCATGCGCACGGCCACGCCGGCTTCGACTTGGTCGAGGATGACGGAGTGGGAGCCGTCGGCGATGTCTTCGGAGATTTCGACGCCGCGGTTGAGCGGGCCGGGGTGCATGACGAGCGCGTTGTGCTTGGCCAGCGCCAGGCGCGCCGCGTTGAGACCGAAGACGCGTGAGTACTCGCGCAGGCTGGGGAACAGCGCCGCGCCGAGCCGCTCGCGTTGGATGCGCAGCATCATCACCACGTCGGCCCCTTCGAGCGCGGGCTCGATCCGTTCGAACAGCGGACAGCCGAGCGCGTCGGCGTCACGCGGCAAGAGTGTGCGCGGACCGGCCAAGCGCACCTGGGCGCCGAGCATGCGCAAGAGCTTGGCGTTGGAGCGGGCGACGCGGCTGTGCAGCACATCGCCCAAGATGGCGACCGTGAGGCCGCGGAAGTCTTTGCCGCGGTGACGACGGATCGTGAGCGCGTCGAGCAGCGCCTGGGTGGGGTGCTCGTGCATGCCGTCACCGCCGTTGATGACGGCGGCGCGCGTGTGCTTGGCGACGTAGTCGGCCGCGCCGGACGCAGGGTGCCGAATCACGATCGCGTCGGCGTGCATGGCGTCGAGCGTCTTGACGGTGTCGCGCAGGGTTTCGCCCTTGCTGGTGCTATTGCTGGCGGAGCCGCTGATGTTCACGACGTCGGCGCCGAGGCGCTTGCCGGCGAGCTCGAACGAGGTACGGGTGCGGGTCGACGCTTCGTAAAAGACGTTGATGATGGTCTTGCCACGCAAGTCGGCCAGCTTGACGATGGGCTGGCGCGTGAGCTCCAAGAACTCGTCGGCCTTGTCGAGCAGCTCGTTCGCCAACTGAGGCGTCAGGCTCTCGATGGTGGTGAGATGCGTGAGCCGCGGCGGCATTAACCGAGCTTCTTACACCAATCGCGGCCCCAAGCGGCAAACGCTTTGTTGGGGGGACGGAGCTCGCGAACTACCAATCCCCAGGGCCGCCGCGTGGGGGGAGGCTCGGCCGAATTCCCCATTCCACCGAGCGCCGAAGGGGGGTGGCGCGTGCCGCCCCGTAAACAGACGCCTAATTCAGCCAGCGGCCGTCGGGGCCCTTGTCGTCGTCGTCCTCCGAGCGGCCGCCGGGGATGACCCGCAAACCGCCGGGATTGGGCCGAGCTTTGCGCGGCCCGCTGGAGCGGCTCGGGCCCTTCGCCTGGCGGCCTTCCAGCTGGGCGAGACGGAGCTTGAGCCAGGCCTTGCGCAGGGGCGACGGCGTGCCTCCTCCGATGCCCCAGCCGACGAGCATGCCGAAGAACGGCGAGAGCAGCCCTTCTTCCGGCTGGTTGGCGGCGGCTAGCCGGAGCAAGGCGAAGCCGAGCACCACGAGAATGAGCGTCCGCCCCGAGACGGGTCCCAGGAACAGCAGATTGACGGTCTCACCCTTGTAAGTGCATGCCCAAGCGATGGCGATGGCGGCAATCGCAGGATCGAGCCCGTACCAGTTGGGGCCGACGAGGCGCGCGCCCAGCTGCGCCGGCACGACCAGCTCGACCAGCATTTGGAGCGAGTAGGCGACGATGCTGGTGATGGCGATGAAGCGCAGCAGCCGCGAGCCGCCCCAACTTGCTTCGAGCCGAGGGGCAAAGATGTACAGACCGAGCAGCGCGCTGATCAGATGCCAGACGCTGTTGCCGCCGCTCGGCGTGTGGAGCAGCGGAGCGGTGAACAGCCGCCACACTTCGCCGTGCAGGATGGCTTTGGTGTCGCCAGTCAGCAGGAAGAACACCGACGTTGGCGCGCCACCCCAGTTGAGCCCGACCGCGAACATCAACCACAGCGTGGTGACGACGACCATCAGCCCGATCAGCGCCTTGCCAGGGCGGGCGAAGCCGGACATCAAGCCGTTGCTACTTTGCATCGGGAACCTACGCTGCTCCCTTTTCTATAACGCAGGTCGTGCGCGTCGGCACGGGCGGGCCGCCGCTACGGCTGATTCTTCGTGCATTCCGCGACCACGAGCTGCCCGGGAGTGACGGTAGCGCCGCACGTCGCCGCGCTGCCGTCGCTGCCGTCGGCCTTTCGGACCGTGATCGAGAGACCGGCCGCGCCTGGCGCGAAGCCGTGGTCGAACGGGTGAAGGCAATCAGGCCACAGGATGCGGCGCGTCTGGTCTTCGCCCGGCACGTTGATGATGGCCGACTCCAGGCTCTGCGCGCTGCATTCCAGCCCGAGCAGCTCGTAGGCGGCCGACAGATCGACACGCACCGTGCCCACCTGGCTCAACTTGGGGCAATCGGCGTCGACGCTGCCTTCGGCCAGGGTGAAGGCGTTGCAGATGGCGCCGGCAAAAGCGTCGGTGCCATCGGCGCTGAGCGCGGTCACGTAGGCGGACACCTGCTTCCGCGGCGCAATGCCTTCGAAAACGGCCTCGGCGTCGGCGACGCAGGGGAACGTCTCGACCAGCGGCTCGCCTTCGCCCACCGTCAAGCTCACCTCGAAGTGGTCGACCTCGCCGGGCTCTTCGCCGCAGCGCAGCTCACCCAGTAAGGTCCCGAGCGCGAGGCGCACGCTGCCGGGCGCCGCCGCGTCAGCCGGGGTGAAGGTGGTGCAGTGGTGAGCCCGCACGATGGTCGAGCCAACCGCGACGGCGTCTTCGCAGCGCGCCGTCCAGCGCGGAGTCAAGAGCGGCGTGACCGGCTCGGCCTTGCTGGGAGCGGGCGACACCATTTGGCGCGAGCCAAGGGCGCGGGGCGCGATGTCGTCGGTGTCGTAGCCGTCGATCTGCACGTCGTAGTGGTGACCTGCGACGACCAAGCCAAAACCGACGGCGGCGAGGCAGGGGGTCGGCAGCGAGCTGGGCAGGGTGAACGGGGAGGGGGCGCCGCCGGCGTTCTCGTCGGAAACGTCGACGCTGCTCGCGCCGCCTTGCTCGTAGTCGGTGTCGGTGAGCGTCGCGACGTATCGCTTCAGACCGGGGCCGTCGGTGCACGGGACGTCGCCCAAGAAGTCGTCGGGCGAAACCTCGATCATCGTCGGATGGGTGACCGAGGTCACTGCGCTACCGCCGCTGGAACAGCCGGCGTACACGACGACGAACCCGCACCCGACCAAGAAGGAAGCCAGGCGAAGGGAGCGGAGCTGACGGACGTGCATGGGCGCCCGCGTCTCTAGACCAGCGCTTGGGCTCCGGCAAGCAATGCGGCAGGGCCGAGCCTCCTGCCGAGCTGGCGCTCATTCGGGAGCCACGCCGCCCTGACCGCTTTCGGCGCTGCTGCTGCTCTGGCCTGCGCTGCCGCCTGTGTCGGTACCGGCCTGCCCCCCGGCGCTCTGGCCCGCGCTGCCGTCGCCTTCGTCCGGAGTCTCGAGCAGGAACGCGCACTCGACGGCGCGTTCGGGGTGAGCGACCAGATCGCAGGCCCGGGAGAAATTGCCGCGTGGGTTCGAGGCCGTCTCGGTGCAGGCGAGGGGAGCCTCCGGATCGCCCTTGGCGCAACGACCGGCGGCCTCGATCACGTCGAGGCAGGCGCCGACGCTCGCGCCGGCCGGAGGTTTGGCGGCGAGTCCGTGCAGGCAGTGGTCGCGGTAATAGCGCTCGCAGGCGCCTACGTCTTCGATGAGGGGATTGCCGCGGGCGTCCAAGCAGGAGGCGTTGGCCCGGCAGCGCGCTTGCTCGATGTCGCGGCACTCGTCGACGCCCACTGCGCTGGTGCCGCAGCTGGACGCGGTCACGAGGCTGAACGTCGCCGCCGCCGATAGCAGCGTCGCCGAGAGCGATCGGAAGTAACTCATCTCGCACTCGGGGTACCACGCGAATGACGGACGGGGCGAGCTTTCAGGCATACTGGGCGTGCATGACGAGCGCGCTGATTCTGGCCGCTGGCTTCGGCACGCGGCTTCGCCCGCTCACTTTGGAGCGACCCAAGCCGGTGGTGCCCGTCGGAGACCGCCCGCTGCTGGCGCACGTGGCAGCCGCCTGCCGGGCGGCGGGCATTGGAACCTTGGTAGCTAATGCACACCATGAACATGCAAAATTGTCCTCTATAATCGAAGAGTTGAAGCTCGATGTTCGAGTAGTGGTCGAAGCCGAGATTCGCGGCACCGCGGGCGGTGTTGCGGGCGCCCGAGCTCACTTCGAGCCGGGGGCGGTGCTGGTGTGGAACGGAGACATCCTGACCGAAGCGCCGGTCGCGGAGCTGCTCGCGGTCGCGACCGCGCGCGACGCGCAAGTGCTGGCCGTGAGCCCGCGCGTGGTGGGCGAGGGCACGGTCGGGATGGACGACGCCGGGCGGGTCGTGCGGCTCCGCGGACGCGTGTTCGGTCGCGAGACCCAAGCGGGCGACTACGTGGGCGTGATGGCGCTGGGGCCCGGGGTCGTTGCTCGCTTGCCGGAGCAGGGCTGCCTGATGGGCGACGTGGCGCTGCCGGACTTGGCCGCCGGCCGCGCGGTGCTGACGGTGCCCTCTACCGCGCCCTGGAGCGACCTCGGCGATATCAAGGAGTACGTCGCCGCCAACTTCGCCTGGCTCGACGCGCAGGTCTCCTCTCGATCTCACGCTCAATCCTCAATCCTCAATCCTCAATCCTGGACGGCGCCCGGCGTGAGCGTGCCTCCGGCCATCCGCGTGGAACGCAGCCTGCTCGGCTCCGGAGCGACCCTTTCCGGTTCCGGCAGGCTGCGCGAAGTCATTGTCTGGCCGGGAGCGCCCGTGCAGGCGCCGCTCGAAAGGGCGGTGGTGCTCAGCTCGGGCCGGGTCGTGCGCTTCGACGAAACCGCCGAAAATTAGGCCGGTTCTGCGCTTTGCGAGTAGCGAAGGCAGAACCGCACATGGCACAGGTCAACGTCCGCAACCTCGAACAGATCCAGGAGCACGACTCCGCTCGGCCATCGCGGATCGGCACGCTGCTGCTGGTTTCCCTGGCCGGCGCCGCCGTCGTCAGCGCCTTCGTCATGATGTCGAAGAAGAGCGGTGCTCCGACCCGCTCCACGCAGGACCCGCTGGCGGCCTTGGTGGCGGAGGCCAAATCGCCCGGAACGCCCGCCGAGTCGCTCGACGGCAAGGACGTCAGCTTTCCGCGCATCCTGAGCGACGACGCCTCGCCCACGACGGCGCTGGCGGCCGTGAAAGACGAGCGCGGCCGCTTGGTGAAGCAAGACGGCAGCGTCGACCCGAACGCCGCCAGCGCGGTGTTGGGCGCGCCGCCACCTGCGAGCGATCGCTTGCCAGTCGTGCCGCTGCCGATGGGAACGCTGCTCAACTCTTCACCGGTGATCACCTCACCGCGCGACGCCCTGACCGATCTTGCCGCCAGCTCCGCCGCGTCCAAGACCGACGGCGAGATGGCGCCCGAGGGCAGCGATGGTGGCTTTCAGCTGCAGGTGGCAAGCTTCAAGGATCAAGCCGAGGCCGATCGCACCGTCGAGGATCTGCGCAAGCGCGGACACCGCGCGTTCCGACAAGCCGCGCACGTCCCCGATCGCGGGCTGTGGCACCGCGTCCGCGTCGGCCCTTTCAAGACCAAGCTGGAAGCGCTGAAGTACAAAGAGCGCTTCGAGCGCGCCGAGCGTATCGCACCGTTCTTGATCGACCCCGAAAAGGTGAAGCAAGCCGAGGAACAACGCGCTGCGCGGATCTCGGCGTTGCAGAAGCGGCATGAGCGGCTGACGGGCGACTGAGAGGGGCCGAGGGGTGAGGGGTGAGGGGTGAGCGGTGGATGCGAGCTGGCGCTCGCTCGGTTCGGCCACCAGCAACGGGGAGATCCGCCCTCGCTCTTCCCTAGGGCCCTCCGCCGACTAACCCCCAACCCCTCACTCCTAACCCCCAAGCCGCCAGGCGCTAGCCGCCGCCGGATTTTGGAGCCTTCTTCGCCAGCTGCTGCCGCACCGCCGTCGAGATCGCGCCCGTGACGTTCTTGCTCTTGGCCAGCATCTTGAGCTCGCTCTCGCGCAGCATTGGCACCATGCGCGAAGCGAACGTGAAGGGCGTGCGCGGGTTGGAGACCAGGTTCAGCTTGATCTGGTAGTTGCGCGTGAACTCTTTGTTCATCGAGATCAGCCGCAGCACGTCTTCTGATACCACGCGGCTGGCGCTGATCTGCACGGCCTCTGGCTCTTTCAAGAGCGGGCTCTTGGCGGCGGCCGCGGCGACCAGACGATTGGAGTCGCGCACGCACAGCAGGCGCTCGGCGGCCGTGCCCAGCGTGGCGCAACGGATCTTTTGCGAGACTGTCATCTCGGCCATGCGCGCGTAGAGCGGCACGACCTTCGGCTTCAGCTTCTCTTCGCCTTCGTCGTCGACCTCGTGCGTGTCTTCGTCGGCGCCTAGGGCCAGCTGCGCGGCGGCCTCTTGGGTCTCGCGGAACAGCACGTCGTCGAAGGTCGGCTCGTCCGAAGGCTCCGGAATGAGCTCGTTCTTGATGGCCATAGCGGCCTCTTTGAAGGCCGAGATCGAGAGCTCGATGTTGTTGCGCACGCACAGCTCAATCAAGCGATCGGCCGTCGACATGCGCACGCGCTTGTTCATGTAAAGCTTCTCGATCACGACCGGGTGCTTGAGCATCAGCACCTCGTTGGTGGCGAGCAGCTCGCCGGTGCGCTCGTCGGCGCCGGCAGCCATCAGCTCGAGCGCGTCGCCCGTGATGCGCGGCATGCGCAAGAGCTGCTCGGTGACCTCGTGGTGGCTGGCGTAGGCGCTCGCCAGCTGCAAGATCACGCTGCCCGGAAGATCGGCCGTGAGCGCGCCGGTCAAGATCGGCGGCGGCAGCTTGCTGAGCGCCGTGCGCGCGGTTTCGCGCAGTTTCTCGTCCTCGCGCCCGGCCAAGACCGAGATGGCGATCACGATTTCGTGCGGCTTAGCGCCCGGTATGACACCGCGGGCGGCCATCAGCTGAACCGGCAAGGGCGCCCCGTCCGAAAGGACCTTTTGGACGGCTGCGCCCAGCTTGTCTAGCTCGATGTCCGAGTTCACGGCGTGCAAGGCCCTCAGCCTACCTCAGGGTGGCCCTCCCGTGTACACTGGGCTGTGACCCGGCCCGCGTTCCCGGGCCCACGCTCAGGAGCTACAGATAGATGGGCATCATGGACTTCGTGAAGGGTGGCGTGCAGCGGATGATGATTGCGCGTGCCGACGCGCAGAAGGGCAAAGTCCTCTACAAGCATCCGGACCAGAATTTCCCGTTCTGGAGCCAGCTCACCGTCGACTCGGACGAGGTCGTGCTGTTCTTCAAGAACGGCTTCTTCGTCGGCACCCTCGGGCCGCAGCGCGAGCCCTACACGCTGACGACCCAGAACATCCCGTTCTTGGGCTCGCTGGTCGATCAGTTCACGGGCGGCAACGCGTTCATCAGCGAGCTGTACTTCGTGACCATGAAGCCGATGTACAACGAGACATTCGGCGATCAGATCGGGTCGATGCGCGATCCTGATCTGGAGCTGCGCGTCACGCTGCGCGCCAACGGCACGTACTCGTTCCGCGTCGTAGATCCTTACAAGTTCCTGGTCGGCTTCGTCGGCCAAGGCGGCGATCCGGATCGTGCCATGCAGTGGGTCAAGGACCTGCTGTTCATGGGCCTGAAGACCACGCTGGGCGAGCTGATCAAGAGCCGCGAGTACACGCTGCTCGACTTGGGGCAAATGGGCCCCGAGGTCGCGCGCCGCGTCGTGCAAAATTGCCCGGATTTGGCGAACTGCGGCGTGCAGGTGCTCGAGATCGGCAAGCTGAACATCAACGTCAGCGAAGAAGATCAGCGCCGGCTCGACGAGAAGCAGGACGTGATCGCACAGGCCAAGGTCGAAGCCCTGGCGGCTCAACGCGGCGTCGCCAAGGCGCAGGCCGAAGCGCAGGCCAAGCAGTTTGCGCTCGACCAAGAGTTTCAGCAGCGCGCCCGCTACGTGAACCAGCTCGACATGCAGCGCTACGGCCAGTTTGCCGCCGCCGAAGCCACCATGGGCCTCGGGCAAGGCTTGGCTCAGGGCGGTGACGGCGCTTCCGCTGCGGCCATGGCGCAGGGCATGGCGCTGGGCGCGGGCCTCGGCTACGGTCAGCGCGCCGCAGCGCCTCCCGGCTACGGTGGTTACCCGCCTCCGGGCTATCCGCCTCCCGGCTATCCGCCCCCTGGCTATGGTCATCCGGGCGCTCCGCCCCCAGGCTACGGCCACCCGGGCGCACCACCGCCCGGCTACGCGGCTCCGCCGCCTGGTTATGGCGCTCCGCCGCCTGGTTATGGCGCTCCACCGCCTGGTTATGGCGCTCCACCTCCCGGCTACGGCGCTCCGCCCGCGCCCGCAGGCTACGGACCGCCCCCCGCAGCGCCTGGTCCGGCCGCAGCCGCGCCCGCTCCGGCGGCGGGCTCACGCTGCCCGAGCTGCAACGCCAGCAATCAGCCGCAAGCGCGCTTCTGCAACGAGTGTGGGTCCAAGATGTCGTGAGCGACGACACCGTCTTGCAGTTCGGCCACTCGCTCCGGGAGGAGAAGCCACCAGTGCCGACTGCGGACGGGGCGCCGCCTGCCACTTCGTGCCCCACCTGTCACTCGCGCTTCTCGCCGGACGGCCGCTTCTGCCCGTTCGACGGCACGCCGCTCGTCGCGGCCGTGGGCTGGGATCCGGGCAGTGACGCGCTGCTCGGCAGCTTGATCGATGGCCGCTACGAGGTGCTTTCGATCATCGGCGAGGGCGGCATGGGCACCGTTTACGAGGTGCGTCACCGCGCTCTCGGCAAGCGCTTCGCGCTCAAGGCGCTGCGCAAGGACCTAGCGCAAGACACCGAAATCGCCGCGCGCTTCATTCAGGAGGCGCGCACCGCCGCTGCCGTGTCGCACCCGGGGCTGGTCGAAATCACCGACTTTGGCCGGCTCGAGTCGGGGCAGGTGTACTTCGTCATGGAGCTGCTCGAAGGCCAATCGCTGGCGGCGCTCTTGCGCAACGGCGGGCCGCTGCCCGCAGCGCGCGGGCTGAACATCGTGCGGCAGCTGGTGCACGCACTCAAGGCCGCGCACGACGCGTCGATCGTGCATCGCGACTTGAAACCCGACAACATTCACGTCGCTTTGCGCGACGGCGACACCGACGTCGTCAAGATCGTCGACTTCGGGCTGGCCAAAGTGATCGGCTCGAGCAAGCTCACGCGCGCTGGCATGGTGTTCGGAACGCCGCACTACATGAGCCCCGAGCAAGCCGCCGGAGAGGTGGTCGACCACCGCGCCGACATCTACGCGCTCGGCATCGTGATGTACGAGATGTTCACCGGCAAAGTGCCGTTCGAAGCCGACAGCTACATGGGCGTTTTGACGAAGCACATGTACATGGCGCCGGCGCCGCCCAGCGAGCTCAGCCCCGAGCTGAAGTCGCTCGGCGCGCTCGAGGAAGTGATCCTGCGCTGCTTGCAGAAGCGCCCGCAAGCTCGCTACGAAAACCTGGCGGCGCTCTTGGTCGAGCTCGATGAGCGCTTGCCGCTCGGCAGCCGCAGCGGCCTGCGCGCGTCGCCGTACACGTCGCTGCTCGCCGATCAACTCGAGCTGCCGAGCGCCGGCGAGCGCGGGGGTCCGCGCCCCGCCTTCCGCTACTGGCCCGCGCTGGTAGTCGCGCTGGCGTTCGTCGCCGGGGTGGCGCTGGTGATTGCTTGGCGACGCACACCGCACCCCCCCAGCCCCGACATCGCCTCGCCGCCGAGCCCGGCCGGGGTCGTGGCTAGCCCGGCCAGCGCGACGGCGCCGAGCCCGAGCCCGAGCATGGGCGCGAGCGCCAGCGCGAATTTGCCGGCCGCCGCATCCGCTCGCCCGGAGCTACCCGCCCGCAAGCCGACTCCGGCCGGGCAGCGCCCAGCTGCGGCCCCAGCGCCGAAAGCCACTTCCACCAGCGGCAAGCGCCGGCTTGGCGGAGGGGAGATCATCGATCCTTGGGCGCATTGAGGCAGATTCGCGCCGCATCCTGCGCGCGTGCCGTTTCGCCTCGGCTTGACATCAGGTTGAAAGCCTTAAAGGCTTCTCGAGTCGTCCAACTGGGGGACGACGGGCAAGTGGAATAGTGGCAAAGAAACAGCTCCTTCTGGTCGACGCCGACCCGCGCAGCGTTCGGGTTTTGGAAGTCAGCCTAAAGAAGTCGGGGTATAGCGTGACGACGGCGAGCGACGGGGCGGATGCGCTCGCCAAGATCGACTTCTCCGCGCCGGACTTGATCCTGAGCGACACGCGCTTGCCGCGACTCGACGGGTACGAGCTCGTGCGGCGGATGAAAGATCGACCGGAGCACGCGCACATTCCGGTCGTCTTTCTGACGAGTCAAAAGTCGATCGAAGACAAGATTCGCGGCCTCGAGCTAGGCGTCGAGGACTACCTCACGAAGCCCATCTTCGTGCGTGAGCTGATAGCTCGCGTGAACCTGCTGCTCGCGCGACGCACGCAGGAGCGCATGGCCACCGCCATGCCGATGAGCCGACGCACCCGCCTCAGCGGTTCGCTCGAGGACATGGGCGTCGTCGATCTGCTGCAAACCTTCGAGATCAGCCGCAAGACCGGCGTCGGCAAGATCGGCAACGGTCGCCGCGAGGCCCGCATTTACTTCCGGGATGGCAAGGTGGTCGACGCCGAGCTGGGGCGCCTGCGCGGCGAAGAAGCCGTGTATCGCGCGCTGATTTGGACCACCGGCACGTTCGAGGTCGAGTTCTCGCCCATCGATCGCGAGGACATCATCCCCACGTCCACGCAGGGCCTGCTGATGGAAGGCATGCGCCGGGTCGACGAGTGGGGGCGCTTGCTCGAGCAGCTGCCGCCGCTCGCCACCATCTTCGAGGTCGATCACGAGCAGCTCGTCGAGCGCCTGAACGAGATCCCGGACGACCTGAACGGCATCCTGCGCCTGTTCGACGGCAAGCGCACCTTGCTCGACGTGATCGACGACTCGCCGTTCGAGGACCTGTCGACGCTGTCGACCATCACCAAGCTGTTCTTCGAAGGCCTGCTCGTCATCTCTTCGCACACCCCGTCCGAAGAAGACGTGGTGCCGAGCGAGGAGCAACCCGTCACCAGCGCGCGCCCCGAGCGCTGGTCGGTGCCGAGCGACGAAGACGTGGTGCCTGAGTACTCGAGCGAGCCGCGCCTGCCCGCCGAGCCTGCCACACCTTCTTGGCGCCCCTCGGCACCCCCGCTGGCGCTGCCGGGTGAGCCTTCCGTCCCGCCCGAGACCCTGCCGGGCCTCAGCCCGCGCCGCGACAACAACCAGTTGGAGGCTGAATTTGCGGCGAGCGAGCAGCCCAGCGCGGAGCGTTCGCGCCCGCGCGTGGTCATGCCCAGCGTGCACGAAGCCGCGCCCGTGCCGGTCGCTTCGCCGTCGCCGTTCGACGCTCGCCAAGCTCATCGCACGCACGCCGGCCTGGGACCGCTCGTGCCCGCCGAGCTGCTGAGCGTGCCGCCCCAAGTCGAGGGCGAGGCTCCTGCAGCCGAGCCCAGCGCGCCAGTAGCTAGCGCGCCTGTCGCCAGCGCACCGGCCGTGAGCGCGCCCGTCGCGGCTCCGCCAGCGTCCGCGCCGCTCGAGTCGAAGCCTGCCTCTGCCAGGCCGTTCGCGCCCATGCAAGAGCAGCAGCGCACGCTAGCGGATTCGCCCGACGCGCGCGCCGCCGCGGCCGCCGCCCAAGCGCAAGCCGGGCAGCAAGAGTCGCGCATCGCTTCGACCGCCCGCGAAAGCCCGCAAGCGCGCGCCCAAGAGGGCAAGGTCATCCCGTTCCCCGCCCGCAAAGAGGACGAAGTGGCGGGACCGGACGCGAGCGCGCTGGTCGCCGAGGCGGCCGACGCAGCGGAAGAAGAAGCTCCCATCTCGGCAGCTCCCAACACGCCGCCCATGCCGCACGTACTGGCGTCGCAGCAGGCCGCCAAGGCACAAGCCGAGGCGCCGGCCCAACCTCAGCCCCGGACGACCGAGCCTCTGCGCACGCTTGGCGGGGGAGAGCCAACCGTGCGCGAGCCCGCGCTCGAACGCCGGCGCGAGCGCGAAGAGCGCCTGGTTGGTGGCCAAACGCTGAGCCTGGGCAGCGGGCTACCTCCCGAGGTCGCGACCGCTTCCGAGCCTGGGGCGTCGGCGCCTGCTTCGCCCACACCGCCCGCGTTGCCGGCTACCGCGCTGCAAGGCAGCCAACGCCTCGGCACTGGCGGCACGCAGATGCTCGACGTGCGCCCGCAAGCCGCGTCTGCGGCGGCCCTGGGCGCCACCATCAAGGGCGGTCACGAAGAAGACAAGCCCGCCTCCAAGGGCTCGCGCGGCGACGTCGTGCACGAAGCCCTGCACGACGACTTCTTCGACGCCGGCGAGCAAGGTCTCTACGAAGGAGGCCACGGTCAAGGCGACGCTCGCCATCAAGTCATCGACGAGGATCTCGAGGTGGACGCGCCGCGCGTGATCGTGCGCACGCCCGAGCAAGAGATGCGGCGCAACAGCATGATGCGCGTGGTTGGCATCGTCGTCGGCGTCGTGCTCGGTGTGCTCGTGTTCGCGGTCGTGGGTCGCCGCGGTGGCGCCGACGACGCCAAGAAAGACCCCGCGCGCACGTCCGAGCAGCCCGCGACGGTGGCGCCGCCTCCGCCGCCTGCAGCGGTCACGCCTCCGCCGCCCGCGGAGCCTGCGGCGGTCACGCCGCCACCGCCACCGCCACCGCCTCCAGAGCCCGCGCCCGAAGCCACGCCCGCCGAAAAGCCGGCCGTCGTCGAAAAGCCGGTCGAAAAGCCCGCGCCTCCGGCGCCGCGTCCCGAGGCAGCCGCGCCGCGTCCGCGCCCGGCACCCGACCCAGCCCCGGCAGCGCCGAAGCCGGCTCCAATTCAGCCCAAGCCCGCCGCGCCCGTGGGACCCGCGGTTCCCGCAGGCAAGCCGCCAACCGTTTCGTTCCCCGACTGAGCGCGGACCGGCGCCACGCGCCGAGAGCCCGCGCCGCTGCCGCCCGGCGCCCCGATGCGCGGTGCGCGCTCGCTCGGCGTCGTCGCGCTGCTCGGCGCGGGCAGGGTGTCGCTAGGCTCGGGGTGGGGCGCGCTAGGCGCCTCGCTGCTCAAGACGCGCACCGGCAGTGTCGAGCCGGCCGCTGTCGCGCTCGTTCCGGCGCAACCGGTGGCGCAGGCTAGGCCGAGGGCAGTGACAGCGACGAACGATAGCGCACGGAGCTGGGTCATGGCCGGAGCAATCTAGGCGCAGTGTTTCCCCCCGGCCCAACTTGTCGCCACTTCCGTAAACACTCAGGCCTCACGCCTCCCGCCCCACCGTCCGAGTCAGCGGGCTTCGCGCAAGAAGCGACGTACCGCGTCGGCCAGCTCTCGCGGTCGCTCTTCCTGCGGCGCGTGCCCGGCGTCGAGCAGCTCGAAGCGCGCGCCACGGATCTCGCGCGCGAGGCGCTGGCCCACGCTGACCGGCAGCAGCCGATCCTTGTGGCCCCACAAGACCAGCGCGCGGGTCTGAATTCGGCTGGTCTGGGCCGCTACCGGCCGGGTGTCGACGGTAGCGCGCAAGGTGGCCAGCACGCTGCCGCGCGCCGCAGGCGTGTTGAACGCCTCGTAGTACATGTCCAGTCTTTCGTCGCTGATGGCCGCGCCGTCTCCCAAAAACAGCTGCCGAAAGAAGGCCCTGAACGCGCTGCGCCCCAGCAGCTGCTTGAACACCAAGCTGCCGGCGATCGGCATGTGCGCTAAGCGACCGTACAGCCAGGGCTCCGCGCCTTCTGCCAGCGCGTCGACCACCACCAGCTCCGAGACCAGCTCCGGGTGCCTGGCTGCCAGCGTGAGCGCGATGGCGCCGCCCAAGCCGTGCCCCACCACCGCTGCGCGTCCGAGCGACAGCGCCGCGTACAAATCTGCGATGGCGCTGGTGAACGCGTTCACGTCGTAACCAAAGCGGCTCGGCGCTGGCTTCTCGCTCTCGCCGTAGCCGGGCAAGTCGGGCGTGATCACGCAGTAGTCGGACGCCAGCTCTGCCGCGACCGCGTTCCACGTCGTGTGGTCGACGAACAGGCTGTGCAAGAGCACGAGCTTCGGACCGTTGCCGCGCTCCACGACGCGCAGCCGCACGCCGCTGGCGGTCACGTCGCGCGTTGTCGCGCCCAGGTCATCGAACGTTGGCTGGGCGGGGCGCTCGGCCATGTGGCGAGCGCGAGCCTACTTCAATATGTGCGGCACGTAAGGGGCCAAGCGACGTCGAGCGAGCGGTCGGTCGGGGGCTGCGCGCCAGGCTCGCGCGCGGCTAGCAAAGGTTCGAGATTTGGTACAAAC
Source organism: Polyangiaceae bacterium (assembly GCA_036261775.1). Classification (GTDB taxonomy): domain Bacteria; phylum Myxococcota_A; class Polyangia; order Polyangiales; family Polyangiaceae; genus PMG-095. Next base: position 5,322 of record DATAKF010000009.1, on the reverse strand, counting down.
GCCTCGCGTCTGGTGTTTCCCGCGTGGGGCGGCGGGGCAGCGCGCCACGCGGGGCGTCGGCGCGCACGCTGGCCTGGTTTTTCCGTGTAGTTCCATGTGCGCATGGACGGCGTATCAGCTCCATGGACGACAGCTTAGATATGACAATTAATGTCCGCCTTGAGCACGCTCCTAGCGTCCATGGAGCTTCGCGAAGATCTGCGCAAAATTTCGTGCATAAACTCCTTTGGCGGATCCACTCAGTAGAATATATTCGGCGTCGTCAAAGGGAGCCTGGCACTTGCTTCGGTAAGTCGGCAGGTGAGCTTTTCCATGATCGACGCCGAAACCCTCGCCCAGCTCGAAAAAGCCCATGTGGCGGGGCTTACCTCGGCCGAAATCTTGGACGTCTTCGCTCGGCACGACGTGCAGTTGAGCGAGGCCACGCTGCGCAAATACGTTCAACTGGGCTTGCTACCGCGCAGCGTGCGGGTCGGTCGCAAGGGCAAGCACCAGGGCTCACAGGGCATCTACCCGGTGAGTGTGGTTCGCCAGGTTCTGCGCATCAAGCAGATGATGGCCGAGAGCTACACCATCGAGCAGATCCAGCGTGAGTTCTTGTTCATCCGCAGCGAGGTCGAACAACTCGAGTCGATGCTCACGCGGATCTTCAAGACGCTGGACGGAGTGCTCAAAGAACGTAAGGCCGAGCGCGTCAGCTCGGTGGTGCAGCGCGATGTGGGCGATGCACGCAGCCTCAGCAAAGAACTGATGGCCCGTCTCGAGGCCATCGAAACCAAACTTACGACACGCTCCAGGTTGGAAAGCGTTTCTTCCGTCTCGGCCGGCTAAGCCTGAGCAGAAGTCACGCAACTTAGTACGACCTGAGCGGGTCGAACGGGATTGCTACGTCCAGGGAACGAAGCGGAGAAGCGCCATGAACGAAAACGAGCTCGAAGGCGGAATCGAAATGGAAACGGCAAGCGAGGTCACGCTCGGCGTCGACGGCGCGTTGGCGCTCGATTTGGAGCCTGAAATCACGCGCGAACAGCGCCGCTCGCGCCGCAAGCGCGACGTGCGCGCCCGCACCATCAGCGTCAAGCGCATGACCAAGCGCGAGCTCGAGATCGGCCGCTTGCTCTTCCCCGAGACCGACTACTGGAAGCCGAAGACCCGCGCCGAGTGCGCCGAGGGCCCGCGCCCGTGCCCGTTCGTCTCGTGCAAGCACCACCTGTTCATCGACGTGTCGCCGCGCACCGGCGCCATCAAGCTCAACTTCCCGGATCTCGAGGTGTGGGACCTGGGCGAATCCTGCGCGCTCGACGTCGCCGACAAGCACGGCACGACGCTCGAAGATGTTGGAGCCATCATGAATCTGACCCGTGAACGCATCCGTCAGGTGGAAGTCAAGGCGCTCGCCAAGCTCGAAGCCTTGAACGACATGTACGCGCTCCGCGACTACGTCGACGAGGGGCCGGTCGGCAAGCGCCGCCTACCCACGCTGTCGAAGGAAGAGCTCTCGGGCAGCAAAGCCAAGACCAAGCAGGCGGCTCCCGTCGCCGAAATCGACGACGAGGACGAAGACGAGTTCGAAAACGACGACGACTTCGAGAGCGACGACGAGGCGCCCGAAGCCGAAGCCGAAGCCGTCTGACGCCGCGCCTGCGTTGATGATGGGGGCTGCCGAGTCGCAGCCCCATTCGCAGCAGGCTATCGTGGCGTCACTCGGTCCTCATGCTCGACATCAGCATCCCGTGGTCGGTCATCTTGATGATGGCGCCGATCTTGATGCCGTTCTTGTCGATCCCGGGCGCCTTGCTCGCGGGCTACGGCTGGTACCGCCGCAAGAAGAACTTCTATGCTGCGCTCGTGGCAGCGGTTGCGGGTGCCTTCTTGGCGCCTTGGATGGGGCTGCTCGTCGCGGCCCTGCTCGACTGGAGCGCGCGCGTGTCGCTAGTCGGCAAAGTCGTCCTGGGGCTCGTCGCTCTGTTGAGCATCGGGGGCCTCGTGCTGGGGGGCGCTATGTACGCCGGCTCCCGTAACCGGCAACGTCGCTGAGCGCCGAGATAACAGGGAGGCGGGGAGGCGGGGAGGTCCGCGAGGACGAGAACGCATTTTTTGATTTGGAGGACCAAATCAAAAAATCATTTCCTCGGGAGCGAGCACGAGCACGAGCAGGTTTTCAGGTCACGGGCGACAGCGCGAAACCCCAAAAATCTGGGCTCGCGGACCTCCCCGGCTCCCCGCCTCCTGTGAAATCTCGAGCCGTTACGACGCCGTGCGAAGTCGTTAGCCGCGGACGGAGGCGACGACGCGGAGGAAATTGAGGCCCAGCACCTTACGGATCCGCGCCTCCGACCATTTGCGGTCGAGCAAGGCTTGCGTGAGGCGTGGCAACTCCAGCACTGTCGGCATGTCGCGCGGGGTGACGATGGAGCCGTCCCAGTCGCTGCCGAGTGAGACTGCGTCTTCACCGGCGACGTTCACGGTGTGCTCGATGTGGCGCACCAGCGTCTCGAGCTTGCCGCCGAACAGGCCATCGCCGAGGAACTTGGAGTGGTACATGATGCCGACGGTGCCGCCGCTGTCGGCGACCGCGCGCAGCTGAGCGTCGTCCAGGTTGCGCCAGTGGGGGAACACGCCCGAGACGCCAGTGTGCGTGACCACGAACGGCATCTGGGGATCGTGCGCCCGGGCGGCGTCCCAAAAGCCGGCGGGCGAGATATGCGCCAAATCCACGAGGATTTTGTGGGCGTTCAGGCGCCGTACGTAGTCTTTGCCGTACGCGGTGAGGCCCGAATTGCCGCCGAGCGGCGAGCTGGTGGCGCCGAGGCGCGAGCTCGTGAGGTGCAAGATGGTGACGCGCAGGATGAGTCCCGGAGACAGGCGATCGATGGCGTCTAGCGACTGCGCGAGCGCGTTGCCGCCTTGCACGCCGATGAAGGCCGCGTGAAGCCCTGCGGTGCGCGCGGCGTGGTACTCAGCCGCGCTGCGCACGACGCGCGCAGAAGCTTCGGGAGACTCGAGCAGCGCCGTGAGCTCGCCCACGTTCTCGAAGAACTTGGCTTCGCGATCGCGCGCGTCGCCGAGCGGATTTGTGGTGATGACCCAAGTCGCGCCGTTGACGCCGCCCTCGGTGGCGCGCGGCAAATCGAACTGGCTCATCATCACGCCGCCAGTGAGCGCCGCGTGTCGCCGCCGAAAATCGTAGCCAAAAACGCGCCGCCAAATGAACGAGTCAACGTGCAGGTCGAGCACGTCGGCGGAGTCGTGTAGGGCCCAAGCCTCGGCGGAAATGCCGAGGCTTTCTGCGATTCTCCGCGCGTTGGCGGGGTCCTTCGGGGGCGAGCTACGCACGGCCAGCTCACGCTATCCGCAGGACGGCGTGATAGAAAGGCCCGAGCGTGGCATGGAGCACCAGGTGGATGAAACGAGCGGTTCCCTAGCGATTGTGGGCCAGACGGACGTGGGCGAAGCCGACCTGAAGCAGGCGCAGGCTCGCTTGCCCGGCAACCGGCGCTGGTGGCTCATGCCGGTGCTGATGGTCGCGTCCATGCTGCTGTACGTGGCGCTGACGCCGTCGGCGGTCACGACTCACACGGTCCTCGTCTTCGTGCTTCCGGTCTCGTTTGCCGCCTTGGGCATCACGTACTTTCAGATCGCGGTTAGGCGCGCGTGGGTCAAGCAAGCGCTCGCCAACATTGGCGGCCCCACCACCTATCGTTTCGACGACTTTGCCTTCAGCTCCGAGTCGAAGCTGCGCCAGCACCGTTTGGCCTGGGCTGCCTTGGCGCGGACCGTCGAGACTCCCGAAGCTTTCCTGATCTACACCACGCCGCAGACGCTGCTGATCATTCCCAAGCGCGCGTTTTCGGACACGGACGTCGCGGCGCTTCGCGGCCTCTTGCCCGAGCGCGTGAAGCAGCAGCCCTTGGCAACCGGGCGCATCTCAGGTCGCGTCACGCTCCTGGTGTGGGTCGTGGTGCTCACGGTATTCCTGTCGATCTGGCACTTCTTCTCGATTGACGAGGCTCCGTCACGACGCCAGCGACACACGCACCCAAGCGCCGCCACCGCAGCCGAAATGTCGGCCGAAGGTGGCGAGACCAGCGATGTCGACGCTGCTCGGTAGCGGCCTTTTGGGTGGCAGTTGAGTGACATTTCTGCGCTTGCGCTTGCGCAACCGTGGTGCGCGCCTGCGTTGCATGTTACCGGCCCTCATGGAGGCGGAAGTCACGATTGAGGGTGCGGCGCGGCTAATCGAGGCCGATTTCTTGGAGGCGTCGGCGCACGTGCCGGCGTTCAAGCGCACTCGTACCTATGGCGTGCTCTTGCCGGCGATGTGGCTGGTCCTTGCCAGCACGTCGGCCATGGGAGCGGCCGGCGCCTCCGAGCTGGCGCTGCCGCTCGTGCTGAGCGGCTCGTTCACGTTCGGGATCGCCTTCTTGCTGCTGCGCCTTGCGCCTCGCAGCTGGGCAAAGCGCGCCAGCGCCGACACCGGGCTAGGTAGGATCGACTTCCGGCTCGACGCGCAAGGCTTGAGCGTCGATTCGGCGCTGCGACAAGCGCGGCTAGCGTGGCCTGCGCTGTCCGGCTACGCGGAGAGCGGCAAGGCTTTCATCGTGTACACGAGCCCGCAGACGGTCTTCGTGATTCCGAAGCGCGCGTTCGGAGAGGGCGAGCTGGGGCGGGTGCGGCAAATGTTCGCCGAAAGGCTTTCGCCGAAGCAGGGCTCCAATCGGTTGTTCCTGCGCCTCGCGCTGGGCGGCGTGGTCGTGGTGGCGTTCCTCGCCATCTGGCACATGCTCAGCCTGGAGGCGCCACGATGAGTTTCGTGGTTCCAGATGCGCGGCGAGCTCTGGCACTTCTTTCGATCGAAAGAAGCTCCCCAGAATCGCAGGCGACACGCGCCTGGGAGCGCGGCGTCCGCGCCGAACGAAGGTGGCGAGACGAGCGATGCCCGCTAGTTCCGCGCGTTCCCTGGCTGGTTCGACAGGCACGTCACGACCTGCTGCTGCTGCTCTTCGCAAAATCCTTCGCGGATCGCGGCCATGCCGTCCTCGCCGCATTCCCAGCGGGTCACGGGCTGAGCGGCGAAACAACGAAGGGCCGCGCGCATCTCGTTGCCGCATGGCTCGCTATCTCGAAGTGCCACGCACGTGGCTTCGCAGCGCGCCGCATCGGGGCACTTCAGGTCTCGACTGCGCTGACACGCGCTGATGCAAGGATCAGCAGCAGCCGCGCTAGGTGGGGCCGTCGGTGTCGTGCTTGGCAACGTCGGGGGGCCTGCTTCGGCTGCCGCCGCTGCGAGCTTGGGGCCCGCTGGGTCGTCAACGCTGTTCT
>DATAKF010000316.1:0-2620 GCA_036261775.1 Polyangiaceae bacterium | reverse complement strand
ACGGACGCCCGCGGCTCAGGCGCTTCAGGATCTGGAACACCGCCTCCGGACTCGTCCACTCGCGGAACAGATCGCCGCAGCCCCAGGCCTCGGCGACGAGCTTGAAGATGTAGAAGTCCGCGAGGGCCTGGCCGGGGGCCTGGGAAACGCGGTGCGCGAGGCCGATGCGCCGCTCGGAGTTGATGAACGTGCCCTCTTTCTCGCCCCAGCCGGCCGCGGGCAGCACGATGTCCGCGAGCTCCGCGGTCTCCGTGTCCTGATACATGTCCTGCACGACCAGGCAGTCGAGGCGCGACAGCACGTCCTTCAAGTGCGACTGATTGATCCAGGAATGCGCGGGGTTGGTGGCGACGACCCACAACGCCTTGATCTTGCCGCTCAGGATGGCCTCGACGATCTGGTCGTAGGCGAGGCTCGGCACGCTGGGGATGCGATCGGGGTGGAACCCGAGCAGGCCCGCGACGTCGGCGCGGTCGGACGCATTCGTGAAATCGCGACCGCCCAGCAGGTTCGTGGTGTTGCTGAACAGCCGCGAGCCCATCGCGTTACACTGACCGGTGATCGAGTTGGCGCCCGTACCAGGGCGGCCGATGTTGCCGGTGATGAGCGCGATGTTGATGATGGCTTGCGCGACCCGAACGCCTTCGTGGCTCTGGTTCACGCCCATCGTCCACCAGAACGACACGCGCTGGCCGCGGCCGATGGTGTCGACCAGCCGCTCGATGCTCTCGGCCGAGAGGCCCGAGTCCATGGCCACGTCGGCCAATTGAAAGCCCTTCACGTGGGCCGCGAACTCTTCGAAGCCGGTCACGTGCGCGTCGACGAACTCGCGCTTCACGTAGCCGCGCTCGATCAGAAGATTGGCGATGCAGTAGAGCAGCCGCAAATCGCTCTTGGGGCGCAGCGGCAGGTGCTGTGTCGCCGCCATGGCAGTCTCGGTCTTGCGCGGATCGATGACCACGATTTCGGGGCTGTGCGGGTTCTTGCAAACCCGCTCCCACATGATGGGGTGCGCGATGCACGGGTTCGCACCCACGAACACCAGCACGTCGGACTGCTCGAAGTCTGCGTAGGTGAAGGGCGGCGCGTCGAAGCCGAAGGCTTGCTTGTACGCGACGACGGAGGTGGCCATGCACTGGCGGGTGTTGCCGTCTCCGTGCAGCATGCCCATGCCGAATTTGGCGAGCGAGCCGAGCAGCGCCATTTCTTCGGTCGGAATCTGACCGGTACTGATGAACGCGACGGAAGCGGCGCCGTGGCGCTGCTGGATGCTCTTGAAGCGCGAGCAGAAGGTCTCGAGCGCCGTCTGCCAGCGAATTTCCTCGAACCCGCCGCGCGCGTTGCGCAAGAGCGGCTTGACCGCGCGGTCCTTGGAGTAAAGAGGTGTCAGCGCCTCCCAGCCTTTGGGGCACGCCGCGCCCTTGTTGACCGAGTAGTCGCGGGCCGGCGACAGGTTCACGGCCTGACCGTCCTTGAGGTGCACCTCCAGCCCGCAACCCGTGGAGCAGAAGCCGCAAACCGCCGTGGTGGTTGCGTCGGGCTTGAGCCGCGACGGCACCTGGCCGAGGCCAAAACCGCCCGGATCTCGCACCAGCTCGCGGGTCAGCTTGCCGGTACGCTGAAACAGCAAATCGGCGACGACCGGAGGAGCCTTCAGCTTCGAGTTCATGCGCGCTTACGCCTGCCCTTACGCCACCGCGCCCGGCATTTTGGGTGCCGAAAGCGCCTTGAAAAACAGCATTCGTTCCAAAAGCTCGCCGACGAGCAGCGCGCCAAAGCTGGCCGACAAAAACACCAGGTGTCCGACAGGAGTCATCCTCGCCATCGAGCCAACCAGCAAGAGCGGCAGCAAGATGCCGCCTACTGCGCCAGCCGCCAAGCGCACCGCGAAGTGCTTCATCAGCTGCCCGCGCAGCAGCATGGCCGTGCGGCGCAGCTCACCCAGCTTGCGATCGTACAGGTGGAGGAGCACCGTGGCTTCGCCGAGCACCTTGAAGCCCGAGAGCGCCATCAAGAGCCAGCACAGCGCCCGCACCGTGCCCTGCACCGTGTCGGCTGTGCCCAACCAGAGCGCGGCCGCGCCGTACGTGAGCGAGGTCGTGGCAGTACCGAGCACGCCGGCGGTCAAGAAGAACTTGAAGGTGGTGCGGCCACCACCCCACCACTCGCGCTGCGTCACCTTGTAGAGCATGACCGAGCACGCCACGGCCACGACGCCGATGCCCGACACCGAGGCGCCCAAGATCGTCGCCGCCTTCTCGAAGGTCGCGGTCGACAGCGCCGGCAGGTGCAGAAAGCTCAAGATTGGCGCGTGAAACTGCAGCGCCGCGTAAGCAACGGCCAGCTTGGCGAACAAGGCGAAGCCGAGCGCCTCGCGGCTGAGCCAAGAGGTGCGCAGGCCAATCATGGCGCGAAAGGCGAGATGCGGGCGCCCGAGGTGCAGCGTGCTGGCGCCAATCGCGAGCAGGCCTAGGGCCAGCGCCACCAGCGAGTGGTAGGTGCGAACGCCGAGCAAGGCGCTGCTCCAACCGGTCTCGTGCAGGCCGAAATCGATCCAGAAGGCGCCGGCCGACAACTGCGTGAGCACCAACATGATCACGAGCGGCATGTGCTGGTGACC
>DATAKF010000509.1:0-18449 GCA_036261775.1 Polyangiaceae bacterium | reverse complement strand
CATCCAGCCAGCAAGAGCAGCGCGACACCCGAGAACCGAAGCGATCGAAAGCGTGAATTGTGAGTCATTGGTACGTCTCCTTGACTCACAGCGAGTGCACTCGGCGTGCCGAGCCCAAAACCTCCAAAATCCGCGCTTTTTCGCAGGTTTTTGCCACGACCGAACTGTCCGCGCGCCCAGCAGGACAGCTCGGCCACGAGACCGAACAGCAGCTAACCCACGCCGATCGGTTTGCAGCAAGCAGGCCAAAAATGACGAACGCCGCGAGCAGCCTAAACTGCTCACGGCGTTTGCTTTTGTGGGTGGCTGCCGCTGGCCTAAGCCAGCTTCTGGCGGCCAGTCTTTACGGCGCGCAGGCGCCCGCGGCGCAGGCCTGCAGCTCGTCGAGGTTGGTGCCAGCCTCGCACGAACAGGTCAGGCACTCGTCGTTGCACTCGCAACCGCCCATCGGGGTGCACGAGGGCGGAGGGTTGTTGCCGTTGCCGTTGCCGTTGCCGTTGCCGTTACCGTTACCGTTGTCGCCCGGCCCATCGATGAGGCCGTTGTCCCGGGCGCAATCGGTGAGCTTCTTGCCCACGTCGTTGCACGGCTCGGCTGCCGCACCCTCACCCTGACCCGGTTGATCCGAGCAGATGGTCGCCAGGTTGGCGAAGATGCAATCGAACGCGTCGGCGATCTCGTCCTGACACGGCGTGTTCGGCGGAATCTGGCAGTTGACCTCGGCCGAGCAAGCGTCGCCCATGCCGATGTCGGTCATGCCGTCGCTGCAGTCGTCGACCAGGGTGTCGATGGTGTCGCAGATGCGCTTGCACAGCTGCTCGAGTCGGCCGCCGCCCGAGCCAGCGGGATCAGTGTCGTTCGGAGGCGCGTCCGGGTTGCCGGGCGGCTGGTCCGAGGTCGACACGGAGTCCGTATCGTTGGGGGCTTGGTCCCCGTTGGTAGGCGGCTGCTCTTCGGTCGCGTTCGGTGCGGCGTTCGTGGCAGTGCCACCGCCACAAGCGACCGCTGCCCAACCGAGCATCGCAAAAGTTACTGCACAAAGCTGTCGATAGGCCACGCAGAGCCTCCTCGTTTAACGAGACGTGCGCCCGCGCGCGCAGCGCCGTTCAGCAAGACTAAAGGAACCCTGGCGCAGCGCAAGCCGCGCCAACGGCGCTGGAGCCGCGCGAGGCTCCAGCGCGATGGGGCGCGTGTGCTCAGAAGTAGTACAGGGCCGCGACGTTGCTCGTGAAAATGTTCCACGGGTTGTCGCCGACCGTCGTACCCAGGCTGAAGGCGCTGGTGCTGCTGTCGACGTCCATCACGGTCTGGCTCGTCGAGTCCATGTTCATGCGCAGACCAACGCTGCCCTGCAGCGACAGCTGCGGCACGTTGATGAAGCCGAAATGGATTTCAGCACCGGCGCGAGCGCCCACGTCGAGGTGGAAGCCGCTAGCCTTGCTCTCCATGCCGCCCACGTCTTGCGACGCGCCCGCGAAGCCGAGGTTCAACTCGGGCACGATCTGAAAGCTGAAGTGACCCGCGTTGGCGAGCGCGATCGGCACGCCGCCGTGGATCATGAACAAGTGCCAGCTGGGTCCGTCGTTCGACATGCCGGCCTGCTCGGCGGAGCCGCTCGTGAGACCGAAGCCGACGCCGGCGTCGATACCGAGCATGTCACTCAGCCAGTAACGAACACCGATGACCGGAGTCGGAATGACCGTGGGGTTGATGCCGGCACCCGCGATGGTGACGCCATTGCGGCCGAGGTAGCCGACGGCCAAACGACCCACGACCGCGTCGTGGTCCGAGCTACCGGCGACGGCAGCAGCCTGGGGGGCGGCGCCGGGCAAGGCCATTCCAACCTGGGCCGAACCGCTGGTGGACGCCGAGGCGTCTGCGGCGGCGGCAGGTGCCGGTTCTGGGGGAGCCGCGGGCGCGGCTGCGGCGGGGGCGGCATCGGCCGCTTGAGCGAGAGCACTGCTGGTGACAAGCACGCCGGCGAGACCGGCAAGGTAACCAACGATCCTGAGCTTACCGTTGTTCATCAGATCCTCCGAAAGGGGGTCTTGAAAAGGCGCCGCTCGGAGCAAGCTGATAACTTGCTGGCCGAACGGTTCCCAATACGCGGCGGGCATCCTCCCCCGCATACGCTCGACATGGCAAGATCACCGCGACGCGTTGCGTCAGACCGACCCTGAGGCCGTGAAGAAAACTCGCGCAGATATTCGACTTGTCGAGCTTGGGCTGGTGGAGAGCCGGACCAGGGCTCAGGCGCGCATCTTGGCAGGTCAGGTGTTTTTGGACTCTCGGCGCATCGATAAGGCGGGCGACCAGGTGCCTGAAGATGCCCAGCTCCGCGTCACCGAGCTGGAGCGTTACTGCTCGCGCGGCGGGCGCAAGCTGGAGGGCGCGTTGACGGATCTCGGCGTCGACGTCACCGGCGTGGTGGCAGTCGACGTCGGAGCTTCGACCGGGGGCTTCACCGATTGCTTGCTGCAACACGGCGCGGCGCGCGTGTACGCGGTCGACGTGGGGCACGGTCAGCTGGCTGAAAAGCTGCGCCAAGACGCGCGGGTCGTGATCATGGATCGCACCAACGCCCGGCACCTCAGCAGGGAAAGCTTTCCGGAGCCGATCGCGCTCACGGTAGTGGACGCGTCGTTCATCAGCTTGGAAAAGCTGCTGCCGGCCATCGCCGAATTTCTACCTAGCGGGGCGCGGCTGCTGGCGCTGATCAAGCCGCAGTTCGAGGTGGGGCGTGAAGAAGCCAGCCGGGTGCGCGGCGTCGTGAGCGACGAAAGCATGCGCTCCGAAGCCGTGGCAGGCGCGCTAGCCGGCGTCCAGGCCGCCGGCTTCACGCTGCTGGGTGACTGTCGCTGCCGCGTTCCGGGTCCGCAGGGCAACGTGGAGCACTTCGTCCTGGCACGCCGGACTTAGAACGCCAGCACCCAAATGTCGTACAGGGCGTGCGTCCACACCACGGGCGCGAAGCCACGGAACACGTAAATGAGCGTAAAAACCACGCCGCACACCCAGCGGAACACGAACGAGCGCAGCTCGAACGGCTCGCCGAACTGCCCCAAATAGTGCCAGCCGCTGAATACAGCAGCAGCAAATGCCGCCCAGCCGAGCGACACCAGCAGCCGTTGGCCTGGTAGCGCCTCGGGCATCATGGCCAACACCAGGCGTCGGCCCACCCCGTACAGCCCGACGCGAAACGCGATCTCCTCGTACAGGCCCGCCCCGAGCGAAAGCACCATGGCGTTGAAGAATCCGAGCGATGCCTCGACGGGAACTGGCACGCCCGCGTCGAGGTGGACCTTGCCGACCACGTAGCTTGCCACCAGCCGCATCGCGACGGCGTACAGGATGCCCTCGGCGGCCACGAGCGCGAAGCGCTGCCAGCGCAGGGTGTGGCCGCGTCCCAAAACTAACAAAATTCCCGTAAAAACAGCGCCAATCGCCAGGGTGAGCGCGCTGTAGCTGGCCAGGCTGGAGTTGGCGAGCGCCTTCAGCTCACGGGTCACCACGTCGGCGGCGTTCTGCACGTCCATCCAGACCACGCCCAGGTGGTAGACGACGAAAATGGGCAGCGTGAGCGCCAGGTCCGCGAGCGGCCCGCTGCCTTCGCGCAGGTAGCGTTCCGTCTCTTGCTGAGATTGAGCCGAGCTCACGCTTGCTGCATGCGCTCGCTCGGGGCGGCGCGTCAAGAAAGCGGGGGCCGCGGGCGCTCTCACATGGTCATGCGAGGCGGGAGCGTGCCGCGCCGAGGCGTGACCGGACACCACACCTCAATGGCGCGCTCTGCACACACTCACACCCTTGCGCCAGGTCGTTCAGCAGCCCAACATCGATACTGACACCGACACTGAGCTCGTTTTGCGCCGAGCTCGCTCGCGGCTTGGTTTGCGTTCCAGTCGTCATGAGCCCTCACCCCGACGGTCCTCCGAGCTTTCGTCACCTGAAGTCGCCCTTCAGCAAGGTGATCGCTACTCGTTACTACGACGGACCCATGGAGGGTTTTTTGGGTCACCGCGACTGGCTACAGGCCTGTGTCTTTCAGCTGCTCGATTGGGATCGCGAGACCGACATGCGCGTCTACGAAATCGCGAGGGTCGAGGACTTGGCGTTCGAAGAGGTCGTGTCGCTGCTGTTCCACGATCGCCTGCCAACCTGGCCCGTGTGGGTGTTGCCGAGCGGCGCTCGCGAGCGCGGCGAGCGCTTGTTGAACGAGTGCTTCGCGCGCGCGCGCCCCGTCGCCACCGTGACCACGCGCGACCTTTTCGGCGACATCACGCTCTGGAGCCCCGCAGACGACGCGCCCGCCTCGAGCGGGCTGGTCGTGCCGCGCAAACAAGCCAAGCAAGACGCGGGCTAGCGCGTCGTAGTGAGCGAGCACTGGCCGCGCGCTAGCCGGGCTTGAGCCGGTAGACGACCCACATCACCAGCACCACCCAGAACAGCACGATGGCCACGAAAGGCCCGTCGCGCAGCATCTCTTGGGTCGGGCTCTCGGACTTGGGGCGGCTCTTGACCAGCTGCAAAAAGCGCCCGACGCCGAGCAGCACGAACAGCGAGCTGGGCCACAAGTGCGTGGTGTGAAACACCTCTTCCGTGCGCGGATCGAGCGTGTAGACCAGGTAAGTGCCGACCGTGGCCAAGCCCGTGAGCGCCAGCGCCAAGTCGAGCCCGCGCTCGGTGTACTGCTCCAGCGCCGCGCGCTGCAGAGCCGCTTTGCCGGCCGCCGCCGACAGCTCGTGGCGGCGCTTACCAAAGCCCAAGAACAGCGCCAAGAGCGCCGTACAGGCGAGTAAGTAGTTCGAAACGGGCGTGTGCGTCGCGTAGCCACCGCCCATGACGCGCAGCACGAAGCCCGCGGCGATGAACGACACGTCGAGGTAAGCGACGTGCTTCAGCTTGAAGCTGTAGGCGACGTTCTGTGCGAAATACACTGCCGCCACGAGCGCGAAGGCGGCGTTCAACTTGTACGCCCAAGCCAGCGAGCCCACCACGAGCACTGCGGCCAGCACGCGCGCCACGTTCGGTGGCACGCGACCAGACGGGATTGGCCGGTACTTCTTCACGGGATGCGTGCGATCCGCCTCGATGTCGGCCAGATCGTTCATCGCGTAGACCGCGCCGGCCAACAGACAGAACACGAAGAACGCCGAGGTCGCGTGCTCGAGCAGCACGCGGTCGAACATCTCTTTCGCGAACACGATCGGCGCGAGCACGAAGACGTTCTTCACCCACTGGTGCGGCCGCACGGTGCGGATCACGCCGCCGATGCGCCACCACAGCCCGCTGCCGGTTACCGGGCCCGGGTCGCTGCTGGGCGGCGCCGACGACGGCGGAGCTCGGCCAGCTTGCTCGTCGGCGGGATCGACGCCGACGTCTCGGGGGCGCTGGGGCTCGGCCATTGGGGGCGCGGACTTATAACTCTATTTCCGGGGGCGGCACGCGCCGCCCCCCTCGGCCGAAGTGAATTCGGCCGAGCCTCCCCCCACGCGGCGGCTCCGCCGCGGCCGAAGTGACCCGGAGTGGACGAAAGTCCGCGGAGGACCACGGCCCGAGCGAAGCGAGGGAGCGCCGAAGGCGCAGTGCATTCGGCCGAGCCTCCCCCACGCGGCGGCTCCGCCGCGGCCGGCTCGGATACGCGGCCGAGGCGGGCCCGACCCGGGCGCTTCGGCTATCCTGCGCGCCGATGGCGCAGGCCGAGTTCAAGCGACACCGTAAATTGGTCGAGGAGATCCGCAGCCACGACCACCGCTACTACGTGATGGACGACCCGCTGCTGTCCGACCGCGACTACGACGCCCTGTACGCGGAGCTTCGCGACTTGGAGCAGCGCTTTCCGGAGCTGGCCACCCCCGACTCCCCAACCCAGCGCGTCGGCGGGGAGCCGCGCGGCGAGCTGCGCACGGTGCCCCACGTGGTGCCGATGATGTCGCTCGACAACACCTACGGCGAGAGCGATCTGGCCGAGTTCGTGGCGCGCGTGCACAAGGGCCTACCCGCGGCGGTCACGCCGTCGTTTTGCGTCGAGCCCAAGCTCGACGGCGGCAGCATCGAGGTCTTGTACCGGAACGGCAAGCTGGTACAGGGCTCGACCCGCGGCGACGGCCAGAGCGGCGAAGAGATCACGCAAAACCTGCGTACGATCCGCTCGCTGCCGCTGACCATTCCGTACACTGGCAACCTCACCCTGCGGGGTGAGGTCGTGATCTACCGGCGCGATCTGGCGCGCATCAACGAGGCGCGGGTGGCGGCCGGTGAGGCGCCGTTCGCGAATCCGCGCAACGCGGCCTCCGGCAGCCTGCGCATGCTCGATCCGCGCGTGGTGGCCGAGCGGCCGCTGCGCGTGATGGCCTGGCAGGTCGTGGAAGGCCCGGAGCTCAGCGACACCCACGCGGGCGCGCTCGACAAGCTGCGGGAATTTGGCTTGCCAACGCATGGCCTGCACCGGGTCTGCAACTCCTTCGAGGAGATTTGGGCGGCCATTGCCGCGATCGACGCAGCCCGCAAGGACTACCCGTACGAGACCGACGGCGCGGTCGTGAAGGTGAACGCCTTCACGCAGCAAGACATCTTGGGCGCCACCGCCAAGTTTCCGCGCTGGGCCATCGCCTACAAGTTCGGCGCCGAGCGCGCCACCACGACCGTCGTCAGCATTCACGTGCAGGTTGGCCGCACCGGCACGCTCACCCCCGTCGCCAACTTGGAGCCGGTGCAGCTCGCGGGCACGACCGTGAGCCGCGCCTCGCTGCACAACGCCGACATCGTCGAAGCGCTCGGCATTCGGGTTGGCGATCGCGTGGTGATCGAGAAGGCGGGCGAAATCATCCCGCAGGTGGTGTCGGTCGACGCCGCAGCGCGTGAGTCGAACGCACCGCCGTTCGAGATGCCGAAGGTGTGCCCCTGCTGCCAAACACCCGTGCAAAAGGACGAGGGGCAGGTGGCGGTGTTCTGCCCCAACGCGCGCTGTCCGGATCGCATGAAGGCCGCGCTTTTGCACTACTCGCGGCGCTTTGCCATGGACATCGACAACCTGGGCGAGGTCCTCATCGCGCAGCTCATCGAAGGCGGGCTCGTGAGTGACGTGGCCGATCTCTACGACTTGACGGCCGCGCGCCTGGAGACGCTCGAGCGCATGGGCAAGAAGAGCGCAGAGAACGTCGTCAGCTCGGTGCAAGGTTCCAAGGAGCGCACGCTCGATCGACTGCTCACGGGGCTGGGCATCGATCACATCGGTCAAGTCGCGGCGCGACAGCTGGCGGAAGCCGCGCGTGATCTGCCCACGCTCCTGAGCTGGGACGAAGCCGCCGCGACCGCCAACGTCGGCGCGATTTCCGGGTTTGGCCCCAAAATGGTCGAGAGCGTCGTGAAGTACCTGTTCGCGAGCGACTCGCGCGCGCTGCTCGAAAAGCTGCTCGAGCGCGGCGTTTCGCGGCCCCAGCCGGTGAACGTCTCCAAGACCGAAGGCCCGCTCTTGGGCCAGAGTTTCTGCGTGACCGGCGTGCTGTCCAAAAAGCGCGACGACGTGCACCAAGACATCCGCGACGCCGGCGGCGAGGTGCACGACAAAGTGAAGAAAGGCACGACGTACTTGGTGGCCGGCGAGAAGGTCGGCAAAGCCAAGCTCGACGGCGCGCGCAAGTTCGGCGCTCAGGTCATCGACGAAGCCGGGCTGGCGGCGCTGATCCGCGGCGAAGCGCCAGCGGCGGTGGCGGACGCCTAAAAGCATGTCCGCGCTGGCGAGGCTTCGGCAGCACCCCATGCTGCGCGCGGGCTTGGCGCTCGTTGGCTTGGGTTTGTGCGCCTGGGGCACCGCGCGCGTCGCGCTCTCGCAGCGCACCATCGATCGCTGCCCGGCCGGCATGCAGGCGCAGGGCGAGCGCTGCTGCGGCGCCGGGCAAACACTACAAAATGGCGCTTGTAGCGGGCGAGCCAGCAGCTGCTCGATCGCGCAGGAGCTGGACGCGTCAGGGCAATGCGTGGCTCGCTTTGGCGTCGTCAGCTTCGAGGGTGGCGAGCTGTACATCGGCGCGACCGATTGGGACGGCGTCAGCGGCGGCGAACGCTTTGCGCGCACGCGAGTCGCGGCCTTTCGCTTGGACGTTGCCGAGGTCACGCGCCAGCGCTTTGCCGACGTGACGGGCGCCTCCAGCGTGCCGGGAGAGCCGGGGCTACCGGTGAGCAACGTGAGCGCCGTTGAGGCGGACGCCTTCTGTCAGAAGCAGCGCGGCCGCCTACCCACGGCCGCCGAATGGGTGTGGGCCGCAGCGGGCCACGGCGCGCGGCGCTACGCCTGGGGCAACAGCGGCCTGGTCTGTCGGCGCGCAGCGTTTGGGCTGCTGAGCGGCCCGTGCGCGCGGCAGGGCGAGGGCGCCTTGGGCGAGCTGGTGGGCTCGCGCCCCGACGGCGCGTCACCCGAAGGCGTGCTCGATCTGGCCGGAAATGTGGCGGAATGGACGCGCGAGTCGGGCGGGGGATTCACGGCGCGCGGCGGCTCGTTTCGCTCCACCTCGGCCGCGGAGCTGAAGTCTTGGGCCGCGCTGGCCGAGACGAACAAAGCGCTCCACATCGGCTTCCGTTGCGCGTATCCACCTTAGTCATGACAGCCGCGGTGTTGTGCATCGGGACGGAGCTGACACGGGGAGAGCTGCTCAATTCGAACGCCACTTGGCTCGCCGAGTCGCTGACCCGGATCGGGCTCGAGGTCACGGCCATCGACTGCGTGGACGACGATCGCGGTCGCATCGAGGCGTACTTGCGGCGCTTGTCGGTCGAGCACCAAGTGCTGGTGTGCACGGGCGGACTAGGGCCCACGACGGACGACATCACGACCGAGTGCGCCGCCCGCGTCGCCGGCGTGGAACTGGTGCGCGACGCAGCGTCGTTCGAGCACATCAAAGAGCGCCTGCGCCGCTACGGCCGACCGGAGCTAGCGGCGTCCAACGCCAAACAGGCTGATTTTCCGGCTGGTGCGCGCATCTTGCCCAACCCGAACGGCACCGCTCCAGGCTTCGGCGTGAAGCTCGGCAGCTGCGCCGCCTATTTCATGCCCGGCGTGCCCCAAGAAATGAAGGGCATGTTCGACAACAGCGTCACGCCGGACTTGGCCGCGCTGATCACCGAGGCGCGGCACCAAATCGTGCTGCGCTGCTTTGGTCTGCCCGAATCCGAGGTCAACGATCGGCTCGCAGGCGTCGAGGCGCAGTACGGCGTGATCATCGGCTACCGCGCAAGCTTGCCGGAAATCGAAGTGAAGGTGCTGGCCAGCGCCAGCAGCCGCGAGGCTGCGCTAGACGTCGCCCAGCGCGCAGCCGCCGACGTGCGCGCACGGCTCGGCGACTACGTCTACGGCGAAGGTTTTGGGAGCTTGCCCGAGCACGTGGGCGGCTTGCTGAGCGAGCGAGGCCTGACCGTGGCCATCGCCGAGTCGTGCACGGGCGGGCTCGCGGCCGAGCTTTTGACGCGTATTCCGGGCTCCAGCCGCTACTTTTTGGGCGGCGTGGTCGCGTACGCCAACGCCGTCAAAACCGCCCTGCTCGGCGTGCCTGCGGAGCTCATCGCGGCGCACGGCGCGGTCAGCGCCGAGGTGGCGCGCGCCATGGCCGAGGGCATCCGACAGCGCTTGGGAGCCGATCTGGGGCTGGCCTTCACCGGCATCGCAGGCCCCGAAGGCGGCACGGCAGAGAAGCCTGTCGGGCTCGTACATTGGGCGCTGGCGACGGCAAGCGGCACGCAAGCCGCGCAGCGCGTGTTCGTCGGTGACAGAAACGGTATACGCCGACGCGCCGCCTTCGCGGGCTTCGATCTGATCCGCCGCGGCGTCTAGTGCAGCGCAAATGCGCTAGCTGCAACTTGGGAATGTGGCGCTGCGCTAGTCACCCGAGCGCCCATAGCCGGCCAGCTCCACATCATATTGAACTGCGGCCCGTCGCGTCGGGCATCTCGCTCGCTAGCGAGCGCTCGCGCACAAGCCGCCGAGCGGCAACTTACTCGGGACCTGGAAGCCGACGGCAATCGACCCGAGCTTCACTTGGTGTTCGCCAGCCGTCAGGGCTTGGCCGAAGCAGTCGGCGTGGGCGGTGCCGCAATCGTCGGTACATGCCTTTCCCGAGCTCGAGGTGTCCGCCACACAGAAGTTGGCTTTTGCCTCGAAGGTGACCCCCGAACCGAGCGTGCACGACGCCTCGATCACTTTCGAGCAGCTGCTGGACAGACAACCTGCGCTTCGCACGGTGATTTGCAGTGGGTCGCCGGCTTCGATCACCTCATTGTCGGCGGTCGCTTTGCCCCTCACGCACAGTTCTGCGGCGGCGACCGGTTCACAACTCGGGTCAGGCGCGGTGTCCGTGTAGTTCCAGCCGCACACGTTGTCGATGCAGGCAAAGCCATCCGCGCTGGGGCAATCGCAGGTCGAGCCGCCTTCGATCGAGCAGGCCTGCTCGTTGGCCTTGGCTCTCAGCTCCAGGTACGGTTCGAGGTTGGCGTCCCTGCGTGCTATCAGATCACGCGTGCAGCCGCAGCTCGAGCCGGGGATCGGCTGACCGCAGTCGGCAGCCGACGCGCACTTCTGCACGCTCGACAACGTGGCCTTCAGCTCGTTGACGAGCGACTCGCAGGATGAGCCAGGGTCGGCACAGGCTCGCTGGGTGCAAGCAACTTCTCCGGGACCAATGCAGGAGCAGGTATTGCAGCCGTCGTCGGAGACTTGCTGCCCGGGCGCGTAGCGCTTCCCACCGACCGTGCAAGACCCATCGGGCTCAGGCCCCGGTTCGCAGCCGATCAACGTGCATTGAACGTCGCCTCCCTCGCCGCAGGAGCACTGGTTGCAACCGTCGCTGGCAGGGAACTTGTCACCAACGGCAAACACCTTGCCGTTGTAGTCGCAGCCAGTCGGGGTCTGCGATACCGAGCCTGAGCAACCGACAGACATTGCCAAGAGCCCGAAGAAGCCCACCAGCCCGAAAGCGATTCCGGTCGACGTTGCGCGAGCGTTCAGCATTCCCCCCGCCAAGCAAAGTGCGTGCCGGCCAGTAAGTGCAGGAACATTGGTGGGAGGGGCGAGCCGCTTTCGGATCAGAGCGCCCTGGCCGTGCCGATCTGTGCCAACGGAGCACCACGCCTTGTTCCGGGTTCGTCATGTCCAGCTCTTGCCGAACCAGGTGACGAGCAACCGCGCGTTGATCACGACCGGGGACGTTCGCATAGCAAACCGCTCAGTCTTCCTTAGTCAGGGGCCGTGCTCAAGGGCACGGTTGCGGCAAGGCGCGGCGGTAAAGGTCTACTGCGCTGAGGCGATTTGCTGAAATTTCTGGTGCATGGAATGCTCACCGAAGTTGGAGAGCTACGCACGAGCCCGCGAACTGTTTGCTTCGGACCCCTCGCGGTTTCACGATATCGTCGCCTGGTTGCTGGTTCACGCCTCTGCGGCGCTCCTCTTCGCACTCGCCGCGCACGTAGCGGATAGGCGCTTTCACAAGCCCTTCGGTTGGGGGTACGGAGCGCTCGGCACGAGCGCGGTCTACGTCGTTATCGCCCTCGAGCTCATCCAACACAATTCGCGCGGGCAAGGTGGGCTGGGCGCGATGGCGTGGTTCTTCGGCATCGTGATCGGCGTGCCCGCGGCGTTGCTCGGCGCTGCCCTGACCACTTGGTGGATGGTCGGCAAGGCCGGCTTGCCCACGCGCGCGTGGGCAGTCTTGTGCTCCCTCGCCTACGTTCCGCTGATCGCCGCGCATGGCTTCTCGCACTGGTGAGCGCTCCGCTAGGTCGTCAGCCGTGTCGAGCTACGCCTTCGCTCTACCGCCACGTGGCAACAGGACGAAGATGATGGCGGCAAGGCACAACACGAGCGCAACCCAAGTCACGAAGCTTGCGCGCACCGTGATATCGACCGCGCCGCACAGGTAGGAGTGCGAATGATTTCGAGAGCTGGGCAATACCCCGAGTCGCTCGTCGCACACCAGCGCGCTGAGCGGCAACGCGACCTCGGGGAACAGGTTGAACATGGCCGCGCTGAACGGCAGGCTCACGAACCCGCCTACGCTTAGCGCCACCAGAGCGCGTGTCTTCAGCCTCATGATGAAACTTCGAGTAAGACAGACGGGTAGCTAGCCTTCGCGGCGCGCCAGCAGCTCGCGGATGCGCCCGATCAAGACGCTGGGCATGTACGGCTTCTGCAAGAACGCGTCGTCTTGCGAAAGCCCATGCTCCTGCAGCGCCTCACCGGCGTAGCCGGACACGTACAAGGCCGACAAATCTGGCCGTTCTTTGCGCAAGAGCCGCACCAGCTCGGGCCCGCTCTGCTCGGGCATGATCACGTCGGTCACGACCAAATCGATCGGCTCGGGAGCGGCCAACGCCGCCGTGGCGCCCCGGCGATCTTCGGCGGCGGTGACGCGAAAGCCCGCGCGCGCCAACAGGCGCACCGTAGTTTCGCGCACCGCTCGGTCGTCCTCGATGATCAAGATGTTGGCGGGCTTGGTCACCGCGGCCGAGGGCGGCGGCGTGATCTTTCGCTCAGGCTTGGCCTCGGGCAAAAACACCGCGATGGTCGTGCCGGCGCCCAGCTCGCTCTCGATCGACAGAGTACCCGAAATGCGCTCGACGATGCCGAGCGACGTCGCCAGCCCCAGACCCACGCCATGCGGCTTGGTCGTGAAGAACGGCTCGAAAACGCGCTGGCGCTGATCCGCCGACATGCCCGTGCCGGTGTCTTTGACGGTCAGCACGAAGTAGCGGCCGGGCGGCAACTTCGGGTGGCCCGGAGCGATGGCTTCGGAGCGGGTCGCCACCTCCACCACGCCGCCGCCGGACATGGCCTCGGCGGCGTTGATGACTAGGTTCACCAGCACTTGCTCCAGCTGCGCCAGATCGGCGCGCACCGCGAGCTTCTGCGGCGCCAGCGCCACGGCGAGCCGAATGTCGTCGCGCAGCACGCGCGACAGCATCTTCTGCGAGTTCTCGACCACTTCGTTCAAATCGAGCAGGCGTATGTCGCTGGCGCGCTGGCGCGAGAACACCAGCAGCCGCTGCGTGAGCCCGGTGGCGCGCTCGGCCGCGTCGAGGGCGGTCTGCAAATCTGCCTGGCCGGCCGGCAAGGTGTGCGACTTCGCCAGGCTGACGGCGCCAATGATGGCCGTCAGCAGGTTGTTGAAGTCGTGCGCGACGCCGCCCGCCAGCCGCCCCACGGTCTCGAGCCGCTGGGACTGCGCGAGCTGGTACTCCAGCTCCTTGCGCTGCGTGATGTCCTGAACGATGCCGATGATGGCCAGGGCCTCACCGTTGTCGTCGCGCTGAACCTGCCCGCGGCCCTCGATCCACACCACCTTGCCCGTCGGGAGGATGGCGCGGTGCTCGATGTGAAAATCGACCGTGTTGCGATCGCTGAGCGCGCGCTCGATCGTCGCCTTGGCGTACTCGTAGTCGGCGGGGTGAACGAGCTTGCCCCAGGCCTCGAAGGTTCCGCCAAACTCGCGAATGCCGAAGATGCCCTGGGCTTCGCGCGACCACGTGACGCGACCCGACGGCAGGTCCCACTCCCAGGTGCCCAGCCGGGCCGCCGACAGCGCGCGGCGCAGCCACTCAGCGCTCTCACGCGGGTCCCGACCAGAAGAGACAGGGGGCTCTGCCATGCTCACGGAACGCTAGGCGCAAAGCCGCGCCTGTCGAACCGAGAGGCTAGCTTAGTTCAGCGCCGAGAGGCGGGCTTTCGAGACCGCCTCTGGCACCGATTCGCCCGCTTCTACACGTTTGAAGCTCAATCCAGCCGGTGAGCGATCGACGAAAATGGTGTCGCCGGGGCCCAAATCTCCGCCAAGAACGCGCTTGGCCAGCTCGTCCTCGAGGTGCTTCCGAATCGCGCGGCCGAGCGGACGCGCGCCAAACTGCGGATCCCAACCCAGCTCACCCAGGTAGTCCTTCGCTTCTTCACTGATGGCCAGGGTGAGCTCGCGAGCCGCCAAGCGGGTGTGCAGCCGCTGCAGCTGAATCTCCACGATGCGCCGAATCTGATCGCGGGCTAGGCGATGGTAAACCACGATTTCGTCGAGCCGGTTGATGAACTCGGGGCGAAACACACGCCGCAGCGCTTCGAGCGCCACGCCGCGCGTGAGCTCTTCACGAGCAGGAGCGTCGAGATCACGCCGCTCTTCCAACGCCGAAAGCTCGGCGCTGCCGACGTTGCTCGTCAAGATCACCACCGTGTTCTTGAAGTCCACGGTGCGGCCCTGGCCGTCGGTCAAGCGACCGTCGTCCAGCACCTGCAGCAGCACGTTGAACACGTCCGGGTGCGCCTTCTCGATCTCGTCGAACAAGATTACGCTGTAGGGGCGCCGGCGCACGGGCTCCGTCAACTGGCCACCTTCGTCGTAGCCAACGTAGCCGGGCGGCGCGCCAATCAGCCGCGAAACCGCGTGTTTTTCCATGTACTCGCTCATGTCGATGCGAATCATGGCGCGCTCGTCGTCGAACAAGAACTCGGCCAAGGCGCGCGCCGTCTCGGTCTTGCCGACGCCGGTGGGGCCCAGGAACAAGAACGAGCCGATGGGCCTCTTTTCGTCGCCCAAGCCGGCGCGCGAGCGCCGAACCGCGTTGGCCACGGCCGTGAGCGCCACCTGCTGGCCCACCACGCGCTTCTCGAGGTTTTGCTCCATCGAGATCAGCTTCTGCAGCTCGCCTTCCAGCATTTTGGAAACCGGCACGCCGGTCCACTTGGAGACGATGGCCGCGATCTCTTCTTCGCCGACCTCCTCCTTCAAATAGGAGCCCTTCTCTTGCAGCTGGTTCAGCTCGGCGCGGTGCTGCTCGAGCCGGCGCTCCAGCTCGGGGATACGACCGTATTGAATCTCGGCGGCGCGGCCCAGATCTCCAGAGCGGCGCGCTTGCTCTTCGGCCGTGCGCAGCTCTTCGATCTCGCGCTGTTCGTCGCGTAGCTTCTCGATGAAGTCCTTTTCGCGCAGCCACTGGGCGCGCATCCGGTCGCGCTCGCCCGACAGCTCGCCCACCTCGTGAGAAAGCTCGTCCAGCCGGGCTTTGCTGCCCTTGTCGCGCTCTTTCGACAGCGCTTGCTGCTCGATCTGCAGCTGCAGCAGCCGCCGCTCGAGCTGATCGATGGGCAGCGGCAAGCTGTCGATCTCCATCTTGATCTTGCTGGCGGCCTCGTCGACCAAGTCGATGGCTTTGTCCGGCAAGAAGCGCTCGGTAATGTAGCGGTTGCTCAGCACCGCGGCCGCCACCAAGGCCGAATCCTTGATGTGAATGCCGTGGTGGACCTCGTAGCGCTCCTTCAAGCCGCGCAAGATCGCGATCGTATCGGTCACGCTCGGTTGATCGACGACCACCGGCTGAAAGCGTCGCTCGAGCGCCGCGTCTTTCTCGATGTGCTTGCGGTATTCGTCGAGCGTGGTCGCGCCGATGGCGCGCAGCTCACCGCGCGCCAGGGCGGGCTTGAGCATGTTGGCTGCGTCCATAGCGCCCTCGGCGGCGCCGGCGCCAACCAGGGTGTGCAGCTCGTCGATGAACAGGATGACGCCGCCGGCCGCTGCTTCGACCTCCTTGAGCACGGCCTTCAGCCGGTCCTCGAACTCGCCGCGAAACTTGGAGCCCGCGACCATGGCGGACAAATCCAGCGCCAAAATGCGCTTGTCTTTCAGCGACTCGGGCACGTCTCCGTTGGCGATGCGCCGCGCGATGCCCTCGGCGATGGCCGTCTTGCCCACGCCCGGCTCGCCGATCAGCACTGGGTTGTTCTTGGTGCGCCGCGCCAGCACCTGCATCACGCGGCGAATCTCTTCGTCGCGACCGATGACCGGATCGATCTTGCCGCGACGCGCGAGCGCCGTGAGGTCGCGCGTGTACTTTTCGAGCGCCTGAAACTTTCCTTCCGGATCTTGATCGGTGACGCGCTGGCTGCCGCGGATCTCCGCTAGAGCGTGCAACAGCTTGTCGTAGGCCAAGCCGTGGCGATCGAACACCGCCTGGACGTCCTTGTCGGAGCGCCCGGCGAGCAGAAAATGCTCGACGGAGACGAAGTCGTCCTTCAGCTTCTTGGCTTCGTCTTCCGCGGCATTCAAAAAGGGCACGGTGCGCCGGCCAAAGCCTGGCTCTTGGCCGCCCGAGACCTTGGGCAGCTTCTCGATGCGCTCGCTCAGCTCGCGCGAAAGCGCCTTGGGATCGGCACCGGCGCGCTGCGCGACCGCAGCAGCCACGCTGCTCTCCTGCTCCAGCACTGCCACCAACAAATGCTCGGGAATGATCTCCGGGTTGCCGCGGCGAGTGGCGCCATCGACGGCGGCGCGCAGGCTTTCTTGGCTCTTGTTGGTGAGACGATCCATCCGCATGGGGCTACTCCGCGCAGTGGTCGCGTTGGTTTTCGCGACGACCGAGGCAAACTAAGTCCGGCTTCGACGGATGCAAGGGGCAGGCCGAACGCGGAAAAGCCGCAGCTCTCGAGGTAGAGGCTGTGGCTCGGCGCAAGGGCTGCGGGGCCGCGCAGAATTAGCCGGCGCCGCCCGTCGACGCACCAGCCGCCGCGTCACCGCCCGCGCCCGCGCTACCTGGGGCACCGCCGAAGCTCTCGCCGCCACTGCCACAGGCTGGCGCCGGCTTGCCGTTGAAGAACGGCGCCGAGTCGACGCAGCCTAGCCCGAGCTTCGAAACGACCCCGAACGCGGGCGACGAGAGCTCGTTGAGCAAGACTCCGCAGGTGCCGTCGTCGCGACAGCAACCCAAGTACCCGTTGATGGGCACGGCGACGGTCGTGTCACCCGATGGAAACGGCGCGCTCGTGGGCGGGCTCGTCGGGCAGCTCGTGTCGCGCACGCCCGGCTGAGCCTTGGCTTGGCACTTGTCGGGAAACTTCGCGTGCCGCCCGTTCCACCCTCTATCACCATGGGCTGTCCGCCACGCCCGGCGACGGGCATGGGCAACAGCGTCGTACCACCTGCGGGTTGGGCGACGTCGCTTCTGGAACCACCCTTGCTGGTTCCCGCAGCGCCACCGGTCGCGTTCGCGTCGTCGCGAATGCGTTCAACGGAGCCGCCGCACGCGGCAATCAACCAAGCTGGCGCCAACAGCCAGGGAAGCCCCCTGCTCAGAAAGCGCCAGCCGTGCATCCCGCGGGAAGCCTAGTTGTTTCCGCCAGCGCCGCCAGCGCCGCCAGCGCCGCCAGCCGCGCCACCTGCGCCGTCGCCACCGGAGGACGCGCCGCCGGCTCCGCCGCCACCAGCTCCGCCCGCGCTACCGCCGCAGGATTGCGGCGTGGTATTCGGGAAGAACGGAGCTGCATCGACGCAGCCAAGGCCCAGGTCGGCAAGGTTTCCGAGCGCCGCCGAGTGAACCTTGTCCACCACCACACCACACTTGCCGTTGTCGCGGCAGCATCCGACGAACCCGTCGATCGGCACCATGATGGTCGTTGCGCCACTCGGGAAAGGCACGGCAGAAGGCGCCGACGTGGGGCACGCCTCGTCGACCTCGCCCACTTGACCCTTGGGTTGGCATGCGTCCTCGAACTGCGCGCCGACCAGCGCCAAGAACCCAGTCGCGAGACCGCAAGCATCGCCCGCGCAGCACGGGTCGATGAACACAGGTCCGACGGACGCCGAAGTGCACTTGGGCTCGTCGGTGCACATCTCGGTCTTGGACATGTCGCTGATGCCAGGCGGAAGCTGCGTCGCAGGCGCGCCACCAGCACCGCCGTCCACGCTCGGGGTGCCACCGGTACCGGCACCGGCCTCACCACCGCCGTCCGAGCCAGCCTTCGCGGGAGGATTCGTCTCGTCGTCGCCGCACGCAACCGGCAGCGCCAAAACCACCAAGCATCCGAGAGTGAAAGCTTTAGTAAAAGAAAACGACTTCATATTGACCTCGAGGATACACGAACTCACCGCGAGAGAAAAAATCGGGGACAGTTCGCTAGCTGAGAAAGGACCGCCAGAAACGCTCAACGACGGCCAAAGGCGCTACCCGCACCTCCGGCCGTCGCTAAAACGGCGCCTGCTGCCGTGGATTAAGCGTGGATCAAGCGCGCGCGCGCTTGCGAGCCCGCGCACCACGCGGTCCGCTCGTGCCGAGCAAACCCAGCACGTCGTCCCACTGATCGGGACTCTTCATGAGCGCCCCCAGCAAACCAGGGGGCAAATGACCAGCTGCTGCCAGCCAGCGATAGCGGTCGACGCCATGTACATCGAGGAACGTCGCAATCTCCTCGAGCCTGCCCACTCCCACCCCTTTACATAGGCCTGACTCGAGCATTCCCACGTAGCTGCCAGAGCGAACTCCGAGCTTCCGTGCGAGATCTTTCTGAGTCAGCCCGCGCTCCATCCGCGCCGACCGAATCAGCCGACCAACCTTTTTCGTGGACCCTTTTGCGTTTGCGGCCATCAAATCCCGTCGCCGTGGACCGTCGGAAACAGCAGGAAATAGCCTGCCGTTACCCGCCCACAGCTCCTCCT
>DATAKF010000506.1:0-27729 GCA_036261775.1 Polyangiaceae bacterium | reverse complement strand
CAACTGCGACGGCGACACCGACGAAGGCGATCTCTGTCCGACCGGTCAATTGTGCGTCAAGGCGCGCTGCCAGCCGATCTGCGGGACGGGTGAGTTCCGCTGCGCCGCAGACGAAAAGTGCGTCGAAGGCGCCTGCATCGAGACCGCCTGCGCCGACAAAACCTGCGCGGCAGGCCAAGTCTGCATGGGCGGCAAGTGCATCGGCGCTTGCGATGACGTGGTGTGTCCCACCGGTCAAAGCTGCGCCGACGGCGTGTGCGTCGATCCGTGCGACGGCATCGATTGCGGCGAAGGCTTCGTCTGCGAAGGCGGCGCCTGCTTGGTCGAGTGCGGCTGCGCGGGCTGCTCGGTAGGCGAATGCGACGCCGCAACCGGGCACTGCGTGGACGACGGCTGCGCCGGCAAGGCCTGTAATGAGGGCCAGCATTGCAGCCAAGGTGACTGCGTCGACGATTGCGAAGACGCTCAGTGCCCCGGCAACGCCGAGTGCACCCTGGGCGTCTGCGGGGAGCCGCAGCCCTTGCGGCCGCCCGGTGAAGGCGGCGCTGGTGGCGCCGGCAGCGGCAACCCCAAAGATCCAATGGTCAACTTCGGCGGCGACGACCCTGGACAGGGTACCGGCAACGCCAACAGCGGCGGTGACGACGGCGGTCAGGTCGCCGGCGATCGCAACGCCATCGAAGCCAAAGGCTGCTCGTGCCGCACCGTCGCCGGCTCGGACACCACCAGCTCCGTCTTGCTCGCCCTGCTCGGCCTCAGCATCCTCGCGGCTCGCCGCAAGCAACAGCGCTGAGCCTACTCCCAGTACGCTTCGAGCCGCGGGGCGGCGCCGCCGGCCGCCCCGGTCGCGACCAGCACCGGCTCGGCCGTGCCCGGCTCGGCGCGTAGCAACAGCCGCAAGGGCTCGCCCGGCTTGGCTTCAGCGCGCACTAGCTCGGTGACATCGAGACGCACCGACTCGGTATTGCCCGGTAGCCGCGCCGTCAAACGCGGGTAGCGCGCTCGCGGTTGATCGGCCCAGCTGCGCAGCTCGGCGCTCGGAGGCTCGGCGCGCGACAGCTCGACCTCGATGCTCTGGCCGGGAGCGCCGGAGGTGCTGAGTAGCAGGGCCGCGCCGTGCAACCGGCGCGTCTCGCTCGGCGCCGCAAACTCGAAGTAGACCAAGACGCGCCCCGAAGCCTTGCCGCCCAGCGCGATGGCGCTCGGCAGCGCTCCGCTCGGCTGCTCCGAGCTCACCCAACCGAGGCGCTGCGGCGTGGCGACGCTACGCCCCGAAAGCTCGCCCAGCTCAACGGTCGGCGCGCGAGGGCCCGCGCAGCCGGGCAGCGCGAGCCCGAGCGCGACGGCCAGCCCCGCGCCCTGCAGCAAGCCGCGCTGCGTTGCCATCACGGCACGCGGTGCATCCAGCCGTGCATGTCGGGCGTTTGACCGTACTGAATCGCCAGCAGCGACTCACGCAGCTTGCGCGCGTGAGGACCGAACTCGCCACCGTTGATGTCCCACTTGCCGCCGTCGAACTTCACTTCACCCACCGGGGTGATAACCGCCGCGGTACCGCACGCAAACACCTCGATCAACGAGCCGTCCTTCTGGCCCTGCTCCCAGTCTTGCACGCTGATCATGCGTTCTTCGACGGCGTAGCCCAGGTCGACTGCCAGCTTGAGCAAGCTGTCGCGAGTCACCCCAGCGAGCAGCGTGCCGGTGAGCTGCGGCGTCACCAGCTTGTGTCCGGTGGCGGTTTTGTAGACGAAAAACAGGTTCATACCGCCCATTTCTTCGATCCACTTGCGCTCGACGGCGTCGAGCCAAATCACCTGGACGCAGCCTTCGTCGATGGCCTTTTGCTGGGCCACCAGGCTCGCCGCGTAGTTACCGGCGCACTTGGCTTCGCCGGTGCCGCCCGGAGCAGCGCGCACGTAGTCGGTGCAGAGCCACAGGCTGATCGGCTTCACACCTTGAGGAAAGTAGTCGCCCGACGGCGAGCCGAAGAGCAAGAACGAGTACTCCTTGGCCGGCTTCACGCCGAGGGCCGCTTCGGTCGCGATCATCAACGGGCGCAGGTACAGGCTCTCACCCGCGCCGCTCGGCACCCAGGCAGCTTCGTGGCGCAACAGCACGTCAGAGGCGCCGACGAACAGCTCCACCGGCAGCTCCGGCATGGCCAGGCGCCGCGCTGAAGCCGCAAAGCGCTTGCCGTTTGCCTCTGGGCGAAACGTCGCGATGCTGCCGTCGGGTTGGCGGTACGCCTTGAAGCCTTCGAAGATGGCTTGGCCGTAGTGCAAGACGGACGCCGCTGGGTCGAGCGTGATGGGTCCGTACGGCACGAGCTCGCCGCGCTGCCACGCGCCACCCGCGTAGCGAATCTGCACCATGTGCTCGGTGAAGACCCGACCAAAGCCCAACCCGCCTTTCAAGATAGCGTCGCGCTCGCTCGCGCTCTTGGGCGTCTTGCTCGGTTTCAGGTCGAAAGCGTCGGCCAACATGCCACTTGCGATACCATATTCAGGCAGGGCCCCCCAGTCGGCCCGGAACCAGCACAGAGCCGCAGGCCGTCACGCCAAGGGCACGAAAACCCTGTAGAGTGCGGCCGGCCGCATGGAACACAGAGTCCGCATCAGCCAGACCGGCTCGCCCGACGTGCAGGTCCTCGAGTCCTTCGAGCAACCCCTGCCCGGCCCGGGTGAGGCGCTGATTCGCCACAGCGCGATCGGCGTCAACATGATCGACACCTATCACCGCAGCGGGCTGTATCAGGTTCCGCTACCGGCCACTTTGGGGGTCGAGGCCGCCGGCGTCATCGAGCGGCTGGGGCCGCAAACGGACGACTATGGCCTGCGCGAAGGTCAACGCTTGGTTTACACGGCACAGACGCCGGGCGCCTACGCCAGCGTCAGATTGATGCCGACCGAGCGGCTGGTCCCCTTACCCGACGAGATTTCGGACGAGGTCGCCGCCGCGTCCTTCCTCAAGGGCCTCACGGTGGAGTTTCTGGTGCGACGCGCCCATGCCGTGCGCTTCGCTGAGCCAGTGCTGTTGCACGCGGCGTCGGGCGGCGTCGGCTCACTCGCGCTGCAATGGCTCACCGACCTGGGCGCCAAGGTCATCGCTACCGTCGGCTCGGACGACAAAGCCAAGCTCGCGAAACAGAACGGCGCCGAGCACGTCATCGTCTACACGCGCGAAGACTTCAAAGCCAAGGTGCGCGAGCTGTATCCGGAGGGCGTACCGGTCGTGTACGACTCGGTCGGCAAGGCCACCTTCGAAGGCTCGCTCGACTGCTTGGCGCCACGCGGCCTCTTGATCAGCTACGGCAACGCCTCGGGCAAGCCGCCGCCGTTCGACTTGGCCACGTTGGCGGCCAAGGGCTCGCTGTTCATCACGCGGCCCACGCTCTACGCGTACATCCGCACTCGTCCAGAGCTGCTCACGGCTGCCGGCGCGCTCTTCGACATGCTCAAGCAAGGCAAGCTAACGACGCAGATCTCGCAGCGTTTTCCGCTGGCCGAGGCCGCCGCGGCCCACCGCGCGCTCGAAAGCCGACAGACGACGGGTCAGCTGCTGCTCTTGCCGTAACCCGGCTCCACGCATGCGTACCCGCCCCTATCGCCTCGCCATCATCGCCTTCGACGAGATGGATTTGCTCGACGTGGCCGGCACGTTGGAAGTCTTTTCGACCGCTGGTCGCAAGTGGAACTGGCGCGCCATCAAGGCCGAGCTGGTGTCGTCGTCGCCCGGTGTTCGCGCCACGCGCGCCCAGCTGCAGGTCGGCCCCGCGCAGGCTTTGGCCGCGTGCCCCGATCCCGAGCTGCTGCTCATTCCTGGCGGATACGGCGCGCGGCTCGCGCTCGAAGACCAAGCGCTGCTCGACTACTTGGCTCGGGTGCGCGAAGGACTGACGCTCACGTTGGCGGTCGGGCTCGGGGCGCTCTTGGCGGCGCGCGCGGGCCTGCTGCAGGGCTCCGAAGTCGCAGCCGTCAGCGCGCTGAAGGACGAGCTATTGGCGCTGGATCCGAGCCTCAGCGTGCGCACCGACGCGCGCACCCTGGCGGCTCCGCGCTGCATCACCGCCGCCCAAAACGGCGCCGCCATCGACCTGGGCCTCGAGGTCGTCGCGCGCCTCTTGGGTAAGAGCCAAGCTACCGGCACCGCCCGCGAGCTCGGTTACCCCTGGGGCACCGAAACGCTCGCCGTCGAGATCCTGCCGTAGCGCCAAACACAATCGCAGCGGCGCCCTTGATGGTTCAGTGAAGAGCAACGCAATCACCGCGCCAGTGCGGCGCCCCCAATTGCATGTCTGCTGCCCCTCGCGTTCAGCAACGCCTTCGCGCCTTCGCGAACTAAGCGCCGGCAGCTGCGAACGCTCAGTGGCACTCGACGGAGATCTCCGCGATGCTCCACCAGCTCTTGGCGCTGCCGGTTTGCTTGATCAGCAGGTAGCGGCCGAGCGCTGGACCATCGAGCGGGATCACTTTTTCGCTGACCGAAGCGCCGTGACCGCTGGCCCGCGCGACAGCGTCGAAATCGGTATGGCGATCCTAGAGGCTGATCTCGTAGCCGCGCGGAAAGTCGTCCAGATCGCGGCCCTGCTGCAAAATCACGTGGCTGAGCGCGACCTCGACGCCGAAATCGACGTGAAACCACTGCCCGTCTTCTTGGGGCTGCCCGCTCGCCCAGCGCTCGTCGAGCGCGCCATCGGCGACGTGGCTCGGCGGGTTGTAGAGCGGATCGGTCTCGACGCCGTTGCCCAGGCTAGAGCTCGACGCGGTGACGGACCAGCGCGACTTCTCCGAGATGGGGTGGTCTTCGCAACGCACGGCGCCGCCGACATCGCCAGCGTTTCCGCCAGTCGTCGTAACGCCGCCCGCGTTCGCGTCGCCGCTCGCTGGCGACCCGCCGCTGCCAGCCGCCGACCCGAACCGCGAGCCGCCGAACGCGCCCAACGACCCGGCGCTGCCCGCGGCGTCTTGCCCCGGGCCTACCTCCAG
This sequence comes from Polyangiaceae bacterium, assembly GCA_036261775.1. Taxonomy (GTDB): domain Bacteria; phylum Myxococcota_A; class Polyangia; order Polyangiales; family Polyangiaceae; genus PMG-095. Next base: position 22,744 of record DATAKF010000506.1, on the reverse strand, counting down.
CCCCGCAACGAGGCACGAGCTCGTGCCAAACAGCGCGAGCGGTAAGCAGAACGCGAGCGACACCCGGCGCATCAGAACGCTCCTTCGAGACGAACGTGACCGAGCCCGATGCGGGGCCGCACGTAGGCCTGGGCGGGACGTGCCGCTGGCGCGAACAGCCACCACGCGCCTGCCGCGCCCAGCGCCACGCCACCAATCGCAAAAGCGCCGGTGGACACGTAGCGCAGCGTATTGAGCCGCTCGACCTCGCGCGTATACTTGGGATCACAGACGTCACCGGGGCACTTGGGGGCCACGGGCGCGCGCTCGTTCATGGCCATGACACCCGTCACGGTACCGACGACTAGACCGGTGCCGGCGCCAGCCAGCGTGAGCCAAAAGGCCGTTGGAATGCGCCGCCCCGGAGCGCCAGCGGGGGGCGCGGGCAGAGCCATGGGTTGGGCGGCGTTGCCAGGCGCAGTGGCTGTAGAGCCGCCCAGTCCGAGCTGCGCGCCAGACTCGGCTTCTGGAGTGTACGCCAGCTGCAGCGAGACGTTGATGCGCGCGCCCTCGGCCACCAAGATGGCTTGCTTGGCGCGCAGCACGCCCTGCGAGGCCTCGATGACGTGCGGCCCTGGATCGACCGGCACCTGGGCGCGCAGCAACGTGGCCGGCAAGAGTACGCCGTCGAGCGTCACTCGCAGGTCTTGATCGGGCACGCTGTTCGACAGCGCCAACGTGAGCCGCGGGATGCGCGACTGCAGCGCGTCGTATTCGTGAATGGCGTCGCTCTGCGCCTGCCGCTGCACGGCCTCGTCCCCCGTCTTCGGATCGAGCCGCGTCACCTCGAGGTAGCGTTCGCCACCTTCGACCAGTCGACCGCAGCGCACCAACGCACGGGCCGACCAGAGGCCCAACGAGGGCGCCCGGATGGTCTCGAAGGCGCGACCCAGTTTATCCGAGGCCGAAACGAATTCCCCTTCCTCGAATTTGGCGACCCCCTCGGTCGCGAGCTGGCGGGCCGCCGCGCGCGTGGCTTCGGTGGTCTGGCCCGAGGCAGGCCGAGCCACGGCCGTGAGCCAGATCAGCGCAAAAGCCGCAAATCCTTGCCGTGAGAGCCTAGGCGCGTCCACCACGGAACTTCATGTCCGGGCCGCACGAAAACTCTGCGTTCTGCGCACCGTCTGCGCCCGCAGTGTGGGCTTTTGCCCTACCCGGCCGGGCTGAAGAGCAGGCGTTGGGCCGTGGTCTTCGCCGTCTCGCGACCGCTGAGCCTTTCGACCAACGCGAGCGCGAAAGCCAGGCTGGTGCCGGGACCGCGACTGGTGATGACGTTGCCGTCCTGCACCACGGTTTCTTCGACCCACTGCGCGCTGGGTAGCGGAGTGCCCGGGTAGCTCGTGGCGCGCTTGCCGGCCAGCACGCCCGCGACCTCGAGCGCCGAGGGGGCTGCGCAGACGGCGCCCAGCAACTTGCCGGCCGCCGCAGCCCGCTTGATGGTGTCTTGGGCGTGCGCATTTTCACGCAACGTTTTGGCGGCTGGACCGCCAGGCAGCACCAGCGCATCGAAGTCTTCGACCGACACGCTTTCGAGCAGCGCGTCGGCTTCAACCGAGATTTGATGCGAGCCCGTGACGCGCTTGGCTCCGAGCGACGCCGTCGTCACGCTCACCTCACCTCGCCGCAGGACATCGATGATCGTGACGGCCTCGAGCTCTTCGAAGCCATCGGCAAGAAGCACCAGGGCTGTAGGCATGCGCCCAGTCTACTTCTTTTCGGCTGGAACGTCGCTCCGCCAGCTGCAGTCGAGCGCGCTCAGCGTGACGCTGCGGCCACGGGCACGTTGCACCAAAAAGTGCCCAGAGCTGACGGCGACGACCTCGGCGTGCCCCAGCTGGGGATCGGCTTGGAGAACGGTGCGGCCGCCGCGCGCCAGACCGACGCGCGTCGCGTCGCTGGGTGAGCTCATCGCCAACCACGGCCCCGGCAGCTCGCGGTCCCCATCGACGAGCAGCGCCGGAGCGCCCGCGCCGATTTCGTCGTCGTCGAGTCGTTCTTCGCGCACGCTACCGTCCGCGCCGACCTCACTGAGCAAAAGTGCCCCGCCTTCTGCGCCCGGCGCCGCGCTGTCCGAACGCGTGGCCACGAGCAGGCCACCGGAAGCAAGCGGCGCCACGTCGAATAGCAGCACCTGACGGCGCGGCTCACCAACGCGGAGCGCCGCGCCCTGTTGCACGCCGCGCTCGTCGAGCTTGGCCACCTCCACGACGCGCAGCCCCACGTCCAAGAGCTCGCGCTCCTCGGGATCTTGCGCGGGCTCGCCTTCAGCCGGCTTTTTTGCAGGCTTTTTGGGCTCCGGCAGCGTGCGCACCCAGCTCAGCCAATAGCCGCCGGGGCGCGCGGTCAGGCGCGGCATTTCGGCGTCCTTGGCCTCCAGCGCCGCGACGGTGAACGGCTCAGCCAGCGCGCCTGTCGCAAAGCTACCGAGCATGAGCCGCGAGCCGCCGCGCTTCTCTTCGCCTTGGTAGACGAGCACGCCGCGCGCACCCGACGTCGCGAGCTCGACGCCCGTGACGGTCTTACCCAGCGCAGACAGCTCGGCGCCCCACGCGACAGCGCTACCGCTTGCGCCCGCTATTCTTCCGAGCTTGATAGTGTGACCCGCAGCGTCGGTGCTGCGCAGCGCGACCAGCAAGTCTTCGCCCAACGGCGCGAGCGCGGGTGTTTCGGCCTCGCCGTGCAGCTCACCCAAATCGATGCGCTGCGGCGCCTTGTCGCTCAAGAGCGCCACGAAGGCTTGGCCCGCCCCACGGATACCGGCGACGGCAAAGCCGTACGGCATCGGTACGGCAGCTCCGATGTCGACGCCGAAAGGCAGCAGCGCGTCGTCGTCCTCGTCAGCCGGCAGCTCGGTCGCACCCTTCCCGGCTTTTGGTGTCACGACCGCGTCGAGCGTCAGCCCGTAAGCTGACAGCCCCCGGCATTGGCTGGGAGCGCTGCCCTCGGGCACGCTCGGGTCGTCGAGCTGGGCGCCGGACGCCGCCGCGGCGGGCCGAGTCGTGCTCGAAGCCGGCGCGGGAGCCGGCGGGGTCCGCTTGCAGCCCGCCAAGGGGCTCGAACCGAGACCGAGCGCGAGCACAGCAACCAGCGCAGCCTGCCTCGGCGAAACCATCGACATGAACCCCGATTCGGTAGCCCCAGACGCCGGCCGGATCAACATTCGCGGCGAAGCGGGCGAGCTTGAGTATGATCCGGCGTCCCAGACGCACGGATCCCGACCGCCCCGCCTGCCCATGCCCCCCGACCGCGAGCTGACCCAGACCTACGCACCGAACCCGATCTTGCGCGCGCTCTACCAGCGCTTCTTCGACAAGATTCAGGTCGACGAGGCGTGGGTGCGCGAGGTGCGCGCCCTATCGGAGCGCGGCTCGGTCGTGTACGTGCTGCGCAGCCTCAACTTCATCGACTTCTTCGCGCTCGACTATTTGACCAAGCGCTACAAGCTGCCGCAGGTCCGCTTCGTCAACGACTTGGGGCTTTGGATCCTGAACCCGATGGGCAAGGGCTGGCTGAACGCCATCTTGCCCCGCCCCAACGTGTCCCCCTCGGACGAGCTCGAAGACGCGCTCCGCCGGGGCGGCTCGGCCGCGCTGTTCCTGAAGCGGCCGCCGGGCGTCATCGACGTCGCCACTGGGGCGTCGGGCGGCCGTGGGCTCAAAGAGGGAGACGAGCTGGTCAGGTCGCTGTTCGAGCTGCAGCGCCGCCAAGAGAAGCCCATCTTCATCGTGCCGCAGGTGTTCGTGTGGACGAACTTCCCGAACACGCGCGGCACCGAGCCGTTCGATTTCTTGCTGGGTCCGCGCGAGTGGCCGAGCCCGGCGCGCACGGCAGCGCAGCTCTTGCACAACTTCAAGCACGTCGAGCTGAAGCTGGGCGAGCCGATCGATCTCTCCACCTTTTTGCAGGAGCCGGGCGCCACCACCGACGCCGTGCGCCTGCGTCGTTTGACGTACATGGTGCTCGGGCGCCTCGAGCGCGAGCGCCGCGCCGTGACCGGCCCCGCACAAAAGGCCCCCGAGCGCGTGCGCCAAGAGCTGGTGCGCAACCCGCGCCTGCGCGCCGTGATCGACGACTTAGCCGACGAGCGCAACGACCGGCACACGCTGCTGCGCCGCGCGCACGAGATGTTGAAGGAGCTGCAGGCGACTCCCGATCGCACCACCATCAAGCTGCTGGAGGTACTGTTTCATCGGGTATTTACGCGCATTTACGCCGGCATCGAGTACGACAAGGGCGACATCGAGCGGCTGCGCGCCGCGGCTCGCGAGGGCACGCTGATCTTGCTGCCCAGCCACAAAAGCCACGTCGACTACCTGATCCTCAGCTACATCTTCAACGAGCAGAACCTGCCGTTGCCGGTCATCGCCGCAGGCGACAATTTGAACTTCTTCCCCGTGGGCGCCATCTTTCGGCGCGGCGGCGCGTTCTTCATTCGTCGCTCGTTCCGTGGCGATCGCCTGTACGGCGCGGTGGTCGACGCCTACGTGCGCCGCTTGATCCGCGACGGCTACCCGATCGAGCTGTTCTTGGAGGGCGGCCGTAGCCGCACCGGCAAGCTCGTGGCCCCCAAGTTCGGTCTGCTCAACATGTTGATGGACGCCGCGCTCGCGGTGCCAGAGCGCCCGTGCTTCTTCGTCCCGGTCAGCATCGGCTACGAGCGCGTCATCGAAGCTTCGGCCTACGAGCGCGAGCTGCAAGGCGCCGAAAAGTCCAAAGAAGACGCCGCAGGCCTGCTCAAGTCGAGCGAGGTGCTCCGGCACCGCTACGGCAGCATCAACATGCAAGTCGGGCAGGTCCTGCCGCTCGACGACTTGAAGCGCGAGCTCGGCCTGGAGCCTGGCCAACTCTTGAGCCCGGCCAAGCGCCGCAGCTTGGTCACGCGCCTGGGCAACCGCGTGATGGACGAGATCAACCGCGTCACGTCGATCACGCCCGGGGCCCTGACCGCGATGGTGCTGCTCTCGCACAAGCAACGCGGCCTGCCGCACCGCGAGCTGATTCTGCGCGCCGAACGGCTGCTCTCCGTGGCTCAGCGGCAAGGCGCGCGCTCCTCGCCCGCGCTCAGCACCACGCCCGGCCGCGTGCGCGCCGAGTCGGTGCGCGAAGCCGTGCAAATGTTCGTCGACGCGGATTTGGTCGAGGTGCACTACCCCGACGAGCCGGTCGCCAAATCCGACAGCCCGAGCGACAGCGCCAGTTACGTGGTCGTGCCGGCCCGGCGCTTGCTGCTCGATGTGTCGAAGAACATCATTGTGCACTTCTTCGTCGAGCGCGCGCTGGTCGCGACGGCGCTGCTGTCCGCGCCGCAAAAGCGCGAGCCCACGCTGTGGGTGCGTGACCGCGTTCAGGCCTTGAGTCGGCTGTTCAAGTTCGAGTTCCGTTTTCGCGCCGATCGCCCGTTCGAAAAGATCTTCGACGAGACGCTGGCGCAGATGTTGGCAGACGGCGAGCTGACTCACGACAACGGCACGCTCAGCATCGGTCCCGGTCGCGATGGCTGGAGCGGTCTGGATTGGCTCGTGCTCTACTCGGCCTTGCTGCGCAACTTCTTGGAGGGCTACTGGGTGGCGGCGCGCTCGCTGGCAGAGCTGATCAAGGCGCCGCTAGCCGAGAAGGAGCTGCTCAAGCGCGCCATCGCGCTCGGCAACCGCGCGTTCTTGGCCGGAGAGCTCGAGCGCAGCGAAGCGGTCAGCAAATCCATCTTGGCCAACGCTTTCCAAGCCTTCGTCGACCATGGCTTTCTCGCGCAGCGCGACAACAAGCTCGACCTGACGGACACGTTCGCTTCCGAATCTGGCGCGCGCGGCATCGCCGAGCAGCTGAAAATCTTCATCCCGGAGCTGGGCTGAGTGGCGGCGGGCAAAGGCATTTCCATCGCCGTTGGCTTGACGCTCAGCGCCTGCTTCAGCGCCCCCACGCCGCTTGCTCCGGGCCTGGCTGGCTCGGTGGGCATGCCGAACTCGGGCGTGCAAACCGGCGCGGTCGAGCTGCCCGAGCGCGGCACGGGCTTCGAGCGCTACCGGCCGAAGGGCGCCAACCATTGGGGACGGCCCCGGCTCGTCGCGACCCTGACCCGCATCGCCGCCGAAGTCGAAGCCGAGCTACCCGGCAGCACGCTGGTGATCGGAGATCTAGGCGCCAAGCGCGGCGGCCAGATCCCCGGACACGCCTCGCACCGCAGCGGGCGCGACGTGGACCTGCTGTTCTACGCGCTCACGCCTGCTGGCGCGCCCATCACCAATCCCGGCTTCATCCGCTTCGAGGCCGATGGTCTGGCAGTCGTGCCGGGCTCCCAAGACTACGTGCGGCTCGACGTCGCGCGCGAATGGCTGCTCGTCAAAAAGCTGGTTACCGATCGCGAAATCGGCGTGCAGTTCCTGTTCATCAGCCGCCCGCTGGAGGCCCTGCTCATCGACTACGCGCGCGCCCGCGGCGAGCCACTGGAGCTCGTCTACCGCGCACAGACGGTGATGTTGCAGCCCGGGGACAGCCTGCCGCACGACGATCACCTGCACCTACGCATCGCCTGCTCACCGGAAGAAAGCCAGGCCGGCTGCAGCGGCGGTGGCCCCTACTGGGAATGGCTGCCCGAGCTACCCAAGGGCGGCGAGCTGGACCAAGCCCTGCTCGAGGAAATCGCCGCCGACGAGCCGCTGGATCCGCCTCTGCCCGCTCCCATCGCGAGCGGCGGCAGCGACGTCGGTGGTGGGACTTGAGCCGCGCGGACAGCGGCATCCACCACGGAGATTGCCTGGAGCTCGTACCCGAGCTGGGGCGCCGCGACAAATTCGACTTGGCCTACGCCGACCCGCCGTTCAACGCCGGCGGCAAGCGCGCGGCGCGCGTCGGCAAAGGTGAGCGCGTGCGCGGTGAGCACGCCTACGACGACGCCTGGAGCACCATCGACGCCTTCATTGGCATGCTCGAGCCGCGGCTCCAGGTGGTGCGCGACGCCCTGAGCGAGCGCGGCACGCTTTGGCTCCACCTCGATCACCGCACCGTGCACGACGCCAAGGTCGCGGCCGATCGCGTGTTCGGGCGCAGTGCGTTCTTGGGCGAGGTCGTGTGGGTGCCCGGCAACGGCGGCAAGAAGCGCAACGGCCCCAGCGTCACCCACCAGACCATCTTGATCTACGCGCGCGGCAAGCACCCCATCTGGAACGGGGACGACCCGGCGTTGCGCGAAAGCTTTGCCGCCACCAGCTTGCGCATGCACTTTCAAAACGTGGACGCCGACGGCCGCAAGTTCCGCGAGCGCGTGATCGCCGGCAAAAAGTACCGCTACTACGCCGACGAGGGCCGCCGCCTGGGCAGCGTGTGGAGCGACTGCCCTGCCATGCGCGCCAACACCCCCTTGATCGCCGAAACCACGGGCTATCCCACGCAAAAGCCGCTGGCGCTCCTCGAGCGCATCGTGCGCGCCTCCAGCCTGCCTGACAGCCGCGTCCTCGACCCGATGTGCGGCTCAGGCACCACGCTCGTCGCGGCCAAGAAGCTCGGCCGGCGCTACGCAGGCGTCGACCAGAGCCCGCTGGCCATCAAGATTGCCCGCGAGCGCCTCGCGACGTGATTACTTGACGACGACGTCCGGGTCTTCGATCGTGAAGTTGCACTCGCTGGGCGGCGCCACCCAATTGATGATGTTGTACCAGAACTGCTTGGTCTGATAGAGCGACTTGACCGAGTGGTAAAAGCCCGCCGTGGTGTCGACAGCTGGCTGCCAGCAGGGGTTGCTCGGGTCCATGCGCATGTCGATGAACGTGCCCGTCGGCTGCCACTGATTCGTGAACACGATCCACTCGTCACCGAACGAGAAGATGCGCCCTCGGCCTTGGCCGTCCACCTGCACCTCGAGCGCGACCGCCATGTTCTTGCCGCTCGCAGGATCAGTCGCGATCACCGTCGAGCCAGCCGGCGCGTTCACGGGCCAGCCGATGTACGCGCCCACGTAGTCGAGCGAGGCGGTGAGCTTCTCGAGCGGGCCCGTCTGCGGCGGGAACTTGATGGCCGTGGTCTGCGAGGCCTCCTTGTCGGTAGCCTGGCTCCACAAGTTCAGGCAATTGCGCAGGTCCGCCGCGCCGCCCTTGTAGGTGATGGGCGTGGTGTTACCGGTGGGGGGCGCCGTCCACTCGGTCATGGCGGTGCCGCTGTAGCCCATGCCAGCAAACTCGACGAGCTGGCTGGTCGCCGGTGGCTCGGCAGCGGTGCTGACGAAGCCCGTCAAGGTCACCAGGCCGCCGCCTTGCTCTTTCACCCACGTGGCGACAGCCGCTTTTTCGTCGGCTGAAAACGCCCAGCCGTTCACGTTCGCGATCACCAAGATGTCATACTGAGCCAAGAACGCCGCGTCGACGGTCGGCTTCGTCGTCACCATCGTGACGGTCGCGGTGCCGTCGCTGTTGCCGTTCAACCAATCGATGAAAGGCTTCGTGTCCTTCGCGACGGCGGCCGACTCGAGCGTGCCGATGAGCGCGAGACGCAGACACGTACAGTTACCGCTGGCGTCGCACAGCTTGGGACGCACCGGCACGTTGCGCGGGTCGTTGGGATCCATCGGCAGGGGGCCGTTGCCGCTGGTGTTCAGGACCACGCCGCTGCCGCCAGTGTTCAAGACCGGCCCGTTACCGCCCGAGCTGTTCGTCGTGTTCGACGGGTTCGTCTTGGAGCTGGGGTCCCCACCCGCGCTGCAGGCGAGCCCGGAGGCCACCGCCGTAAACAACGCCAAATTCGCGACAAAACGTAGGTTCATGGGCAGGCTCCAGATGCGGAAACGAGAAAGTCCAAGCAGCCCGTCCATCGTGCCACGTATGGAACCGGTTTCAAGCCCATTTCTGAGCCGCAAAGGCGGTCCTACTTCCCTGCTGCCGCCCGCCCCCAAGCTTGGTCTGGCGCTTGCTAACGCCTAGATATGAGCAAGCTCCGCCGCGTCGTTGCGCTGGCAGCAGCCTCCAGCGGGCTAGCTGGAACGGCCAGCGCCGCTACCGATATTCAGCCCGGGATGGCGCTCCCACCGCAAGATCTCCCGCCCGAGGCCCACTACGAGCGGCTCCTGAGCGACGATCCGAACGCCGACCCGATGGGCTGGGCCAACGACACTGTCGACGAAAGACGACACTTCGACGACCACACCCTGCACCTGGGCATGGGCTCGGGCGTGGGGACACCGGTCGGGCTGATTGGAGCGTTCTTGGAGGCCGACCTGCTCGACGGCATGGCCGTCGGTGTCGGCGCAGGGGTCACCCACTGGGGGTCCGCGGGCGGCGGCTTCGTGCGACTGCGACCTTTCGTGTGGGGTGGACAGGGCGAGCGCGTCTTGCACGCCTTCACCCTGCAAAGTTCTTACACCTACATGCTGCACGGCAAAGAACCGCTGACCGACGTCGACATCGGGTTCTTCCAGTGTGAAGGCGCCAGCAGTTGCGAGCCCGAGCCCGATTTCGTGCCGCACGCCGGGCACTTCTTGAGCCTGAGCGCAGGCTTCGAGCACGCGCTCGTATCCGGCTGGAGCTTTCGCTACGACTTTGGTTTCGCCGGCGCCCTGAATCACAGCGACTGGGAGTGCGCGTTCGGCAATGCGCCTACGCCGTGCACACGAAGCTCTCCCTTCGACAAGGTGCTCGTGGCAAGTTTCGCATTCAGTCACGCGCTTTGACGCGCACGCCGGTGCCAGCAGCCTCAGGCTACGTGCGCACCAACTCCACCAGCGCGTCGAGCGCCTCGGGATTGGCCAACGTGTCACGACTTGCCACTTTTTCTGCGGCTTCGCCCAGCAAAATGCGCTTCACCGGCACCTCCAGCTTCTTGCCGTTCAGCGTGCGAGGCACCGCCGTGATGGCGCGGATGAAGTCGGGCACGTGACGCGGCGAAAGCTCCGACTTGAGCACGTCTTTGATGCGTCGCTTCAAGTCGCTGCCCAGCTCGACGCCGGGGCGCAGCACCACGAACAGCCACATCTTGCCGATGGCGTCGGCGAGCGAGCCCGTGTCCACCACGAGGCTGTCGGCGATTTCGGGCAGGGCCTCGATCACCGAGTAAAATTCGCTCGTGCCCATGCGCACGCCGCCGCGGTTGAGCGTCGAGTCGGAGCGGCCGTAGATGACCAAGCTGCCGTCGGGGTTCAGCTTGATCCAATCACCGTGGCGCCAGACGCCCGGATACATGCCAAAGTAACTGGCGTTGAAGCGCTCGCGCGCAGGGTCGTTCCAAAAGCCGAGCGGCATGCAGGGCAACGGCTCCGTCAACACCAGCTCGCCCACCTCACCCGTGAGCGGCCTGCCAGCGTCGTCCCAGGCTTCGATCTTGGCGCCCAGCCCGCGACATTGAATCTGGCCCGCGCGCACTGGCAAGAGCGGGCACGACAGCACGAACGCCGTGCAGACATCGGTGCCCCCGCTTACGGAGCCGAGCAGTAGATCCGCCGAGATGTTCTGGTAAACCCACTCGAAGCCGTCGCTCGGTAGCGGCGCGCCGGTCGTGCCAATGCTGCGCAGCGCGCTAAGGTTCGCCACGTCTTTCGGCACCAGACCAGCCTTTTTGCAGGCGAGCAGGAACGGCGCGCTGGTGCCGAAGTAGCTGATCTGCTCCTGCTCGGCGAGCTTCCACAGTGCCGACAAGCCGGGCACGGCCGGGCTACCGTCGAACAGCACCAACGTGGCTCCGACGCCGAGCCCGCTGACCAACATGTTCCACATCATCCAGCCGGTGGTCGAAAACCAAAAGAACCGGTCGCTCTCGCCAACATCCATGTGGAGCGACAGCGCCTTCAAGTGCTCGAGCAAGATGCCGCCGTGCCCTTGTACGATGGCCTTGGGCAAACCGGTGGTGCCCGACGAATACAAGATCCACAGCGGGTGCTCGAACGGCACCGCCGCAAACTCTAGCGGCTCGTGCTCGACGACGAGCGCACTCCAAGGCCGAGCCGTAACGCTGCCGACGGCGCCCACGTCAGCGGCGTCGCCCAGCACGAACAAAGCCCGCAGAGACGGCAAAGAACCGGCAATTTCGCGCAGCTCTGCCGCGCGCTCGAAGCGCTTGCCGCCGTAGACGTAACCGTCGCAGGCCAGCAACACCGTCGGCTCGATCTGCTGGAAGCGATCGAGCACGCTCTTGACTCCGAACTCGGGCGCGGCGCTCGACCAAATGGCGCCCAGGCTAGCGGTGGCCAGCACGCCCACGATGGCTTCGACGCCGTTCGGCAGAAAAGCCGCCACGCGATCGCCCTGCTTCACGCCGGCTTTCACCAAGCCTGCCCGGGCGCGCGCCACTTGATCCGCCAGCTCCGCGTAAGTCAGCGTGCGGCGCGAGCCGTCCTCGGCGCGGGCCACGATGGCGAGATGCTCGTCGCGACGGCGCAGCAGCCGTTCAGCGTAGTTGAGGGTCGCGTTCGGAAACCAATGCGCGTCGGGCAAGTTTCCGACCAGCGCGGGCTCGCTGCTGCCGCCGAACGGCACCTCGAAATAGCGCGCCACCGCCTGCCAAAACGGCCCCACTTGGTCCACCGACCAACGCCAGGCAGCGGCGTAGTCGTCGAAGCGTTGCCCGGTCTCGCGCTCCAGCCAGCGCATGAAATGGGTCATGCGCGCTGTCGCGCAGCGCTCCGCCGTTGGCTCCCATAGCAGCTCGCCTTCACCGCTTTTGGCTTGCGCTTCACTCATGCTGGCCCTTTGACTTTAGCACCCAGAACACGCGGCAAAGCAACAGGACTCCCGGCTCGGCGCCAGTGCGCTATAAACGGTAGAGCGCATGGAAAACCCTCTGCTCACCGTCGGTCAGCAAACCCTCGACGTCCCCTTCGATCGCATCTCGGCCGAGCATGTCGAGCCCGCCATCAAAGAGCTCATCGCTCGCTCCGAAGCCGCGCTCGACGCCATCGAGAAGGCGCCGCGCACCTACGCCACCACGCTCGGCGCCCTCGAGAGCGCCACCGAGCAGCTCGAGCTGTCGATGAGCGTGGTCGAGCACCTGGAGAGCGTCGCTACCACGCCCGCCTTGCGCGACGCCTACAACGCCGTGCTGCCCAGCGTGAGCGCGTTCTGGTCCAGCATCGCCCTGCGTGACGGCCTGTACCGCGCGCTGCACGAGCTTTCGGAGACGGCCGAGGCGCAGACCCTCGAGCCTACGCGGCGCCGCTTGCTCGCCAAGACGCTGGCGGACTTCCGGCGCCAGGGAGCGCAGCTCTCGCCGGCCGACAAAGAGAAGCTGAAGCAGATTGACGCCGAGCTGAGCGTCATCACCACGCGCTTCTCGCAGAACGTGCTCGACGCCACCAACGCCTTCGAGCTCATGATCGAAGACGAAGCGCGACTCGCCGGCCTGCCCGAGTCGGCGCGCTCCATGGCGCGCGATTCAGCCGTTTCCAAGGGCAAATCCGGCTATCGCTTCACCCTGCAAGCCCCCAGCGTCATGGCCGTCTTGACTTACGCCGACGACGCCGAGCTGCGGCGCGTGATCTGGACGGCCTACAACGCGCGCGGCACCGAAGGCGAGCACGACAACCGCGCCATCATCGGCAAGCTGCTCGAGCTACGGCGCGCGCGCGCCAACCTGCTCGGCTTCAAGCACTTTGCCGACCTAGTCACCGACGATCGCATGGCCAAAGACGGCGAGACCGCCAAGCGCTTCATCGGCGACCTGACCGAAAAGTCGCTCAGCGCCTTCGAGCGCGAGAAGCAAGAGCTGGCCGAGTTTGCCGCCTCGCTCGGCGCCCAGCTGCCGCTCTTGCCTTGGGACATCGGCTACTACGTCGAAAAGCTGCGCATGGCGCGCTTCGCCTTGGACGAAGAAGAGCTGCGCGCGTACTTCCCAGCTGATCGCGCGCTGCAGGGCGCGTTCGAGGTGGCGCAGCGCCTGTACGGCGTGAAGATCGTGCAGCGCTCCGGCGCGCCGGTTTGGGATCCAGCCGTCACCACCTACGAGATCCAGGACGAAGGCGGCGCGCAGCTCGGCATCTTTCACGTCGATCTGTACCCGCGCGAGAACAAGCGCGGTGGCGCTTGGATGCATGGTCTTCTCGCCTCCGTGCCGCCCGCCCCGAACCTGGCGGTCTTCTGCTGCAACTCGGCCCCACCCTCGGGCGGTAAGCCGTCGCTGCTGTTGCACCGCGACGTCGAGACGCTGTTCCACGAGTTCGGCCACCTGCTCCACCACTGCTTGAGCCGCGTGAACGTGCGCAGCTTGGCCGGCACGCGCGTCGCCCAAGACTTCGTCGAGCTGCCCTCGCAAATCATGGAGAACTGGTGCTCCGAGCGCGACGCCTTGAACCTGTTCGCCGGCCACTACGAAACCGGCGCGCCACTTCCTGAAGCGCTTCTAGAACGGCTGCACGCCACCCGCACATTTCGCGCCGCCAGCATGCAGATGCGCCAGCTCGGCTTCGCGGCCGTCGATCTAGCCCTGCACATCGACTACTCTGCCAAAGACGGCGACGTGATGGACTACGGCAACCGCATCTTGCAGCACTACGCCGTAAGCGAGTTGCCGAAGGACTACGGCATGCTGGCCGGCTTCCTGCACCTGTTCTCGCATCCGGTTGGGTACGCCGCCGGCTACTACTCCTACAAGTGGGCCGAAGTTCTGGACGCCGATGCCTTCGGGCGCTTCAAGCGCGAGGGCATCTTCAACCCCAGCGTGGGCCGCGCCTTCCGCGACGCCATCCTGTCTCAGGGCGACGCGAAGGATCCGATGGAGCTTTTCGTGGCGTTCATGGGTCGTAAGCCCGACCCGCAGGCGCTACTGCTCCGCCAGGGGCTCGCTGCGTGAGCAGAATGCGTTGGACCACCGGCATCGGCATCGCACTGGGCGGTGTCGGCGGCGCCATCGCAGCGCTGATGGGCACGCCCAAGGCCGCCGCGCCATTGCCTCCAGCACCGCGCGCTGCGCCCGCTCCCGAGCCAGCTCAGCCCATGGCCGCGCCAGCCGCCGCTGCGGCTCCGTCCGCCGCGCCAGCAGAGCCGGCGCCAGCTCCGTCCGCCGCGCCGGTTGCAGCGGCGGCACCGCTCGTCGCCGCCACCCAAGCGGCGGCAGCCGCCCCCCCATTGGACATCCCGGCCACGCGCGACGCGTTGCTCCGGGCCGAGATGCTCTGCGACCAGAAGAAAGATTTCGACCAGTGTGCGCGCGCCGCCATCGCGCTCGAAACGGCGACCACCGGCCCGGCGGATCCCGAGCAAGCCAAGCGTTTCCGGCGCATCGCGCTCACGCACTTGGTCGCGCAGTGTGAGGTCGACTCAGCGCACGCATGCTTCGTGCTGGCCGCCAAATACCGCGCCGGTACCGAGCTTCCCGCCAATCCGAGCAGCGCCGAGGCCTTGGAGAAGCGCGGCGCCGAGCTGTGCCGCCTGGGTCGCCCGGCGCCCGAGTGCCCGACGCCGTAGCTGCGCTGCTCGGCGCTGCGCTTTCGTCTTGGTCGACGCTCAGGCGTCGAGCTTCGTCCAAGACGCGTTGTTCTTGGACGACTTCACGACGGCTTCGATGAAGGCCATGCCGCGCACACCGTCGCTGATCTTCGGGTAGTCGAGCAGCGGATCATCCTTTTTGAGCTTCTTGCCCGTTTGGACGGCGAGCACGTGGCCGGCAAAGGACTTGTAGATGTTCGCGAACGCCTCCAGGTAGCCCTCGGGATGCGCAGACGGAGTACGGGTCGCGCCCTTGGCGGCGTCGCCCAAGTAGCCCAGGCCCGTGCGGTAGATCTGCGTCGGCTGGTCGAGCCACTTGAGTAGCAGCGTGTTGGGCTCCTTCTGGTGCCACTCCAAGCCGCCCAGCTCGCCATAGACGCGAATGTTGAGGTTGTTCTCTTCGCCGACCGAAATCTGCGAGCTGTGCAGCACGCCCTTGGCGCCGCCCTTGAAGCGCAAGAGCATGTTGCCGTCGTCGTCGAGCTTGCGTCCCTTGACGAACGTGGTCAGGTCGGCGGCGAGCTCCTGAATCTGCAGGCCCGTGATGTACTCGGCCAGGTTCTCGGCGTGGGTGCCGATGTCACCAATGCAGCCCGCCGCGCCGCTGCGCTTGGGATCGGTGCGCCACGCCGCCTGTTTCTGGCCCGACGCTTCTAGGCGCGTGGCGAGCCAGCCTTGCGGATACTCGACGACGACTTTGCGAATCTTGCCGAGCTTGCCGGCAGCGACGAGCGCGCGAGCCTCTTTCACGAGCGGATAGCCGGTATAGTTGTGCGTGAGCCCGTACAGCTTGCCGGTCTTCTTGACGATTTCGGCCAGCTTCTTGGCCTCGGCTAGGTTCAAGGTCGCCGGCTTGTCGCTCAGCACGTGAAAGCCGCTCTCCAGCGCCAGCTTTGCGGGCGGAAAGTGCACATGGTTGGGTGTCACGATCGCGACGAACTCCATGCGCTCGTCCGCGGGCAGCTTGGCCTCGGCTTTGAACATTTCTTCGAACGTGCCGTAGCAGCGGCTCGCCGGCAGAAACAGCTCCGCACCGGAAGCCTTGGAGCGCGCGGGGTCCGACGAGAACGCGCCGCACACCAGCTCGATCTGCTGATCGAGCGCTGCCGCAATGCGATGCACCGCGCCGATGAACGCACCCTGCCCGCCGCCGACCATGCCGTAACGAACTTTTCTGCTCATGAGCCCTTACTTGGTAATTGGGTATCGCGCGTGACTTCCGAAGCGCGAACGTGAACTTTATGTTCGCCGCTGTTTGTGAGTCAACGCTCCGCCGCACCCGAAACGAGCGACGAGATCCTGGCGTTTGGAAGATCAGCGCACCTTCTATGAGTTTTCGAGCACGACAAACACGCGGGTTTTCTGGCCCATCCTCGCCACGCGCGCCAAACGCCCGTATGTTCGGGCGTGGTGATGACCCGGGCATGTTCACTGGCGGCGCTGGGAGCAGCTGTAGCGCTCGCCTGCGCGCAACGGCCGCCGCTCGACGTTCAGAGTCACGCGCCGGAGTACAGCGGCAACACGCCGTTGTCGCCTTCCGACAACCCGCGCACACTCGCGGCGATTGGCGGCGACCCGGTGCCGACGGCCAGCGCGGCTAGCAGCGCTGCGCCAACGGCCGCGCCTGCTCCGGTCGTCGTCCCGCGCCTGCCAGGCACGCCCGATTTGACGAAAGATGGGCAGTATTCGTTCGCTGGCGGCGGCGTCGAGCTGCTGGTCGACCCGCGCTCCGGCAGCGCGCTACGTCTTGCGCTCGACGGCAAAGACACGCTGCTCGCCCCCGACGCCAAAGCCGCCCCGTCGGCTCTACCCGTCGAAGCCTTCAGCGCGGCGGAGCTGGAAGGTAGCAGCTTGGTCTTGAAGGGCACCAGCGGCGCCAGCAAGCGCTTCCGCCTGGACACCGCGCGGCGAATGGTCGAGATCACCTACACGGTCGTCAACACCACTAGCGCGCCGCTGCAGGCCGGCAGCGTGGATTTTCACCGCGTGCCGTCGGCAAGCGGGCTCACGTTCTTCCCCAACGCGCCCAAGCTGTTGCCAGGCTCCACCCTCAAGCTCAACGTTTGGCAGCCGGTGTGCTGGTTTTCCCATGAGCAAGCGCGCGAACCCAAGCCGCTCGAAGCCTCCGTAGAGAGCACCGAAGGCTGGGTCGCGAGCATCAACGACGGCCTGCTCTTGGTGAAGGTCACGAGCGACGCGACGCAGCCGGTGATTTCGATTTTCTCCGCCTACGATCCCGCCACCAAGCTCCGGCCTTGGGTCGAGGTCGGCCAGCGCAGCAGCTTCGAGGTCGCGCCCGGCAAGAGCGCTAGCGCCAGCGTGCGCTTGTTCGTGCGCAAGGTGCCCTCGAGCCTCCAAGTCAAACCCGGTAACCAAGAGCTGGTTGGCTTCGTAAGAGGCGTCATCCAGTAGCGATGGCTCAGCTGCCGCCTGAACCCAAAACCGCGGAAATTACCCCGCCAGAGCTATACGTTCGGCGGCGCGAGCTGATTAAAACGGGCGCGCTGTACGTCGCCACGACGGGCGGCGTGTTTGCCGGGCTCTCGCAGCTGTCCGGGCTCGGCAGCGCGGACCCGCCCAAGCGGCCACCTCCCCCGCCGAAAGCCGAGCCAGGAGCGCCCCCGTTCGCGATCGACCGGCGCGGCCACTTCAAGGTCGACGAAGCGCAGACGCCATACGAAGACGTCACGACCTACAACAACTACTACGAGCTCGGCTTGTCCAAGACCGAGCCAGCCGAGCAAGCCTTTCATCTCAAGCCGCGACCGTGGACGGTGCGCATCACCGGAGAGGTCAAGGAGCCGCGCAGCTTGGACCTCGACACGCTCGTGCGTTGGTTCGGGCTCGAAGAGCGCGTCTACCGCATGCGCTGCGTCGAAGCCTGGTCGATGGTGATTCCGTGGGTCGGCTTTGGGCTGGCGGAGCTGGTGCGGCGCCTGGAGCCTACGTCGCGCGCCAAATACGTGAGCTTCAAGACCTTGCTCGATCCCGAGCAGTTGCCGAACCAAAGTAGCCGGGTGCTCGACTGGCCCTACGTCGAGGGGCTGCGCATCGACGAAGCGACGCACCCGCTCGCGTTCATGGCCCTCGGACTGTACGGGGCGCCGCTGCCGGGGCAGAACGGCGCGCCCTTGCGACTCGTGGTGCCCTGGAAATACGGCTTCAAAGGCATCAAGTCCATCGTCGAGATCGGCTTCAGCGAGACCCAACCGCCCAGCACCTGGAACCTAGCCGCTCCGAGCGAGTACGGCTTCTACGCCAACGTCAACCCAGCCGTCGATCACCCGCGCTGGAGCCAAGCCACCGAGCGCCGCATCGGCGAGCTGACCCGACGCGCGACGTTGCCGTTCAACGGTTACGCCAGCGAGGTCGCGCACCTGTACCAGGGCATGAACCTGGCGCGCTCGTTCTGACCATGGCGGGCAAGTCTCGTCACGCCTACGTGCAGCCCGCCATCGTCACCGGCTGGCTGCTCACGCTCGCGCAGCTGGGCTATCGCCTCGCGACGCATCGCCTCGGAGCGAATCCAATCGCGACGGCGCTCAATCAGCTCGGGCTGCTCGCGCTGGTGCTACTCGTCGCGTCGCTGTGCGCGACGCCTCTCAAGCTCACGCTCGGTTGGACCTGGCCGCTGCGTGCGCGGCGCACCGTGGGGCTGCTCGCCTTCTTCACGGCGCTCCTGCACTTCTTGCTGTATTTGGGGCCGGATCAGGGCTTCGATCTGGCGAGCGTGCTGAGCGACATCGGCAAGCGGCCGTTCATCGCCGTTGGCTTCTTTGCCCTGCTACTGCTGGTTCCGCTGGCGTGGACGTCTTCCAAGCAAGCGGTGCAGCGGCTGACCTTTCCCGTTTGGCAGCAGCTGCATCGACTCGTCTACCCCATCGCGCTCCTGGCCGTCCTGCACTTCTACCTGCGGGTCAAAGCCGACCACACGCAGCCGCTGCTCTACGGCGCCATTCTGCTGGCCGGCTTCGCGATTCGCTTGGTCGCCTGGCGCATGAAGACTCGTTCAAGACGCGCAGGGGCAACGTAAAGGGCGTTCTCGCACTCAATCCCCAATCGTCACGCCCTCACACCTAAGCTCTTGGCTGCGCCGCAATCTGCGCCGCCAGAAGCCGCTCCGCTTCGCCGACCACGCGCGAATACGGATCGAAGCGTTCGTCGCCAGCGATCTCGCGGCCGCGCCCCGACTGCGGCCCGGAGTGCGCCGCGGCTCGCGCGGCCTGCTGCGTAAAGCTGGAAACGCTGGACGCGCGCGCCGCGCGATCGACCCGCACCCGCGCGAGCAACCCCAAGCGATCGACCAGCGTGTCGAGCGCCCCGGCAGGGCTCGCCGCTGCGATGCCCAGAGCGCGAAAGTCGAACGAGCGGGCGTCGATGCGCGCCACCCAGTTCACCGAATGAAAATGCAGATCTGCCGCCGCAAAGGCTTCGAAGCTCGCCGGCGGCATCGACTCGCGAAACACCTGCAAGTCGCTGGCGCTCGGCACGACGGCGCGGAACGTGGAGCTGCTCGTACCAGCGCCGCCAGCGGCTGCGCGGGCCTGGCTCGCCTTGCCGACCTGCGCCTCGCCGCGCACGATGCTGCACAGCGCCGCCGCCGGCACCGTCATGGCGCGCTCGCGCAGCTGCAGCGTCAGCTCTTGCCCTTCGATGGCCAGCGCTTTCAATGCCACGATCGGCCGCGCCGGATCCGTCGCCACCTCGCGCGGCACGACGACGATCGGAAAACCTTCGGCCAAGAGCGCGGCCGAGAGTCGCCCCGCCTCGGCCTCGTCGGCCAGGGCCTTGACCAGACCCCACATGCCGGGCTTCAGCCGCGCCCGCAGGTCGTACGCCACCAAGCCGGTCGCTTTGGACAGGCGTTGGTAGTCAGCGTCGCCGCCCGCGAAGCTTGGACCCAGCAAGACCAACATGAAGACTCAACGTCCAACATAGCTCAGTCCACTCTGCCGCGCTCACCGCACCGCGCCGACGCTTCGCATTTGGACCGTACTTAAGGAAGCGGTTATTTCGAGCGGCCGTGGTAGATCGCTTTGCCATGCCTGCCAAGCGACGGACCCTCGGTCTTCTTTCCTCGCTCATCGTTCCGCCCCTCTCTCTGCTGCTCGTGGCGTCGCAGTTCGCCACACCAGCCTTCGCCGGCGACGCACCGCCAAAAGCGGTAGCCGCCAAGCCAGCTGCGCCGGCAGTAGCCGCCAAGCCAGCCGCGCCCGCACCGGTGCCTGCGGGCAAAGCCATTCCCAAGACGGCACCCCCAGTCGCGCCCGTGGACCCCGCCATCACGTCGCTCGAGCGCTTTGGCCAAGGCATCGAGCGGCTCACGCTCGAGAACGGGCTACGCCTAGTGCTCGCTTCGGACAACAGCGCCAAGACCGTCGCGGTCTCGGTCACCTACGGCGTTGGCTCGCGCGACGAAGGCCCGGGCCAGAGCGGCTTCGCGCACTTGTTCGAGCACATGATGTTCCAAGGCAGCGAGCACGTCGCCAAGGGCAAGCACTTCACGTTCATCACCGAACGCGGCGGCCAGCTGAACGGCACCACGTCGTCGGATCGCACCAACTATTTCGAGGTGCTGCCGTCAACCGAGTTGCCGCTGGCGCTATGGCTCGAAGCCGATCGCATGCGCGCCTTGGCCGTAAACGCCGAAAATTTCGAGAACCAGCGCGCGGTCGTCAAAGAAGAGTACCGCATGAGCTACGAGAACACCGCCTACCGCACCGGCATGCTGCGTCTGGGCGAGCTGGTGTTCGCCGACTACCCACCGTACGCCCACCCGACCATCGGCAGCATGAAGGACCTCGACGGCGCGAAGCTCGAGTGGGTCAAGACCTTCTACGACACGCACTACGCGCCCAAGAACGCCGTGCTCACGATCGCGGGCGACTTCGATCGCGACGAAGCCGTGAAGCTTGCGCGCCAATACTTCGGCAGCATCGACAAGCCCGTGCAGGTGCGCGCGCCACTTCCCCCCGCGCCAGAGACGGTCACGCCGCGCAAAGACGTGGTGAAGGACACCAACGCCAAAACGCCCGGCTTCTTCTTCGGCTACCTCATCCCCAAGTCGCGCACGCCCGAGCACTACGCGCTCGAGGTCGCGACGGCGCTCTTGGGCGATGGTGATAGCTCCCGGCTCGAGCGCTTGCTGGTGCGCGAGCGCGCCGTCGCCCAGCAGGTCTCAGCCGGTACCTACGACAACGTGGGGCCAGACATGCTGCTCATTTCCGCCGTTTTGACCGAAAACGCCAAGCTTCCGATGGTCGAAAAGCTGGTCGAAGACGAGCTTCTCAAGCTCGCCAAGACGCCACCGCCTGCGGCCGAGCTCGACAAGGTCAAGCGCCGCATCAGAAGCTCGTTCGTGTTCGGTCTGCAAACGAACCTGAGCCGCGCCACCAAGCTCGGCGAGTACGAATCGTACTTTGGCGACGCGCGTCTCTTGGCGCGCGAGCTGCAGCAGTACCAAGCCGTCACGGCCGAAGACGTGCAGAAGGCCGTCAAGAAATACCTGGGCGCCGAGCGCCGCAACGTGGTGGAGGTCGTGCCGGTCGAGGCGCCACCGCCAGCCGCCGCGCCCGCTGCCGCCAAGGCTGCTGCCGCCGCTGCTCCGGCCGCAGCCAAGCCAGCTCCAGTCACTCCCGTCGCACCGAAAGGAGGCAAGCCGTGAAGCGCCTTGCCAGTTTGCTCACTTGTTGTGTCCTGGGCTGCAGCGCAGCCCCCGCGCCGGCGCCCGTTCAGCCCAAGCCGGTGGCGTCCGTCGCCGCGCCCTTGCCGTCCGCGCCCGCCAAAGATCCACTGGCAGAAGCGCCCGCCTCCGGCATCACGCCCGACGCCAAGTTCCCGGCCATCGCCCGGCGCAGCTTGGCGAACGGCCTGCAATTGGCCGTCATTTCGCGCAAAACACTGCCCATCGTCGAGCTGCGCTTGGTGTTCCTGTCCGGCTCGGCCAGCGACGGCGCCAAGCCGGGCGTCGCGGGCGTCGCGGGCGAGCTGACCAAAGTCGGCGGCGCTGGTCCGTGGGCAACCGAAGCCTTGCTCGAGCGCGCCGAGTCGCTGGGCGCCGATCTGAACGTGTACACCGACCGCGACTCGACGCGCGTCTCGCTCGCGGTCACGACCGGCGATCTAGATCCGGCGCTCGACATCTTGTCGGCCGTCGCGAGCAAGCCTCGCTTCGACGCCAAAGAGTTCGGCAAGCTGAAGACTCGCGAAGTCGAAGGAGCGCGCAGCCTCGCCAAGTCGAAGGCCAGCTACGCCGCGTCGATGATCTTGTACCGCGAGCTGTTCGACCTGCCGACGGCCATTCACCCGTACTCGCGCTACGCAGCGCTGCCCGACGACCTGAGCAAGCTCACGCTCGGCGACTGCAAGGCTTGGCACAAACAGCACATGACGCCGAAGAACGCGGTCTTGATCGCCGCCGGCGACGTCGACGCGGACGCCTTGGCCAAGGCCGCCGAGCGCGCCTTCGCGGGCTGGCAGGGCGAAAAGCCCGAAGCCTTGCGCTTCAGCGAGCCCATGCCCGAAGCGGAACGGCACCTGTACTTGGTCGACCGCCCCGGCAGTGGTCAGGCGCAGGTGATGGTCGGACGTTTGGGCCCCGACCGGCAGACGCCAGATTGGGCCAGCCTGGCGGTGTTGAATCAGGTGCTCGGCGGCGGCGTCGCTGGACGCTTGTTCCTCGACGTGCGCGAAAAGCGCTCGCTCGCCTACTCCACTGGCTCGTTCTTGGACGAGACCGCGCACAGCCCCGTGCCGGTGGTGCTGTCGGCCGGCACGCAAACCGACAAGGCGCCGCAAACCGTCCAAGCCCTGCTCGACAACTTGCAACGCATGACGCAAAGCCCGCCTACCCCCGCCGAAATCGAGACGGCGACGCGTTACCTGTCGGACAGCTTCTTGTTCCGCACCGAAACGATCGGCGCGCTCGCGGATATGACCGCCAAGCTCAGCGTGCTCTCGCTGCCAGACGACTACTTCGACGAGTACCGCAAAGCCGTGCGCAACATCGACGCACCGACCGCGATGGCCAAGGCCGGCAAGTTTTTCAGCATCGACCGCAGCGTCATCGTCGTGGCCGGGGACGCAGAAAAGCTCGCCCAGCGCCTGACGCACTTCGCAAAGGTCATCATCATCGACCCCAACAAAGGCTTCGCCCCCGGCCGCATGCTGCCTCTCAACACAGCGCAGCCGCTCGACTGACTGGGGGAATGCCTAGCCCGCCGCCCAGCTGGGCGGCGTCGCCCCATACGAAACTGGGCCTCCCTAACCAGCCCATTGCGGCTCTCTGCGATCGAGATCACAGGGAGGCGGGG
>DATAKF010000502.1:0-21891 GCA_036261775.1 Polyangiaceae bacterium | reverse complement strand
CCTACACGATTCGCACGGGCGCCGCGATGAGCGCAGACGCCGGCTACAACGGCATGAACGCGGACGACGACGTGGCTGACGGCCAGCAGAGCTACAGCATCGTGCTGGGCAAACCGACCAGCGGCGACGCTGCCTACGCGGCCATCAACCCGAACGACGTTGCGTTCGACAACACCGACAACGACAGCGCCGGCATCGAAGTGAGCGAGGCGCTCACGACCATCTCCGAAGGCGGCACCAGCACCACCTTCGAGATCGTCCTCAACTCGCAACCGAAAGCCAGCGTGGTGATTCCCCTGAGCGTGAGCGACGCCACCGAGGCCAAGCTTGCCGTCACCTCCGTGACGTTCACCACCGGCAACTGGAAGGTGCCGAAGCCAGTCACCGTGACCGGCGTCGACGACAAGCAGGCTGACGGCCTGCAGAAGACCAAGGTGTTGACCGGCGTCGCGGAGAGCGATGACAAGGGCTACGACGGCATCAACCCGCCCGATGTGTCCATCACCACGGTCGACAACGACAGCGCGTTCATCAGCGTCATGGCGCCGATGTCGACCATTACCGGCGAGTCGCCGTCGGTGCCGGCCGTTACCTTCAGCATCGTGCTTACGTCAGCCCCGACAGCCAGCGTGACGCTGCCCATCATCAGCACCAGCACGGACGAAGGCGTGGTGACGGTGCCGGCGTCTGGCGCGCTCGTATTCGACGAGACGGATTGGGACCAAGAACACCTGGTAACCATCACGGGCGTCCAAGACGCAGGCGCCGCGGACGGCGACCGCTCGTACATCATTCAGTTCGGGCCATCCGTGAGCGACGACAGCGCGTACGACGCAAAAACCCCCGACGAGATCATGTTCACGAACCTGGACGACGACCTGTAGTGGGGGCGGCACACGCGGGCTCCCCTCGGCCGAAGTGACCCGGAGTGGACGAGGTTTGCTGGGTCAACGAACGTGTTTCGTTCGCTAAACAGGTGTTCACAGCCATGCTCGAGCCGCCCCAGACCGCGCGCCCTCCGCGCGCAGTTCAAAAATCGCGCGGGTGCGGACGAGCCATCGAGCAGCGAGGTTACTGCGCGGCGTGAATGCCGCTACACTAGGCGGGCGCAGCGATGGATGACGATTCTCGCGTCATAGACAAAGGCTGGGACGCGCTGCCCGAGTATGGAAGCACCTCGGGCGACGCGGACGATGCCGTGACGGTGTCGATCTCCACGACGCCGGGCGAGTGGCTCGTCAACACGGTCGACGCGGTCGTCGTACCGATGAGCATGGCCGAGGTGGTGGAAGCGATTCAGCACCACAAGCTGACGGATCGCTCGCTGGTTTGGCGCGCCGGCATGCAAGAGTGGGCACCGGTCGACAAGGTGCCGCAGCTGAAGCTGGCTGCGCGCATGTCTCCGGTCAAAGCAGCGGCGCCAAGCGCGGCGCCGCCTCGCCCCGTACCGGCATCCACCCCAACCGCGAGCAAACCACCGCCCAAGCCGCTGCGCGCCACGCCGGCGCTCGGGACCGTGGCCCCCGATGCGGCTCCGCCGCAGGCCATTCCCAGCCGTAAAGCGACGTTACCTTTCGGGCTGACAGCGCCGAAGGTCACGCCGTCGCGGCCAGCCGGGTCGCGACCCTCACAGCCTTCGCAGGCGCGCGTCGCGCTACCGCCCACTGCCAGCAAAGAAGAGCCCGAAGTGCTGGCCGTCTACGATCGCCCAGCCGCGACCATCAGCTTCGATCTCTCGCCGGCCCAGCCGCTGCGCTCGGCGCCGCCGTCAGCGCCCGCACCCCAAACATTGGCTCCCACCACCACGGATAGCGCCCAACGGCGCGCTCCAGCTCCGCGCAACGCCGACCTGAGCGTCGTGGCAGCGAGCGATTTTCGGCAGGTGCAGCGCTCGTCCAAGCGCCTGGTGTTGATCTCGTCTTTGGCCTCGGCTGCGGCGGCGTCGCTCGTCACGTTCGCCTTGTCGCGTGGCCACACGGCAAATACGGCGGCCGCAACGCCCTCGGTCGTTGCGGCACCTGTCGCCGCGGCACCGCCCGTCGCCACACCGCCCAGCGCCACACCGCCCGTCGCGCCAACACCGCCGCCCAGCGCCACGCCTGAGCCAGCGCCGAGTGACGCTTCGGCTCCCGCTCCCGTCACCGAAAAGCCCAAAGCCAGCGCGCGCAAAGCGAGAGCTGTCAGCGTGGCGCCGCGCCCGCGCCCCGAAGCGGTCGTACCGGCCGCCACGCGCGATCCGGCGAGCGAGCCCAATCCCTACGACGTGAAGCTCGACGAAGAGACGCCCAGCGCCACGCCCGCCCCGGCGGCAGCCCACGGCTCCGGCCTCGAAGCAGACAACGACGTTCCGCAAGCGTCGAGCAACAGCAACACGTCGCCCGGTTTTTGAGCCGCTAGCGCGTCGGGGCGAATGTTAAGATCGGCGGTATGATTGGCCGGCTCGATCACGTCAACGTACGCACCGCCAACCTCGAAGGCTTGGTCCGATTTTACACGCGGGCGCTCGGGCTACGGCAGGGTGAGCGCCCGCCGCTCGGCTTTCCGGGCGCTTGGATGTACGCGGGTGAGCACGCCGTCATCCACCTGGTCGGCGTGGAGCAACAGCCCAAGCCCGAGGGAGCTCTCAGCCTCGAGCACTTCGCGTTTTCAGCCACCGGAGCCCCAGAGTTCCTGGCCCGGCTCACCGAGCTGGGCATCGACTTCAAGCAGAGCCGCCAAGCCGGCACCGGCAATTTGGTGATCAACCTGCGTGATCCAGACGGCAATCGCCTCCACGTCGACTTCGCTGCAACTGAAGCTGCGCCCTGAGCCTTTCGACGACGCGGCAAGGCGCCTGACGCCCCCCCGACCGGCAACCCAAGCACCCGGTTCAATTGGCCAATTTCCGTCGGCCCTGGGCGTCTACAACATTAGTGAGTTCCGCTAGTTGACGCGGCAGGCGAATCGCAGAATTTGGTCAATATTGACCAAAAGCGGGACGGGGACGGGGAGCGCGCTTTGCGGATTCACCGTCACTCGTCACCACTCGATGCCGAGGCGGCGCACGAGGCCCTGGCCGTCGCGCAAGTCGGCGACGTAGACCAGGTTGCCCTGCACGAGAGGCGCGACTGCGACGGTGCTGGGGCCGCCCAGGCTGCTGAGGCGCGTGACATGGGATTCCGTGCTGGGGCGCCACTCGAAGCCGTGCAGCTCGCCGCGGCCGTCGGCTTCGACGGTGACGGCGACGCGACAGGTGGTGTCTTGGCAGGCGATGCCCAAGCCGCGCGGGACGCCAGCCGCAATGGGGACGACGCTGACACCGCCGCTGATATCACCGGAGGGTGATAGCGTGGCCAGACGTACGCTGGCGGCCGTGGCTTCCGCGCCTTCCTCGAGCCAGGCCAGCACCGTCGCGGCGCCCATTTGGCTGGCTTGTGGCGAGAATGAATGCGGGCGGGTGCTGGTCAGGCGGTGCTCGGTGCCGTCACGAGCGGCGTCGCTGGGGCGCAGAAAGGCACCGTAAAGATCGGCCCAGCCCGGTTCTTCGGCGGCGCGAGCGTCCGCCCAAACGGCGTACGGCTTGCCTGCGAGGCGCGTGAGCAGCAGCTGTGAGGCTGCGCCGTCCGAGGTAGTGATGCGCTGCTCCGGGCCGGCTTTCTCGAGCGCGCGACTGACGCGTGTAGCGTACACCTCGGCGTCTCCGCTGCGCTCGTCCACCCACGACACCAAGTAGCCGCCATCGACGAGCAAGCCGGCGACGTCGCTGGCCTCGCCGGTCTTGCGCGTCAGCATGCGCTGCTGCCCGCGTTTGCCGTCGGGGCCGACAGACGTGAGAAACACTTGCGGCTCACCTTTGTCGAGGCCGGTCCACACTGCCAGCGCGTCTTTGCCGGCGGCTGCGTCCGTAAGCAGGCTGAGCCCGCCGAGCGAGTGCGCCCGCAGTGACAGCGCTTGCTCTTCGCCCAGCGCCGGGCGCGCGCCGTCGGCCCCGAACGGGCGCAGCGCAATGCGGGCCCGCAGCGGCTCGAGCCGGCCGTCTTCTGCGGGTTTTGTGAGCTTTTGCCAAGGCGTAGTCGGATCGAAATCCGTGACGTAGCCGACGAGGGTGCGGCCGCTCAGCTCGCCAAACGAGATTTGCGACAGCGGCGAACTGGCGCGCAGCAGCACGTCGCTCGAAACGACGCGCGGCTTGGGAGCGAGCGCGGTCTCTTCGGCGGCGGCGCGGAAAGGCGTTTGACGCAGCGGCAACGGCACCGTGAACAGCGCCGCGGGGCTTCGGCTGGGCGCGGCGAGCGCGAAGCAGCCGCCGCTTTGACACGTCAGGCCCCAACCCAAATCGGCAGCGTGACCGCCGAGCGCGTCGAGCAGCAGCGGTTCGGAGGCTTGCACCTTGAGGCTCGCATCGAAGGCGACGAAGGTGGGCACCGCGGGGCTGCCGTCGCAGCTGTCGTCGGCGCCGCACGCGGGCGCGAGCGTGAGCGCCGCGAGGCCTCCGGCATAGCCCGCGAGCTCGGGCGCGCCGCCATCGGCGCGGCCGTACAGCAGCCGTGAGTGCGCGCCGCTGGCGCGGCCAGCGCCGTCGAGCGCCGAAACTTCGAAGAATCGCGCTCCTTCCGGGCGCTCTGCCAGGTTTTCCCAAACCAAGTACGCGGGCGCGTTGGCAGTCGAACCCGACGCCAGCGCTATCACGCCCTGCTCACCGAGCGCCGCGACGGCAGGAGCCGCTGGCGACCGCACAGCGCCGCGCGCATCGACCACCGCCGTGACGACGCGCGCTTCGAGCTGCTCGCGGTCGGACCAAGCGAGCACGAAGGCGTCGGGGCCCGCGACCAAGTCCAGATCGAGCGCGGCGCGGCCGCCCAACTCGACGCTCTTTTCCGGTTTGGCGCTGCTGCCCAACAAATCGAGCACTACCGTGCCGGTGGCGCAGCCGTTGGGGCCCGGCTTGACCGACGCAACCGCCGCGCGACCCGCGACAGCGGCCGCTTGCCAAACGCATGCCTTGCCGTTGATCACGACGGGAGCGCCCGCTTTGCCATCGGCAGCTACCGAGGCGCCGTACACGCTTGCCGGCTCGCCGGGCTTGGCACTGACTGGTTGCTCGGCCCAGAGCAACAGCGGCTGCTCACCCGCGACGACGAAGCCGACCCACAGCACGCGCGCGTTGCGCTCGACGAGCGTGGTCGGTCCCCACAAAGCGGCGGCACTTGCGCTGAGCGCCGTCACGTCGATGGACGTTTTTTGCTCGCTTTTGCGCGTGGTCACGACCGCAAAACGCGGCTCGCCGGCCGTTTTGACGGAGGCAGCACCAAAGCCCCGCACCAGCACCAAATCGAGCTCGGGCAAGAGGTTACCGACCCGCACCGGCTTTGCCGGAATGCCCTTGGCGTCGATGGCCGTCGCAAACAGGCTGCGGCCTTTGGGCGTCGCTTCGGCCCACGCCGCCAGCGATACGTCGCCGTCGCGCCCGACGTACGGCCCCACCACGTCGCTCACCTCGGCAAAGCGGTGCGCGACCAGGGGCGGCAGGCCGGCAACGGCCTTGGGCTTGTCAGTGCGGCGCGACGCATTCGGCTGACTGGTCCGCGGCTGGATGGTCTCGGTTCCGCCACCACAGCCGAAGCCAAGCAGAAGCGCGGTCAAACCCGTGAGCAAGAGCGTCGAGCGGCGCGGCACGGCCGGAGCCTACCACTTTCTGCCACGTGCCAAGGCGCGAGCTAGCTGCACTTCTCGGCCGTCGCGATGTTGTAGGCTGCGGGCGTGAGTCTGGCCGAGCGGCTTGGTTTGGCGATCTTTGCGCTGACCGTGGGCGTATTGCTCGCGCTGGGTCTGGGCGTCCGCGAAGCGTGGCGCGTGGCCGAAGAGCGCAGCTTCGAGACCGCGTTCTCGCAAGCGCTGGTGCCGCTGCGTGACCAATTGGCAAACGAGATTTCGGAGCTGCCCGAGCTGATTGGCCCGCTGTGCGAGGCCGATCCGCTGGTAGACAGCGCGCTCGTCGGTCTGGTGTCTGACGATTTGGCAGAGCGGCGCCTGCCGATCAGCCTGCGCGTGCCCAAATTGGCCAAGGCCTTTTCGCTCGACCAGCTGGTGGTGCTCACATCCAGCGGCGAAATCTTGGGCTCGACCACGCCGGGAGACGTGGGCAAGAAGAACCCCGAGCTCTTGGCGCGCGTCGCCAAGGCCAAAGCCGCGCGGCTCGAAGGTGCCGGCAGCGCGCTGTCAGTCGACGCGGCTTGCGTCAAAAAAGACACGCGGCAGCCCAAGCTCTGGATCGGCGTCTACGCGACCCGCAACCTCGATGCGCTGCTGTCGCGCATCGGTAAGAGCTCCGGGGTCGAGCTCAGCCTCGAGCCACCGCTTCCTTCGAACGATCGGCTGCAGCGGACGCTCACGCTGCCCGAGCAAACGGGGCTCACCATCACGGCTTCCCGTTCGCGCCGCGCGCTTCTATCGACGGTCGAGCAGCTGGACCTGACCGTGCTGTTGATCGGCAGCGCCACGTTGGCGTCCGCACTCTTGATCACGGTGCTGCTGTCGCGCGGGCTGGCGCGCCCCGTGCGGGCTCTGGCCGAGCAGGCGCAGCGCGTGATCCACGGCGACCCGACGCCCGTGGTCGCGACGGGCGCGCGTGAGCTGGTCGAAGCCGCCGAAGCCTTCAACCGCGCCATCGCCGACTTGGTCGCGCTGCGCAAGCGCTTGGCGGTCACCGAGCGCATCGCGGCTCGCCGCGACATCGCTCGGCGCGTGGCCCACGAAATCAAGAACCCGCTGCTGCCCATCCGTGCCTCGGTCGAGACGCTGCGCCGCTTGCGCGCCCGAAACGACCCAGCCTTCGACGAATACTTCGACGAAGCCACGCGCACGGTGCTCGACGAGGTCGCGCGCATCAGCAACATCGTCGGCGAGTTCACGCGCTTTGCGCGCTTGCCGGCGCCGCAGCCCGCGCCGTTCAACGCCGAAGAAGCCGTGCGCTCCGTGGTGTCGCTGCACGCCGGCACGGGCGCGCCCATCGACTTTCAAGCCGAGCCGTGCCCCGAGCTGCACGCCGATCGCGACCAAATCGTGCAAGTGGTCACCAACCTGGTGCAAAACGCCCAGCAAGCCTTGGGTGACAAAGCGGGCGGCCGCGTCAGCGTCCGGCTCGCGCGCGAGCAAGACAAGTTGGTGCTGAGCGTGAACGACAACGGCCCCGGCATCGCCCCCGAGATGCGCGGCCGGTTGTTCGAGCCCTACGCCACCACCAAAGCCGAAGGCACCGGCCTCGGCCTCTCCATCGTCGAGCGCATCGTGGTCGAGCACGGGGGCCAAATCACCGCCGGGGACGCTCCGGGGGGCGGCGCGTCCTTCGTGGTGACGCTACCGCTGTCCGGTCCCACCCTCTTGCCCGAACCGCCCCGGGATAGCGCGGTCTAGCCGTAAAGACCGCCCCGCGCGCCGCCGGGGCCGGTTTGCCTCACTTATTGAAAAAGGTAGGAGGCGGTCCAGGAGGCAGGAGGCGGGTAGGGACCCGCCGACCCACGAGACAGCGGCCCCAATGCAGCGGCGACAAGCGAAAAAAACTGTGCTTTCGTCATGTGCTCAGGGCTTCTGCAAGCTCAGGGAAGAGCCGTATGAATCGCGTGTCCCAACGTCAGCTTCTCGCATTTCCCGTCCTGGTGCTCGGCGCGCTCATCATCGCGTGGGTGGGCGGCATGGAGCCGAAGCTGATCATCGCCGCGGTCGTGTTTTCGCTGGTCGCAGGCTACCTGGTCGTCACCTCCGGCGGAGACGGCGGCAGCGCCGAGCTCATCGAGAGCGTCACCAGCTCCGTGCGCCGCATGGTCGACGGCCGCCGCCCCGAGCCGCCGCGCGACGCGTCGCCCGCCGTGGTGCGCCTGTACGAAGAGCTGGCCGAAGCCCACGAGGCCATCAAGGCCGCGGCGGACGGCGGAGTCGATCGCGAGGAGCTGTCGGAAGCCGCCAACAACCTGGGCAGCGCCCTGCGCATGCTGACCGACGGCGTGGCCCAGCAGCTGAACGCTAGCGACGAGACCGCCCGCTACATCAAAGAGATGACCAGCTCGCAGCGAGAGATCGCCGAGCACGTGGAGGTCTTGGCCACCTCCGCCGAAGAGTCCAGCTCCTCGGTGATTCAGATGACGGCCACCAACGAGCAGGTGGCCGGCAACATCGTCGACCTGGCCACCAGCGTGCGCGAGACCGTCGCCTCCATCGAAGAGATGGCGTACTCAATCAAAGAAGTCGCCAAGAACGTCGACGCGCTCTCGCTGACGGCTGAAGAGACCAGCTCCAGCATGAACGAGATGGACGTCTCGATTGACCAGGTGCAATCGAACGCCAACGAGACCGCGCGCTTGTCCGAAGAAGTGGCGCAAGACGCCGAGCGCGGCGCTGAGGCCATCCTCAAGACGATCGGCGAAATTTACCGCATCAAGGAGTCGAGCCAGGAAGCCGTGGCCGTGATCTCGAACCTCGGTTCGCGCATCGACGCCATCGGTCAAATCCTGAACGTGATCGACGACGTGGCCGAGCAGACCAACCTGCTCGCGCTGAACGCCGCCATCATCGCCGCGCAAGCCGGCGAGCACGGCAAAGGCTTCGCGGTCGTGGCCGACGAAATCAAGGACCTTGCCGAGCGCGCTGGCGCCAGCACGAAAGAAATCGCGGATCTGATCAAGACGATTCAGAGCGAATCCAAGAACGCCATCTTGGCGGTGGAGCGCGGCGCTCAAAACGTCGATCGCGGCGTCGAGGTCTCGAACGAAGCCGAGCGCGCCCTGAAGAAGATTCTAGAGAGCTCGCAGAAGAGCACCAACATGGTGCGCGCCATCGCGCGCGCCACGGTGGAGCAGGCCAAGGGCAGCAAGCAGGTCACCGACGCCATCGGCCGCATCGCCGCCACCGTGCAGCAGATCGCCGCCGCCACCGCCCAGCAAGCCCGCGGCTCCGAGCTGATCATGAAGAGCGGCGAGAAGATGCGCACCATCTCGCAGCAAGTGGAGCGCTCGAGCCAAGAGCAGTCCCGCGGCAGCCGCCAAATCACGCAGGCCATGGAGAGCATCAACAGCCTCGCCGGCCAGCTCAACTCGGCTCAGCGCACCCAAACCCGCGGCTCCGAGCGCGCCCTCAACGCCGCCATGCAAATCGAAGAAGCGGCCCGCAAACAAGACGTCGCCCTCCGCGACATCAGCAGCCACACCGACCGCGTCAAGAAGACCGTCGGCGGCTGAGCAAAAGCCGGCATGCCTCCAGCGTGGAGGAAGCGCGGGTTAGCTTTCGGAGTCCGGTCAGTCTGCTCCTCGTCGCCTGCGGTGAGGACAAGTCGTCGTCATCGAATACAGCGGAACCGACTGCACGATCGAGCTCGGCAAGGCCTACTGCGTCAAGCGCTGAGACGCGCGTCAGTTCAGGTCGTACGCGGATAGCTCGGCGGTCAGCCTGGGCGGCAGCTCAATCTTTACCTGTCCTACCCCGGGGCAAAACGTGATCCCCCCTCATACTCCACGATGGTCCGGCGCCAGCAATTCGTGAACGTCCCGGCCGGCACGGTCACCGCACCGACGCTGCTCCATTTGAGCGTGTAGCCCGGAGCGAACGCCCAGCTGGCGCCCTCCTGCACGGGTGCCGCGACGTTGCGGTACCAGCCGTCGAGGTACTGGTAAATTTCGCCGTTGGTCACGTTCATGTACGTGGGCTCGGCGTCGCAGAAGCGATGCAACTCGAACGCGGTGCGGCCTTCCCACTCGACGCTCGCGGTGACCTCGCGCGTGCCGCTTCCGCCCGGGCAGTCAGCGGTAGGTTGCTGCACGGTCAAGGCATAGGTCCAGAGGTTACCCAGCGCGAGCGGCTCGAGCTCGAGCGGCGTGACGCCGCCGCCAGCGCCGTTGTTCCCAGCGGCGCCCTTGCCGGCACCGCCACCGGCGTTAGTGCCAGCAGGCGCGCCGGCGCTCTGACCGCTGCCGGCACCGCCAACGCTGCCGCCCATGCCCAGCGAACCGCCGTCGCTGGTGGTAGCCGCACCAGCGTTGCCAGCGACAGCGGCGGCCGTACCAGCCGCACCGCTGTCATCGGTGCCGCTTGCGTCCGAGCAGGCGCCCAGCGCGAACAACAGCGGCAAGGTCACGACTACTTGACGCACGAACCGAATTTCTTCGTCATGTGCTCCACCCGTTTTCGTCGCCACCGCCCCGCTGCCGGCGCACAGAGATCACCAGCCACGGACTAGTGACGTCTAGCGCGGTCCTTCGCGCGCCGGCAAGTCAGATCGAGGCGGCGCGGGCGTCACGCGCCTGGAGCCGGTTCCCCTCCCAGCTGGAACCGATACCGGCCAGCAGGCTCGAGCTCAGGCCTCGATGCCGGGCAGCGCCGCCGTGACCTTGCCGTTGTCGATGCCGTAGCTCGTGGCGGTGGAGCCCATGACTTGGGCAGCGGCTAGCAACGCGCGCGTCAGGTTTTCGCTCGGGAAGTTCACGTGAGTGTCGCCCTTGAGGCGACCACCCGCCTTGCCGACGAACAGCACCGGCCACTCGGTGCGGTCGTGCACCTTGCCCCAGGCGGTGTCGGAGGTCACGTAGACGAGCGTGCTGTCGAGCAGGTTGCCAGCGCCGTAGGCGGTGGCCTTCATCTCCGTCAGGAACTCGGCCAGGCAGCGCATGGTGTACTGCACGCCCGTGTCCACGCGGGTCTGAGTCGACTTGTCCCCCGCGTCCGTGTGGCAAATCGTGTCGTGAAAGTCGGCGTCCATGTTCGCCGACAAGTGCCGGTAATACACGTGCGCTGCTGGCAGCGAGAACATGTAGCTGACGACGCGGGTCTTGTCGCAGGCGAGCGCGAGCGTCGCTAGCTTGCTCATGATGGTGTTGACGGCCGGCGGCGCCTCGCTCTTGGCGTCTTTACCCGTGGTCGGCGCCATCTGCGTGCCGCAAGCGGCAGGCGCACCGGGCGTCACCATCCCGTCCAGACGGGCTTCGATGTCGCGGATTGCGTCCAGGTGATGCTGAATGCGCAGCTTGTCGGTAGCGCCCAGGCGCTTCTCGAGGCGCGCGCCGTCGGCCAGCACGGCGTCGAGCACGCTGCGCCGAACCTTGGCCATCTTCGCCGCCTGGTCGGGCTCTCCGGGGGTGGACGAGCCGCCGTCTCCGAACAGGCGCTTGAACACCGCCTTGGGATCGAACTCCGGCATGTTGCGGGCGCTGGGGCCGTTGTGAGAAACGGTGTGCAGCGAATCTTGCGGTCCGTTGGGCGTGGCCGGCGTGACGCCAACCTCAATCGACTTGTAGCCGCCCTGCGGCGTGCCCAGCAGCTTGGCAATGGTTTGATCGATGGACTCGGAGCGCACGGCGTTGCCGCTGATCGGAGCACCCGTCGTGCAAGCGGCCGAGCCCGAGGGGTGCTCTACGCCACCGACGACCAGCTTGCCCTCCAGCCCGCTCACTACCGTGAGGTACGACTTGTGGTCAGCCAAGGGCTTGAGCTGGCTGCTCAGCTCCCACGCCGAGCCGACGCCCGTCTTGGCCGGCTTCCAGAGGCCAGGCAATGTTCCGTTGCCGAAGAACCAAGTGACGTACAGCGGCGAGAGCGGAGTCGCGGATTGCGCGAGCGCGGTGCCGTTGCCGTTCAGCATGATCTCGAGGAGCGGTAGTGGAATCGTGACGGCGGCTCCGGTGGCTAGGGCGCCTCGGAGCAGGGTTCGGCGGTCCAAATGCTTGATCGTCATGGGTGAGTACCGGGCAATCAGGGTTGGGGTGCGACGGCCGAGAAGGCATCGTGGGTGACGGTCGCGACGACCAAGTCACGCAATTTGTAGCCCGACGTTTCGAACGAGGTGATGAGGTCGTTGATGACGGTGCCGTCCACGTCGCGCTCGTCGCGCCCCATGGCGTAGGCGTGAAAGCGGCGCACCATGCAGGCGGCCATCGCCTTGTTCTGCGCCATGGCCTCGCCCATCTGCCGAGGGTTGGCAACCGGTACGCCGTCCACGTCTCCGCTGGAATCGATGGTCAAGCCGTTCTCGGTGGTGCGATAGGCGCCAATCGCGTCGAAGTTCTCGAGCGGGAGACCCAGCGGATCCATCAAGGCGTGGCAGCCGGCGCACGCGGGCATGGCGCGGTGGGCGTCCAAGCGCTGGCGTTTGGTCGTGGGGTTGTTGGGATCCGGATCGGGCAGTACCAGCGCCACGCCCTCCAGCGGCGGGGGAACCACCTTGCACATCATCCACTCGCGAATGAATTTGCCGCGCAGCGTGGGCGAGCCCTCTTTCTGGTTGGCAAACTGCGAGAGAAACCCGGCCTTGCTCAAGATGCCGATGCGCGGGCTATCGGCGGGGAGCGAGACGGTCTTGAAGGTGGTGGAGGTCAGCCCCGCGGCGTCGACCCCGTAGAGCTGCGCCAGCTCGGCGTTGACGGTGACCTTTGGCGTAGAGAACAAGCTGAGCGCGCTGGCTTTGTCGTCGAACGCCACGCCCTCCCAGGTCGCCCGCATATCGTGCACCATGCCGGCCTGGAGCGCGGCGTTGTAGGC
Organism: Polyangiaceae bacterium; assembly: GCA_036261775.1. Taxonomy (GTDB): domain Bacteria; phylum Myxococcota_A; class Polyangia; order Polyangiales; family Polyangiaceae; genus PMG-095. The sequence continues at coordinate 9,393 of DATAKF010000502.1, read as the reverse complement.
CGGATACAGCGTGGCGTCTTTGGGCTGGCTCAGCACGCGGTCAAGCTCCATGTACTGTTGACCGAACTCGCCAATCGACTCGCGACCCGCGCCGTTCGCCGCGTCGAGCAAGCGATTGACCGTTGCTTTGACGCCGTCCGCCGTGGCGAGTGCGCCGGACGCGGCGTCGTCGAGCAGCTGCTTGTCGGGCAAGCTGTTCCAAATCAAGAACGCCAGCCGACCAGCGGTCTCGTAGCCGGTGAACTTCAGCTTGCCTGCGGCGTCGGCAACGCCCAGCTCGGGCCGGTACAGAAAGCTCGGCGAGATGAACATGGCGACGGTCGCCCAACGCACGCCCTCGACGCCGCTGCCGAGCTCGGTCGTCGCGGTCGAAGCCACGCCCACGAGCTGGTCGACCTCCGCGGCCTCGAGCGGGCGGCGCCAGGCGCGGCGCCCCATGGTCTCGATGAAGGTGCGAGTGCAGGCGTCTGCCGCAGCGTTTCCAGGCGTGCAGCCGATGAACTGGGTGCGCTTGGTGGAGTCAGTCCACACCTTGTCGACGGCTTCTTCGATCGCAGTATGATACTGCTCGACGCCGCGGGACGACGTGGTCACGGCGTTGGCGCCAATGGCCGGAAACTGCCCGATGTCGGCGTCGAGCTTGGTCACGTCGACCTCGACCCCGAAGATGTCGCGCACGGCGTTGCGGAACTGAGAGCGCGTCAACCGGCGCAGCATGCCAGCGGGCGGCTGGAACGCCGGCGGGTTGGTGATGCGCCCGTCATCGTCGGTGCTGATGGGCCCGGGCGTGCCGGTACCACCACTGCCGGTGCCACCGCTGCTGCTCGCGCCGGCTGAGGCGTTTGGGCCCCCCGCCGCACCCGAGCCCGTGAGCTCTGCCGTGCAGCCGAGAGCGAGCGCGGCTCCGCAGGCGGCCAATGCCAGGAGTGAAGGGGGCCCGGGAAACGCCTTATTCATCATGATTTCCGGAGGAGGACGCGACCAACCGGGGTCGCAACCCATGACGCGATCGTAAATGGGTGGGAGCAGCCAGAGAAATTGTCACCGCAAAATGGAGGGCGGTCATTGATCCATCATCTTGCGTTGAATTTTCCACTTCGAGTCCGAGCACGTTTTGCAGCTTGCCCCGTAAAACATGCTGCGATTCGCGGTGTCGTTCATCAAATGGACGCGCATCCACGCCGTCACGCCGACCATGACCGGGTCTTTTATTGATCCGATCCAGCTGCCATGGGTCACGCCGGCGAGCTCGCCCAACATCACCGGTACAGTCGAGATCGAATCGTACGCAGTTTGGACGCTGCTACAGGGTACGGTGGTGTCGGCGCCGCCGCACAAGAGCAGCGCGGGACCGTGCAACGTGATGTTCGCGCGAGAGCCGCAGATGGGCGCGATGGCGACGATACGTGGGTCTGCGCCAGACATGGTGGTCGCGGCGCCGCCTTGAGAGTGACCAGTGGCGCCAATGTGGGCAACGTCGAGGCGGTGGTACAGCGCGCTCGCCGGGTTGGCGTTTTCGGCGATCATCCAGTCGACGCCCACGACCTGCGGCAGCGGCGTGCCTTTGGCGGTCTGTGAGCTGAGCGACGCGACCACGACGAACCCGTGCGAGGCGAGCTGGTTCAGCAACGTCTTGTAGTGACCACACGAGCCCGATGGACACCCCGGCGGGTTGGGCTCAGGCTGATCATTCGTACCGTTGCCCCAGGTGATGACGGGGTGGCAATAGCCTTGGCCCACGTCTTTGGGGCGGTAAACGTTGAAATGCGGGACCATGTTGTCGTGCAGAGCGTCCGGCTCACCTGCGCCTGGACCGACGTCCTTCTCGACCACGACCTCGAATGGACCGGGCGATGACGGGTCGGCGGTGCCCCAGGTTTTGGTCGGGATACAGCCGCCGCCTGCTGCCCCTCCCCCGCTGCCAGCCGTGTTGCCGCTGCTTGCCCCTGCGTTAGTGGCTGCGCCTCCCGCCTGCTGACCGCCACTGGCGCTGGAGCCTCCCGCCGCAGTGCCCGCTGCTCCGCCAAGCTGCCCCGCCGCACCCGCGGAGGGTGTCGTTGCGGCGCCCCCACTGGTCGTGGGCGATCCGCTGCTACCTGCCGTGGCCGCACCAGCAACGCCGACGCCGCCGGTCGAGCTGCCACCCCCAGCTCCGCTAGAAGACGGGGACTCCGCCGAGCAGGCAACGCCCAACGACGCTACGAGCAAGAGGCAATGACTGATAGATGAGGGCGACACACGGCGCATGACTCGTTCTCCTCCACGCGCGGACGTGGACTCCGGGTGTCAGTGCTGCACGCCGCCAAATTTGGTCGCGCTTCGAGTACGAATCGAAGCGCCTGGACGCTTTTTGACGTGGCGCTTCGCCCGCTCGAGATTTTCCTCGTCGTAGGGAGCGCTGGAGTGACAGCCGCGCACATTTCGCGCCACTCACCCGGACGCGCGGCACGCGCTCATCGACGTTGAAGGAACATGAAAAAAGTCTTACTCTGCTGGCTGGGTTGCGTGGGCGTGCTGCCGCTGTTGCCGTCCACCGCGCAAGCTGCGTCGCTTCAGCAAGTGAGCAATTGGAATGGAGGCGCGAGCCTACCCGCCGACGTCAGCATGTTCGCCTACGTGCCCGACAAGGTGGCAGCCAAGCCGCCGCTGCTAGCTGTGATTCATTATTGTGGTGGTAGCGCACAGGCGGTCTTCAATCAGGCAAAGGGGGGCGGCTTGGTCGCCGCCGCCGACGAGTACGGCTTCATCCTGATCCTTCCGAGCAACGCCAACGCTGCCGGTCAAAACGGCCGCTGCTGGGACGTTTCCTCGAAGAAGGCGCAGACGCGCGATGGCGGGGGCGACACGCACGCCATCGCCCAAATGGTGAAGTACGCGCTCACCCAGTATCACGCCAACGCTGACCGCGTTTACTGCAGCGGTGACTCTTCGGGCGGCATGACCACGCAGCTCATGCTCGCGCTCTACCCCGACGTCTACAAGGCGGGCTCTTCGTTCGCGGGCGTGCCTGCTGGATGCTCCAACGCCTTCGACGGCGCGGGGCTTTGCGGTTTCGGCGCGCAGACGGCACAGCAGTGGGGCGACCGCGTGCGCGCCATGAATCCTGGCTACACCGGGCATCGCCCGCGCGTGCAGCTCTTTCACGGCGACGCAGACGACACCATCAAATTCCCCAACCACGGCGAGGCCATCAAAGAGTGGACGAACGTGCTCGCGCTGGCGGCCACCCCGGGCATGACCGACATGGGCGTTTCGCTCGGCAATCACAAGGCCACGCGGCAGCGCTGGAAGAATCAGTGCGGCTTCGTCACGTTGGATGCATTCACTTCAATCGGCGGCGATCACGGTCCCTCCGACGCGCTCTTCGAAGCCGACTACGTCGTGCCGTTCTTGGGGCTCGACGACACCGGAGAGATCGATCCGGAAATGAAGCAATGCAGCGGCGCTGGCGGCAGTAGCGGAGCCGGAGGCTCTGGCTCCACCGCTGGAGGCACGGCGGGCGCTGCTGGAGCGACCGCGAATGGTGGCTCGAGCAACGTCGCTGGTGGCTCGATCGGTGGCGGCTCGGGCTCGGGTGGCAGCAACGCAAGCGCCGGTGCTCCAGGCGTAGCTGGCAGCGTTACTAGCGCCGGAAGCACCACGGGCGGAGCCAGCGGCGCGGCTGGCCAGAGCACGACACCCGATAGCGGCGCCAGCGCGACCACCGACGACACTTCGGGGTGCACCTGCCAGCTCGGCGCGCGCTCGTCCAACAGCGCAACTTGGCTAGCGGCCTTGGCACTCGGCCTAGCGGGCGTTCGCCGTCGTCATCGCCGCGCTGCCTGAGCGGGAGCGCTCGCTGCGCTCCCGCTTGCTTCGCTCGGCTACCGCGGCTGGATCGCGTAGTTGATGTTCTTCGGGCAGACGGGACCACCGCCACCGACGATGCCGCCACCTACGCCCATGCCACCGCCGATGGCGGCCGTGCCGCCCACGCCGACGTTGCCGGCGCCTGCGACCGGGATCGGAGGCGGAGCGCCCATGTCGTCTTTACCCGGCACGCCGCCCGCGCCGCCTGGGATGGGGCCTGGGTTGCAGTTGCACTCCTGCGGAAGCATGCACGAACCGTTGCAGTTGACGTAGGGCTCCTGACAGTACTCGCCACTGCGGTACTGCTCGAGTTCGCCGGAGAGTGTGTCGAGGCGATTGCTGAGGTAGTTGTCGATATCCTGATAGTTGCGATCGTCGCCTGGGCGCAGCATGCCGTGCGCCTTGAGCTGTGCGTTCAGCTCCTTGAGGTATTCGCGAGGCTTCAGCTCCTTGAACTCGGCGACGACGTCTTCGCAGACGTCGAGGGTGTCGGACCAGCAGCTCGCGTCGTCCTGGCAACGCCTGGCAATGGCGTTGCCGTAGCCCCGTAGGTCGACGACGCCGTTCGAGCCCAGGCTGAGATCGATCGAGTAGGGCAGGAAGCGGAACAATCCGTCGTCGCCCTCGACGAGCACTACGTTGTTCGGTCCGTGAATCGTGTCATCCGAGGTGCCGAGCACCCAAGCCAGGCACTGAAAACGATGGAAAGCCGGCCAGTCGATGAACTCGCTCACCAGCCCCTTGAAACCGCCCTCTTCGGGCACGGGTTCGAGCAGCCGCTCCTCGAGCAGCTTCACGCGCGTGGGATCGCACGTGCCCATCTGGCAGATGTTCGGGTCGTCGAAGATGCTGGATTGCCCCGCGGCGAAGATGGGCACGCCCTTGCCGCCCCACCCGCCACCGTTGAAGTCGGACGCGTACTCCCACATGTTGGGACAACCTCCGCCAAATTCGTCGGCGTAGCGATCGCAGAAGGTGCGCTTGTAGCGCTCGACCAGCGTGTACGGGATCGAAACCTCCGGCCCCCACACGTTGCTCGAGACCCAGGCCCAGGTGGCCAGCGGCGCCGTGTAGCCGAGCATGCGGTACAAGTCGTACGCCATCTTGTCGCGGAAGATGCTGCCGCGCTGACCGTTGCTGAAGCGCAAGTGCTCGTAGCCAGCAATACGCTGACCTTCGACGAACTGGTCAGCGTCGATGTTCAGGTTGGGGATGGTGGTGGCTTCCCACGGAAACCGCGACCAGCCTCCCACGACCTTCGCCTGGACCTTGCCGTAGTCCGTCGTTTGGACGGGCTCCGTCGCGGTGGTCACGAACAGATGATCGACCCAGTTGGCGTTGCTCGAGGCGCCCGGATGGTAAAGGCCGTCGTCGAAGCAGCAAACGCCGCCGTTATCGCCGTTCATCTTGAGGCGCTGCTCGTCAGAAACCGCAAACCAGTAGCGGTTGCCGATGGTTCCGAAGATATCCAGCTCGAAATCGACCAAATCGGTGTCCACGACGGGCGCGTCCGGATAGCGATTGTCCACGCCATACCCACCCTCGCCGCCGGCACCGCCGCTGACGCCACCGGCGCCGCCAGCCGCGTCCGCAGCGCCCCCCTCGCCACCGGCGGGCGTTGGGAGAACAGTCTTGCCGCCGGCGCCATCAGGCGGCGCGCCGCCGTCGTTGTAGTAGGAGTTCGTGTAGTAGTGGTTGACGACGTCGTCGCCACAGCCCAAGGCCAGCGCCCCCGGCGCGACCAGCAAGCCCAGCAACGATAAGCGAGTACGAGACCGCGATCCCAATTGTAACATTCCCATGACCCTTCCGTGACGTATCGATAGCTCAAGGTCCGCACTCCAGCAACCCGAGCAACTCGTCCCCGACGCTCTGCCCGCCGCCGATGGCAACACCCGTAACCCAACTCCGAAGGGTTAGACCCACCGTTCGCCTGGTGGCGCTTGGCCTCTTGACCATTGGCTGGGGGCTGGGCTGTGAAGTGCGGCGCCAAAAGGCGCAGCGCGAGGACCAACCGTCAGCCGCTGTCGAACGCCGACCCGCGAATCCAAGCGCTTTGGACGACGACGCCAACGGGGCGACCGGCGGCGCCGCGGAGGGCAACGGCGGCACCAGCAGCGCAGAACCGAACCCGCGCCCCAGCTTCGCCAGTGACTCGGCGAATCGCCAGCCCATCAGCATCGCGAGCGGTTCGATGGGACCTGCGCTGCTGGCGCCCACACGCTTGATCGTGCTGGGCGACTACGGTTGGGCAGGCCCGCGCGAGCAACAGGTGGCCGAGCTCGTGCACGAGCTGCGACCGGACTACGTTTTGACGACCGGCGACAACAACTACCCCGAAGGGTCCGCTGCCACTATCGACCAAAATATCGGCCAATACTTCAGCGACTTCATCTACCCGTACAAGGGTCAGTATCCGAGCGCCGCCCGCGAGAACAGGTTCTTTCCGGTGCTGGGCAACCACGACTGGTACTCGAACAACGCGGCCGCCTACCTGGCGTATTTCACCCTGCCGGGTAACGAGCGCTACTACGACGTCGTGCTCGGTGACGTGCACTTCTTTGCCCTCGACAGCGACGAGCACGAGCCCGACGGCGTGAGCGCGACGTCGGAGCAGGCGCGCTGGCTGCAAGCGCGGCTAGGGGCGTCGAAGAGCGCATTCAACCTGGTCGCGATGCACCACCCGCCGTTTTCTTCGGGCCCTCACGGCGACACCAGCTACATGCAGTGGCCCTACGCGGAGTGGGGCGCCGACGTCGTGCTCGCCGGTCACGACCACTGCTACGAGCGGCTGCACATCGACGGCATCATGTACATCGTGTCGGGCCTGGGCGGCGCCAGCCTCTACTCGTTCGCCGAGCCGACGCAGGGCAGCGTCGCGCGCTACAACGAGTCGTACGGCGCGACCCTGCTCGAAGCCAACAGCGACGAGCTGCGCTCTTCGTTCTACAACATCGACGGCAAGCTCATCGACACGATCACGATCCGCCGCCGGCCACGGCGCTGACCGCTCACATCGTGGGCTGGCTGTCGCCGGCCATGGCGCGCTCGGCCAGCTCGACGAAGGTCGAGGTTTGGGCGAGCACCCGGCCTTGCCCGCAGTTCAGGCCGCTGACGGCCCAGTACGACAGGTTGAGATCGGCGAATTTCCAGGCGTTGTCATTGCCCATGCGACGCGTGGCGGGCGCGCCTGCAGCGCCGGGCAAATCACACGCGGCGGCGTCGCGCGTGGCGGGTCGGCCGCCGTATTTCTGACTCAGGTTGCGCACGATGTCGCGCTCGGCGTCTTCGATGGTCAGGAACGCGACGCCTAGGGCGATGCCGGACTTGGTGGCGACGCTGAGCGTGCAGCTGCCGCTGAGCCAATCCGGGCAGCGCTCGGCGGCTAGGCGCACGAGCGAGAACTGCACGCCGGTCGGCACCGGCTTGCCTTCCATGTCGGCCATGCGCTGAGCCAGCGTTTGGGCCGCAACTCCAGACTGGACGCACGTGCTGATCACCGACTTTTGCTTGGCCTTGGCGGTGCTTTCGAAGGCCTTCGGGTTCGTGGCGTTGACGACGCCGGGCGCGCAGGCAGGCAGCGTGAGCGTTTCGCCGAGCTGAATGCCAAACACGTTGCGCTGCTCCGTCGTCGACGTCGCGGGGGGCGGCGGAGCTGGGGGCGTGTACACCACCGGCGCGACGGGCGCTGCCGGAGCAGGCGCTGCCGCGGGCGCGAACGGAGCCGGAGCTGCCGGAGCCGGAGCGGGCGCAGGAGCCACTGCGGGGCGAGGACGCGGTGCCGGCGGAACAGGGCGCTGCGGCTGCGGGTTCTTGCTCCGCATGCCGCTGAGCATGTCCATGATGTTCAGCTTCCTTTGCCGGGGCGGCGGAGCGGGCTGCTGGACCTGCGTCGGCCTGGGTTGCACGGGCGTCGGGGTCGGGCGCACCGCCTGCTGAGCAGGATCGCGGCGACGGATCACTTTGTTGACGTTGCGCCCGCCCGACGGCTTGGACTGGGGCGTCGGAGGCGAGGCGGCAGCTTTGGCACGACACGCGGCCATCAACTGCTCGACCTGACGTCGCTTGCGCGCCGCATCGGCCTTCTTCTTGGGGTCGATGGTCGACTTGATGGTCGTCGCCTGAGCGCACTCGGGAATGATGATGGTGGGGGTGGCTGCAGCCGCGCCGGACAACCCGACAACGAAGCTGAACGCCGCCCCGCCAAGCACCCATTGCCGAACACCCACTTGCTTGCGAGAAGTCATGTCCCTAGTACGCCTCTTCTATCGGCATCTGCCCTGCCACAAGAGACGCGGGACGAATGTAGCAAGTTCGTTCAAGCCCCGCCGTTGACGGACCTCGGCGCCCTCCATACGGTGGCCCGATTCCGAGCGGTCAGGCGAGCGACTTGTTACATACCGGAAACACGAGCAAAAGCCGCCAGCTGACGCTGCGCTGCCTGGCAATGTTACTAGCGCTCTGGCTCGGAGGCTGCGCCTCGGCGCAATCGAACGTGCGCGCGCTGCGCATGTACCAGCACGAGCAGCCGACCCCGGCACTGCTCGAGCAGCACATCAACGAGATGGACGCGACGCTCCAGCTCATCGACGAGATCTTGAATCGGACGCCGTACCAGCCGGGCGCCAGCTGGGTCACGCAGCTGCCGCTCGACGGCGAAAAAGCCGAGCAGGCTCGCGGGCTGCTCAAAGACGCGGAGGCGCGCGCTTCGTTCGTGGCCGTGTACGCCGCGCACGTGCGCGAAGTGCTGAAACAACCCGCACTACCCGCGGTTCCGGGGCTGCCGTCGACGCCCGCATTGCCCTCGACTCCGGAGCTGCCGCAGGCCCCGACACTGTCGCGCTTCGATTCACTGAGCCAGGCCTTGGCGGCCGCGCGCCCCGACGCGCCCCGCCCGCCAGTCGCGCCGGGCCAGCCTGCGCTACCGCCTTTGCCGCCCGAGCTAGCGCAGCTCGCCGCAACACAGCAAGGTCGCATCGTCGAAGACGCGCTCGTCACGACCTCCGTTGCCATTCGCCTGACCGCAGAAGCCATGGCGCTCGCGACCGTGATCGTGCTCGAGTCGGCGTCGCTCGCGGGCCCGCGTTCGTCGCAGTGGCTGACCGGCGCGCCCGACGCGGCGCATTTGGCGGCGGCGCTGCCGGACCGCGCGCGCAGCATCTACGGGCGGCTCGAGAGCAATCTTTCGGGCTTGCGACGGCTGTTCGATCAGCTGTCGCAGCAGCGCGTGAACTTGGCCGACACGGCGGCGTTTGCCTTCAAATCAGGCCTCGTCGACGACGTGGTCGGGGTCGCGCTCGACTCGGTGCATTTGGATCTGGAAGCAGGCGGCAACGCGCTGTTCTACGCCGCCATCGCCGACGACGAAAAGAGCACCAACCGCGAAGGTAGCTTCGACTACACGGGGCGGCTGACCAAGCTGGAGTACGAGACCGAGCCGATCGTGCTGGCGTCGGCCAACCTGAAGCTGAAGGTCGACTGGCCGAACTGGGCCGAAGCCCTGGGCGTGAACCTGGGTTACGCCACCAGCCGCGTCTACAAGAG
>DATAKF010000498.1:0-15957 GCA_036261775.1 Polyangiaceae bacterium | reverse complement strand
CCTAGAGCGCTTGAACCTGGGCTGAGCCTCGCGCTCGGCCCTACGGAGCTGGTTTGAACGCGGCCAGGGCGTGCGCCGACGGGTTGCAGCTGGTCATGTCCCAGCCCACCGTGTGCGCTCCCGGCGCGCTGTTCAGCAAGTAGCCCGACTTGAAGCCGAGAGAGCCAGCCTGATTCGTGTACGCCTCGACGGGCGCTTGCGGGTTGCCCGTCGGTGAGCCCAGGTTGAGCCCGAACGACGCGACCGCGCTCACGATGAAGGCGTTGGCAGTGACGGTCGCGATGCCATCACTCGGATCGTCGCTCAAGCAGTCGCCGCCTCCGCCCCCTCCGACGGCTTCGACGGGACTCGTCTGGTCGATGCCGCGTAGCTCGTAGACGTTGGCTATCTTCACGTACTCGCCGCCCGCAACGGACACCGTGTACGTGCCGGGGCCTGGCAAGGAGGTATCCTTGATGTAATAGATTGACGCGGTGACGCGGCTGCCGGCCCAGACCTGTTTGGCCAAGGTCATGCTCTTGCCGTCATAGCTGGCGCTCGTCGTCGCAGACGCCGCTTGGCTGCTGCCGTCCGATACCACCGCCACCACGACGAGGCGACCACGCCCGGCCACGGTGGCCAGCGTGTGCGAGAAGTCCAGCTTGCCGCTCGTGCCGATCAGCGCCCCCGCGCCGGCGTTGACGAGCGCGTTGGTGCAAGCGGCGGCCAAGCACACCGGGGTTGCCCCGCTGCATTTGACGCCGCAATTGCCGCAATTTGCGGCGGTGCCGAGGGCCGCTTCGCAGCCATTGTCCGGGTTGCCGTCGCAGCTCTCGAAGCCCGCATCGCAGGTCGACGTGCAATCGAAGCCGCCGAGGGAGCCGCCGCAGCTGCTGGAGCCGTGTGCGTTGGTGCATGCGTTGCCGCAGCTGGCGCAGTTGGCGTCGGAGCCGAGCTTCGTCTCACAGCCCGCGCCCGCCCCGCAATCCGCGTAGCCTGCGCTGCAGCTGCCCTGCGTGCAGGTGCCGGTGGCGCATGACGCCGAGGCGTTGGGGTAGCTGCAGGCCTGGCCGCAAGCGCCGCAGTTGCTGAGCGTGTGCAGATCCGTTTCGCAGCCGTTCTTGGTCGTGGCTTCGTCGTCGCAGTCGTCCCAGCCGTCGCTGCACGACGCGATGTCACAGCTGCCGGTGGCGCAGCTGGCGCTGGCGTGCGCCTTGCTGCAGCTGGCGCCGCACGCCCCGCAATCCTTCAGCGTCGTGAGCGAGGTCTCACAGCCGTTCTCGGGCTTGCCGTCGCAGTCTTCGTAGCCCAGCGCGCACACGGGCACGCAGCCTGCGGGCGTGCACGCCGTGCTGCCGTGCGCGTTGCTGCAGGATTCTCCGCAAACTCGGCAGTTGGCGGTCGTGCCAAGCGCGGTCTCGCAGCCGGCGGCCGGCGTGCAGTCGGCCCAGCCGGACTGGCACTTGTCGAGCAGGCAGCCTCGGTTCACGCACTTACCCGACGCGTTCGGGTAGTAGCAGTCGTTGCCGCAGCCGCCGCAGTTGTGCGCGTCCAGGCTCAGGTTCGTCTCGCAGCCGTTGCCGCCCGGTACCTGGGCGTCGCCGTTGCAGTCTTCGAACGGCGCGCTGCAGCTGGAGATGCCGCACTTGCCGTCGTTGCAGGCGGGCGTGCCGCCCCCCGCGGGGCAGACCTTGCCGCAGGCGCTGCAGTTCAAGGCGCTGACGCTCAGGTCCGTCTCGCAGCCATCACTCAGGCCGTTCTTGCAGTCGTCCCGCCCCTCGTCGCAACTAATGCCGCACGCGCCCGCGCTGCAGCTCGCCTTGCCGCCGTTCTCGCTGCACTTGTTGGTGCAGCTGCCGCAAGTAGCGGGCAGCGATAGGTCCGCCTCGCAGCCGTTCTCGGCGTCTCCGTCGCAGTTGGCAAAGCCGTCGTCGCACGCGGTCACTTTGCACACGCCGGCCTCGCACTTCTCGCCGGCTCGCGGCAGCTCACAGGTGCTGCCGCAAGCTCCGCAGTCGGAAAGAGAGCTGGAAACCTCGGTTTCGCAGCCGTTTTCTGGGTTCCCGTCGCAGTCCAGGTAGCCGGTGGCGCACAACGGTGTGCACTTGCCGGCGCTGCACAGCGTGGTGCCGTGCTCGTTCTTGCAGGCGGCGCCACAGGCGCCGCAATTGGCTGCGTCGTCGGTCAGCGGCGTTTCGCAGCCCGTGCTGCTCCGCTCGTCACAGTTCCCAAAGCCCTGCTCGCAGGCGATGCTGCAGCCGTTTGCGTCGCAGCCGGGCGTGCCGTGTAAGCTGCTGCACGCGGCGCCGCACATGCCGCAGTTGGCGGCGGTGGTGAGGTTGGTTTCACAGCCATTCTCGGGCGTGGCGTCGCAGTCTGCCGTGCCCACCTGGCATTCCATCTGCGTGCAGTGCCCGCCGCTGCACAGGTCGGCGCCGCAGTCTTGGCCGCAAGCGCCGCAGTTCTGTGGATCGCTTTCGATGTCCGTTTCGCAGGCGTCGGCGGTGTTGCCGTCGCACTCGGCGTGACCGGCGCCGCACTCCGCGGCTTCGCATTTGCCGCCGCTGCACGAGAAGGGCGACTCGCACTCCGCGCCGCACGCGCCGCAGTTGCTCGCCGATACGGCCACGTTGTCGCAGACACCGGCGCAACACAGCCAGCCTGCTGGACAGTTCGCGTCTTCGATGCAGCCGTCGTCACATACGCCGTCAGGACAGCGATTAGGCTCTTCGTCGGGAAACTCGAAGTGGGGCACGCTGCAGGCAAACGCACACAAAAGTCCCCAAACGACGAGCAGGAGCCATCTGAGCGAGTGTCGAGCGCACCAGGCGAACATCGACGGACGCTAACGCCGCGCTTTGCGTCAGATTCAGCGATCCATGTTCATCTCCAATCAGGTCGATGATCGGTTCTTCGCTGCGGCACGCCGCGTCCGCGCTTGGAATCGGCCCAGAAACATTCGCGGACGCGCGTTAAGCCTCAGCGCCGCCCGGCTGGCAATTGTACGCGCTGCAGCTTGTCCGGATTTCGAACCATGTAGATGGCGACAATCTTGTCATTCTCAATGGCGATTGCCGTAGTTTGCGTCGCGCCATCGGGGCCAATGCTGATGAACCCGGGCAGCCCGTCAATCTGCGCAGGTTCGTAGAAGCGCGCCGGCGCGAAGCCGGCTTTGCGCGCCAGCCCGAGGTAGAAGCGCTCGACGCGCGAGCTGCCCAAGACCGGCTTGGTCGCAGCGCTGCGCTTACCGCCACCGTCCGAATACACGACCACGTCTTCGGCCAAGAGCCTGCGCAGCGTCGACAAGTCCCCGGCGCGTGATGCGACGTAGAAGGCGTGCGCCAACTGCGCGCCACGCTCGGCGGTGACATCGTAGCGCGGCTTGGCTTCGCGCACGTGCTCGCGGGCGCGCGTGGCTAGTTTTCGGCAGGCTGCGGGCTCGCGCTCCAAGGTGTTGGCCACTTCGTCCAGCGCCACGCCGAACACGTCGTGTAGCAAGAAGGCGGCGCGCTCGAGCGGGGAGAGTCGCTCGAGCGCCAGCATCAACGTCAGCGTCACGTCGTCGCTCACGGTCTCGTGAGCGTCGAAGATCGGTTCGGGGAGCCAGGGGCCGACGTATGTCTCGCGCTTGCGCCGCGCCGACTTCAAGGCGTCCAAGCAAACGCGCGTGACCGTGCGCGACAAGAACGCCTCCGGATTGTCGACCTCCGCGTCTACCCGCTGGTAGCGAAGCCACGCCTCTTGCACCGCGTCTTCGGCCTCGGCGACGGAGCCGAGCATACGGTAACCAAGCCTGACCAGCCGGGGCCGCAGCGACGCTACTTGCGCGGAATCAAGCTGCGGCAAGATCGTCCGTAGGGTGAACCCGCCGAAACCCCACCGCAAGGCGGTTCCAGCCGTTGATGGCGATGATCACGAACGTCAACTTGGCGCGCTCGGTTTCCGAAAACTCGGCGGCCATCTGGGCGTAGACGTCGTCGGGCGCCCCCGTGCTAGCCAGTAGTGTGAGCGATTCGGTCCACGCCAGTGCTGCCCGCTCACGCGCCGTGTACAGCGGTGACTCGCGCCAGGCGCTGAGCAAATGCAAGCGCATCTCGGGCTCGCCGGCGGCGCGGGCGGCGGTGACGTGCATGTGCAGGCAGTAAGCGCAACCGTTCAATTGCGACGCGCGCGTCTTGACCAAATGAATCAAGCTTGGCTCGAGCCCGCTGGTGCGGAGTTTCTGCTCGAGCTGGAGCAGCACGTTCGTCAGCTCCGGGGCCGCTTCGAAGGGATCCAATCGACTTTGCATTTCTAGGCCGTTTCGCCCGCCCAAACCTTGGGAGGAGCGCCTTTCACTTCTCAAGACGAGGCAGCCGGGGTGGAAGTGACGTGGCCGCGACTTGCCCACATCAGAGGAGCTCGTTTCGCTGACACCGGAAGGGCGAGCGCCTTGGAGTGGTGGATGCGGCCCCCATCAAGCGGCGTCGGTCTACCGTCAGCACGCCATGATCTTGCACTCTGGCGGGTTATGACTAAGGTCTCAGCCGTGCAGCTGTTGCCGACTCACTGTCGAGCCTGTGGCGCGGTCATCCTGGCCAGCCGCGAAGTCCAGAATCAGGTCGCTGCGCCGTGCGACTGTGGTGGGCAAGCGTTCGTCGTCCCCGGCCCCAGCTTTGCCGAGCACGAGGTCGCGCTGTTCGACTGGCTCGTCAAGGTGGCTCGCTACGCTCAGCTGCGCCCGGCCGAAGCTCAGCGCGTCTGTATCGAGATCGAAATGGGTCTGGCCAGCGCTGACCAACCCGGCACGTTCGCGCGCATGACTCAGCGCTTCCCGTCGTTGGCTCAGCTGGCCCCGCAGCTGGTTGACTCGCCCGCGCGCCTGGCCCGCGCCTTGCGCATGCTCGAGACCATCCTCAACGCGCTGTCTATCCCGGGCAAGTCGTTGTCGCTGTCCACGGCTCCGGTCGCTCAGCGGCGCGAAGCGTAGGCGGCGTTTCGGGCGTCAGTAGCCCACGCTAGCGTTGGGCAGCGCCTGCGCCTTCGTGGAACGCAGCTCCAAGAATGGTTGCCAGCCGGCCCCGTCGGGCGAATGCTCCCACGTCCCGGCGATGGTGTTGCCCTCTTCGATGACGCGCGCCGTGTAGCGCACTTGGCACGTTTCGTTGGGCGCTTTCGACCAACTGCCGGTCAGGAGCACACCTTTGTCGATCCCGGTTACCCGCCAGCTCTGGGCGTTCCCGTCGTTGTAGAAGGCTTGCGCAAAGAGCCCCTGCGCGTCTCTACCGAAGATCTCGACGCAGGCGCTCGCTGTGCGTCCGAATTTGCCCTCGAGGCGATGGATCAAGAAATGGCCTCCGTCCAACCACTCGAAGGTCTCGACGGCTACGAACGGGGAGGCTGGCCCGAAGGGGCCGGCGTACTGCTGTCCTTCCGTATGCCACTTGCCGACGAGAGGATTGAGCGCTTCGAGGCCAGGCGCGGGTCGCTTCCATTCGTGGTTCATGCCAATGCGGAGTGGCAAGACCCATGCCGCGCCTGCGCGAGTCTTGGCGGCGCGCTAGCGGCGTGAGCATTCGAGCGGGGGCGTGGGGCAGGTCACGACCCCCGAGGCAATTGCGTCGCGCGGATCCGCTCGGTGGCGCTGCTAGCCTTTGCCTTTGTTCGTGCGAGCTTGTTGTTCGTTGGCGTCCTTGTCATGGCCCGTGCGGCCATCCTGCTGCCGGTCGCTCGCGCCGCGGTTGGAGCTACTTTCCCCCGGGACGCGCGGCTTGGCCTGCGGCTGGGTTTCTGGATGCACCGTGGCTTGTTGAGCCGGTGTCCCGGCGGGCTTGCGTTTCTTTTCCATGACGCCCCTTGGAGCAAGGCGCGTGCCCGACTCTGCGTGGACGGCGGCGACTAGAATTTGTAACCAGTCACCAGCGTCTGGGCCAAAAGTCCCCAGCCGTCGATGGCGACGAACAACAGCAGCTTGAACGGCAGGCTCACCTGGGTCGGGTTGAGCATCTGCATGCCTAGCGCCAGCAGCACATTGGCGACGACCAGGTCGATCACCAAAAACGGTAGGTAGATCGCGAAACCCAGCGCGAAGGCCGCCAAAAGCTCGCTCACCACGAAGGCCGGCACCACGACGGTCAGGTCATCGCGCTGAACCACCGCGCGCTCCGCCACGGGCCGCGCGGCGCGCGCGATCTCGTAGAAGCGGTTGCGTTCGCGCTCGGAAGCGTTCTGTCGCAGAAAGCTGACCACGGGCTCCTTAGCGGCGGCGGTGACACCCACGAGCCACTCGGCGGTCTCGGTTTGGGCGCTGGGCTCGAGTAGCGGCGCCAAGCGATCGCTCAAGCGCGTGCCGAGCGGTGCCATGGCCAAGATCGTCAAGGCGCCTGCGAAGGCCATGATCACGGTGCTGGAGGGGACGTTCTGCGCGCCGATGGCGCCGCGCACGATCTGTAGCACGGTGGAGATCTTGACGAACGCGGTCAGGGTCATGAACGCAAACGGCAGCAGCGTGGCGATGCCGAGCGCGATGATCAGCGTGATCGGTCGCGCGAACAAGTCGGGTGCGGCGGTCATGACGGCTCCTGGGGAGTGACGTCTTTGGGGGACGTTGCTGTCTCGGTCGCGGCAGGCACGTCCGTGCTCTTCACGCCGATGGCGCGCTTGAGCACGTCACTGAAGCTCTGCGGTTCGAGCGGCACGCTCGAAGGCAGGGCTTCGCGCGGCATTTCTCCGAGCTTGGAGAGCGCGTTGTCGGAAGCGGCCAGCACGTAGACGGTCTCGCCCGCGCGCACCAAGTACACCGCGCGCCGACCTTCGAGCGGCAGCCGCGCCAAGAGCTCGAGCGGTCCACCCACCTTACCGACGCCAACGCGCCTGAGCGCGCTGAGCAGCACCACGCACAGCACCACCACCGCGAGCAGCGTGACGAGTGTCTCCACCACGTAGCGAGAGAGCGGTGTCATGCGGGGGCGGAGACTACACGCAGGCCTGCGATCGGAACAGGCTCGGAGGCATGGTTGTTAGTTGACAGCTTCGGTTGGCGGTAGGCGCTAAATGAGTGACGGATCGAGCCAGTTCAGGGCATCTTGTAGAGGTGGGCCGAGTGTCGGCCCGGGCACACGAGGACGCGAATGACCGACAAGATTACGTACGCACCCCCGTTCCGTCTCGATGGCAAGGTCGCCCTGGTGACGGGCGCCAGCCGCGGCATTGGCTACGGCTTGGCGCGTGCGCTGGCCGAGGTGGGGGCCAAAGTCGCCGTCAGCGCCCGTGACGAAAAGGCCTTGGCGGAGCTCGCGTCCAGTATCCCCGGCTCGCTCGTCGTGCCCATGGACATGACCAGCGTCGCCTCCATCAACGAGGGCGTGGCCCGCGTCGAAAAGCACTTTGGCCGTCTCGACATCTTGGTGAACAACGCCGGGCTCGGCGCCAACCACCCAGCCCTCGAGGTGACCGAAAAGGACTGGGACGAGCTGATGGACGTGAACCTGAAGGGCCTGTTCTTCTGCGCGCAAGCAGCGGCGCGCGGCATGGTCGCGCGGGGCTACGGCCGCATCGTGAACATGAGCTCGCAGGCCAGCGTGGTCGGCATCGTCGATCATGCCGTGTACTGCGCCAGCAAAGGCGGCGTGAACCAGCTCACGCGCGTGATGGCGCTCGAGTGGTCGAAGCACGGCGTTACCGTCAACGCCGTCGGCCCCACCTTCATCTACACGCCCGGCACCGCCGAACGCCTGGACGACCCCGAGTACCGCGCCAACGTGCTGCGTCGCATTCCCGCCAACAAAATCGGCGACATCTCCGACGTCGCCGGCGCCGTCATCTATCTCGCTTCAGACGCCGCCAAGCTGGTTAGCGGCACCTGCCTGCTAGTCGATGGCGCCTGGACCGCGCAGTAGGTTTCTTGTTTCCTCTGTGCCTTGCCCTGGGCCCCGCCGCGACTCAGGCGATTGGACGCGCGATCGGCGCTCGGCCTCGCCGAGTTTGTACCGGGCCTGCTCTCGATCGCGGATCGCGATCTGCTTGTGCCAAGGTCGGTTGACGTGGTCCTGGCTCGCGCCGTGCGCGAGCTCGCGCCGTAGCAGAGCGCTCCGCTTTGCAGTCTCGTGAGCCGACGGACACGAACGAACCGACGGATCTTACGCCGCGGGACTTTTTGCGGCTTCGGGTGGGGCTCCGCTGGGCGGACCCGAGACGGGCTTGGGTGCGCCGGCTTCTTTCAGGCGGCGAGCGGCCTGCACCATGTGCACGACCTGGTCGAGGATGACGGCCAGCAGAATCACTGCGCCGACGATGATCCACTGCCAGTTCTGGTTGAGACGCCAGATGCGGCGGATGCCGTCCGGATCCGTGTACTGCACCTGAAACATGTTGATGCCGTTGTCGATGATTTTCATCATCGACGCACCAATCAGGATGCCGAAGGTGGTGCCTTCGCCGCCACGCAGCGAACAGCCGCCGAGCACGGCCGCCGCGATCGCGTACAGCTCGTAGGCGACGCCGACCTGCTGTGACATCTGGCCGATGTACGCGGCGTAGCAGATACCGGCGATGCCGGCCGCGCCGGCCGAGATGACGTAAGTCATCAGCTCGACGCGGTTGACGTTGATGCCGGAGTAGCGCGCAGCGTCGCGGTTACCGCCGATGGCGTAGATGTACCGGCCCAGCACCGTGTAGTGCAGCACGTACGCCCCTACCGCGGCCACGACGCCGAAAATGATCAGCGGCCAGGCGATCATCGGATCGCGTCCGACGTGCAGAATGCCTCCGTTTGCCAGGTCGAGCAGCGGCGAGTCGCCCATGCTGATCACGCCGCCGTCCACGATCGTCTGCGACACGCCGCGCAGGAGCAGCATGCCGCCCAACGTGACGATGAACGGCTGCAGTTTTAGCCGCGTGATGAGCAAACCCTGCAGCACGCCGACGACAACGGCCGCGACCAGCGCCACCGTGACGCCGAGCCACAGCGGGTAGCCGAGACCGCCCGTCTGCGTCGAGCTCATCCGCGCGATGATCACGCCCGTGAGACCGACGACGGAGCCGATCGAGAGATCGATGCCGCCCGTGATGATCACGAACGCGATGCCGATCGAAAGGATCCCGAGCATGGACACCTGGCGTGATGTGTTCACCCAGTTGGACACGCCCAAGAAGTCCGAGTTCGAGGTCCATAGCGCGAGGCACATGAGCACCAGCGCAATCAACATTCCGAGCTCACGCCTCATGACGCCGCCACATTGCTTTCCCCGGCCGCTTCAGGCTTGCCGGTCATCAAACCCGCGATCGCGAGCTGCGTGAGCTCGTGCCGCTCGAGCACTCCCTTGAGTCTTCGTTCGTGCATGACGACGACGCGGTCGCTCATGCCGATAGTCTCTTCCATATCGGAGCTCACCATCAGAATGGTGATGCCTTGGTCGGCCAAGTCCGCCATATGCCGATAGATTTCGGCTTTGGCGCCGACGTCGATCCCACGCGTGGGCTCGTCCAGAATCAGCACCTTGGGCGCCATGGCTAGCCACTTGGCCAGCACGACTTTCTGCTGGTTGCCGCCCGAGAGGTTGACCACGGCTTGTTTGATACTGGGCGTCTTGGTGCGCAGGCGTTTCACGCCTTTTTCAGCGACGTCTTGCTCGGTCTTGCGATCGAGCCAGCCGAAGGCCGCGTAGCTCGACACGTTGGGTAGCGACGTGTTCTGCGCGACCGACATGGGCAGCACCAGGCCGTGGCGTTTGCGATCTTCGGGCGCCAAGTAGACGCCCGCGTCGATGGCCTGGCGGGGCTCTTTCGGCAGGTAGTCTTTGCCCTCGAGCTTCATCTTGCCCGAGAGGGCAGGGGTCACTCCAAAGATCGCCTCCATCAGCTCGGTGCGGCCGGCTCCAATCAGGCCGGCAAAACCGAGGATCTCCCCCTTGCGCGCCGTGAAGCTGGCTTGAGCTGGAGCGCCCGGTATCACCAGGTTCTCGACCTCGAGCATGGGCTCGGTCGAGGTGCGCTCGCGCTTTTCGGGAAAGTAGGCGTTGCTCAGCTCGCGGCCGACCATCATGGCTACGACCTTGTCGTGGGTGGCGTCGGCGCGGCTGATATCGCCCACGTAGCGGCCATCGCGGAGCACGGTGATGCGATCGGACAAGTCCATCACCTCTTGCATGCGGTGCGAGATGTAGACGATGCCGATCCCGTCGGCCTTGAGCTGACGGATGATCTTGAACAGCTGCTCGGACTCGGCCACGGCCAGGGACGACGTGGGCTCGTCCATGATGATGATGCGGGCCTTGGTCAAAAGCGCCTTGGCGATTTCGACCATCTGCATCTGACCTGCCGTCAGCCGCGACACCTGAGTGGTGACGGGTACGCGCAAGCCCACGCGCGCGATCAGCTCGGCAGCGCGCGCGTTCATCTTGGGGCGGTTGAGCGGGCCGAACAGGCCACCTTTGGCGCCCTCGTTGCCCAAGAAGATGTTGGACGTGATGTCGAGGTTCGGCGCGAGCATCAGCTCTTGGTGGATCAGCGCGATGCCGCTGGCCTTCGAGTCCTTGACGCCGTCGAACTTGACGGCCTTGCCCTCGATCTCGATCTCACCTTCGTCGGGCGGCTGCACGCCGCCGAGGATCTTCATCAGGGTGCTCTTGCCGGCGCCGTTCTCGCCCATCAGCGCGAGCACCTCACCGGCCTTGAGCGAGAGCGAAACACCCTGCAGGGCCACCACCCCGGGAAAGCGCTTGGTGATGCCGCGCATGCGGAGCAGTGGCGTTTCGCTTTGAGGAACCTCGCTCATGGCCGTCTTGGTGTGCTTTCTAGAAACTCGAGAGAGTTACTGAACCGACTTCTTCATCTCGGTCAGCTCGGCTTTGAACGCCTCGACGTTGGCTTTGTCGATGACGGTCACGCCGGTGTCGACGACGCCGCCCGGAGGCATCGCCTTCTTGGCGGCTTCCTTGTCCTTTGCCAGCTCGTGCATCCACTTGGCCGACAGGTAGCCGAACTGAAACGGCTTTTGCACGACGGTCGCTTCGATGGTGCCGCTCTTGATGGCGTCGAGCGTCGCGTCGTCTTCGTCGAACACGGCAGCTTTGACCTTGCCCTGCTTGCCGAGGCCCTCGATAGCGGCGGCGATCGCCGGGCCGTTGTAGTTCCAGAGGCCGACCACCAAGTTCAGGTCTTTGTGGGCGTTGATGATGTCTTCGACGTTGGAGCGAGCCTTGGCGCGGTCGGTGTTGTCCTCGCGCTTGTCGACGATCTCGATCTTCTTGTCTTTGATGGCGGCTTCGATACCGGCCAAGCGCTGCGAGGCGTTGTCCGCCGACAGCGTGCCCACGAACACGGCGATCTTGCCGCCGTCCGGGAGGATTTTGGCGATGCGCTCGCCCAGGGCCTTACCGGCCTCGAAGTTGTTGGTGCCGATGTACAGGAGGCGCTTGGACTTGTCTGCGTCCGAGTCGAACGTGATGAGGCTCGTCTTGTCGGCCACCTCGTTCAAGATGCGCAGCTGATCTTTGGGCGCGATGACGCTGACCGCGATGGCGTCGTAGCCCTGGCTGGCCAGGTTCTGCAGGATCTGGTTCTGATCCTCGGGCGTGCCGTTGGGCGGCATCTTCATGTCGACCTGGATCTTGGCTTCCTTCTCGTACTTCTTGATGCCGGCCTCGGCGATCTTCCAGAACTGGCTCGGGTTGTTGGTCACGAAGCCGAGCTTGACGATTTTGGCTTCAGCCGCCGGAGCGCCCGAGGAAGCGCCCGCTGCGCCACCCTTGTTGTTGTTGCAGCCGATCAGGAGCAGCGGAAGGGCTGCCAGTACCAGGCCAAGTTTGCCGAGCGTTCGCTTTGCTTTGTTCATGTCCCACAATCCTCGGGTTTTTGTCGCTTGCGTTCGTTCAGCCCCCGGCTCCGACGCACAAGCGAGTCAGGCCGGGCAGCTTAGGACAGGTCAGTTCGTCGATGCGGTGATTCGGGCGCGCTCTTCTGCGGGGCTGGCGTCGAGAAGTGGCGGGACCATGCGGTTTAGTGACTGCCCAGAGCCGGCACTGATCGACTTTCTAAAGAACATTAATTTTTTATCCAGCGCGGGCTTCCGTGGCGGACAAAGTCGCGCCAGAGGGACAAAGCCGGTCAGGCTTTCAAGCACGGTTCCGAGCGGCGCAGAGAGACAACAGAAATGCCCTTTCAGGCGTGTTCATGGCTGGAGGGAAGCTCCGCCAACCAACTTTTCGCGTGCGTACCCACCGGCAGACATCCGGACAGCGGGTCAGGCTGTCACATGGCCACTTTCGCGGACAGTCAACCGATTGAAGCTTATCAGTGCTAGCCGCTTTTCGCTAGACCAAAGACGAGCACAGGCCGCCAATTGTGCGGGATTGTGGACTAGCGATCAGCCGCGACTGCTATTCAGCGGCAGAATGCTGCTGCTTTGAACAGGGTTGCTGCAGGGGAGCCGAGCACTGGCAGGTTGTGCAGCACACCTTACCAAGTTGCGGCGCGCTGCGAGTGAGAGTGTCAGCGCGGAGCGGCGGCTGGCGTCGCGGAGGAACCACCAGTGCTTACTGGTGGCACGCTGGGCGAGACGTCGGGTGCTGCTGGGGTGGCTGCTTCGGTCGGGGCGGGTGCCGGAGCTGGTGCCGGGCCGCAATCGCACGCCCCAAAGCTCCTACCGTCGGCCGCACAAGCTTGTCCGCCTTGGCAGGCGCCGGCACCCACGCACGTGCGCGTCTCACCCGGCGAACAGAGGGGTGCCGTGGCCTTGGCGGCGTCGGTCGCGGCCTTGTCGGCGCTGGCCGGCTTGTCCAAGGAGAACAGCGCTTCGCCGCCGTCGTTCGTGCACGCCAGGTGCAGCCGACTGGTGTGGTACGCGCGCTCGAACGGCGGCGCGTCGCGCAGACGTGTCTCGCTCGTGCCCTCGAGAATGCGATAGCGCTGGTTCCCACACAGGTCGCCGGCGCGCCGCACACACTCGTCCATCGGCAGCTCACAGGTGACCTTGAAACTGCCGTCATTCAGCTTTTCTTGCTGATATTGCGCAGGGCCGCAGGCCGTGAGCAGGCAAAGGCTGGCGAGTGTTAGCGAACGCATGCTTGCCCGTATGCCAGACCCGCGGCTCGCATGCACGCTCAGAAAGTCACGGTGGCGCCTGCGTTGACCACATTCACGGCCTGGGTCTCACCGCCGTACCAGCGATAACCGGCGTTCATGAAGTCGACGTCGAGGTGAAGGTTTTCGTTGAGGTGGTAGACCGCGCCGGCCGAGATCCCGGTCTGCGACTTGATCACGCTCAGCGTGGCGGCGGCCGCCTTGTCCTCGGGCAGCAAGAGCAGCACCGTTTGCCCGAAAGCGCCGTGCAGATCGACCGGGCCGAGCACGACCTGGACCACGCCCACGAAGCCGCGCTGGTTGCGGATCTCGTTCGAGCGCACCATCGTTACGGAGCCGTCTGGAGCCGTCAGCGCGCGCATGGTGTTGGGGCTCGAGAGCGACTCGTTCTCGTCGAACGCGTAGTTGAGGCCGAGCCCTTTGCCGTAGAAGCCGCCCGCGCCGAGCCTTACTGGTCCGACTTCGACGCGACCACCGAAGGTTGCGCCCCAAAGCGACTCGGACTCGACGCCGCTGCCTTCTTTCAAGGTTTGGAAACCGCCGTCGACGAACACGTGCGCGTTCACGTTGCTCGTGGTGAAGTCGTAAGTGATTTGCGCTTCGGGCCGCACCGTGTCCGTGCGGCTCCAGGAAGCGCTCGTGTACTTGGCGGCCTCGAAGATGCCGACGCCCAGCCGCAGACCCGAGATGCTCGGGCTGAGGTACGAAACGCCGGGCGCTTGGGTGGCGCCGAGCACGCCGAACCCGATCATACCTGTCGTCGGCCCCGGAAATGACAGGTCGCCCGTCAGGGGTAGGGTGATGTCGCGCCGCGCCAGCGGAAAGCCGACGCCGTAGCCGTGCGCATAAAGGACGTCGATCTCCGTCAGGCCGCGACCAGCGAAGGTGATGTAGCGACCACCGTCGACCTGGCCCCAGCTGCCTTCGACCCGCAGGAACCCTTCGCGAAAGTCGGCGCTGACGCCATTGTCGCGCGTGCCGTTGGCGGGTGTCGATTCCGAGTCACCGGCGGTGAGCACGTCATCGGACTCGATGGTGCCCCAGACCGACAATTGAGCCGTGAGCTTGAGCTCGGGGCCGAAGTTCTTGTGCGCGCCGACCGTGATGATGTTCGGGTAGTAGCCGCTGCGCACGCGTATCTTGCTCAGCTTGCCTTGCTGAGTCTTGATGGGCATGCCCATCGCGTCGTATTCGTAGATGGTGTCGCGTGTCGGCTCGGGATCCGCCCCGCTGCCGTTTTGAATCATGCTGCCGGGCTGCTTGGGCACCGGATAGCCTTGACCAAAAGCGTAGCTCAGAAATGCTCCGGCTCGACCGGCCACGTAGGCATCCCAAGTGTCGCCCTTGGCGATAGTCACCTCGGCTGCGGCTGGCTTGGCGCTGCAAAGCGTGGCGGTCAGCGCGGCTGCCGTGAGCGTCGCTCGAATCCAACGTGCTAGTGTGTACTTGCGGATCACGCTGCGCACCTTTCGCTCGAGGAGCTCACCAGGTCAGCGTGACGCCGGCGTTGATGTAGTTCACGTCTTGCTTGGCGCCCGCGTACCAGCGGAACATGCCGCGCAAGTAGTCGACGTCGAGGTGCAGGCTTTCGTTGACGTGATAGACGACGCCGGCCGAGATACCCGTCTGAGTCTTGATCGGGTGTGAGTCCGCATTCTCGGGCAGAAGATCGATGTCCAGCAAGTGGATGCGCGACTGACCGAAGCCTGCGTTCAGGTCGAACGCGCCGAGCACGTACTGTGCGAACACCGAGTAGCCGTCGGCCGTGCGGAACGGCTTGCCTTGGCCGGGGGTGTCGGCCTCCGAGCCTTCGAGCGCGTAATACAGGCCGAGGCCTTTGCCGTAGTGGCCGCCGGCGCCGAGATGAAAGTTGCCGATCTCGGTGCGGAAGCCGCCGCCAACGCCGCGCACGGTCTCGTCTTCGCGACCGGAGTACACCTTTTGATAGGCGCCGTTCACGTACAGGTGAAGCTTGAAGAAGTCCTGCGCTGCCTTGAGGTCATAAGTGAGCTCGAACTCGGGGCGGGCGGTGCGGGTCACTTCCCAAGAGCCAGGCAGGTTGACAGGATCGAAGATGCCCAAGGCGGCCTTGAAGCCACCCAAGCTGGGCGTCGTGTACATCAAGCCCGGCGAGAAGCTGTTGGCGAGCACGCCGAAGCCGATCAGGCCCGCGGTGGGGCCGGGTGAATAGGTGCCGCTGCCGCCCCAAAAGCCGACGCCGTAGCCGTGGCCGTACAAGAAGTCGGTCGTGGTCACGCCGCGCGAGAACAGGCTGCCAAAGCGGCCACCAGTGAACGTGCCCCAACTGCCCGACGCTTCCAGGAAGCCTTCGCGGAAGTCGGCGAGCACGTTGGCGAACTTGCGCTGCCCAACGGTCTCAAGCGTGCCCCACAGCGATAGCTGCGCTTTCAGGGTCGACTCGCCCATCTTGCGACGAACCCCCACGCTGAGCACGTTCGGTACGAACCCGCTGCGCACGCGCATCTTCTTGATGGTGCCCTGAGAGTTGGAGTCGGGCAGACCCGTGGCGGGGTCGATGTCGGGGATGCGGTCCAAACTGCTGTCGACGCCGCCTCCCTTCAGGTTGCCGCCCGGGCGCGCGTCACCGATGGCGTAGCCCCAGAACACGTTGACGCGACCGGACGTGTACACTTCCCACGGGTCGGATTTGACCAGCGTGACTTCTGCAGCCGCCGGCGCAGCTTGGAGTAGGCCACCAGTCAGCGCCAGCACTGCAGCCGCAGCGCGAGTCCATCGGGCCCTTTTCGGATTCGTTGATCTCACGGATGCACAACCCTTTCGCTCAGAGGCAGCAAACTGCGGACCCAGCCGCGAGCCGCTAGGCTCGATGTTCGACCACTCTCGCTGGCGATCGCTGCTCGGCAGCGCCACGACACACACTCTCTCCGTCTACAAGAG
>DATAKF010000313.1:0-10611 GCA_036261775.1 Polyangiaceae bacterium | reverse complement strand
AGCCCATCAACGCGATCGATCGTATTGGGTCGGGACCTTGGTACGACCGCGTCGGGCGCGTCTTCGGTACGTCCATCGCCAAGATCGCGCAGACTCGCCCCGCCGACGCAGACCCTGCCATCAAGGACGATTTCCCGAACGAAGATGGCATTCCCAATCACCAGCCCGACTTGACTCGAGATCCAGTCGACAATCACGACATGCTCACCGGCAGCGACGCCACGGGGAAGTTCTACGATCCCACCGCCACGTGCCTGGATTGGACGAGCGCGCTGGGTGACATCGCGCTCGAGGGTAAGCCGCGCGTGGGTCATTCATGGCCGCGCAATGGCGGCAGCGTTGGCGGCGGCCTCATGCTCCCGGGCGGCGGAACTGGCGGCTTTGGGCCCATGGGAGGCGCGTTCGGCTTTCCCGGCGGCGGGCCCCCGAGCTTCGGCGGTGATTTCGGCTTCCCGGGCGGTGAGACCTTCGGCGGCGCGCCGCCCGGCTTGCCAGGTGGCCCCCCGGGCTTCGGCGGCGACGCTGGCTCGATCGATGGTGCAGAGATCGGCGACGTCGACAACTGGATGTCATCGCTGACCGAGTCCGGTTGCGCACCGGGCGTCAACCTCCTCGAAACCGGCGGCCCCAGCGCGACGAAAGTCACCGTCGGCTCCGGCGGCGGCTACGGCGGCTTCTACTGCTTTGCGCTCACGCCATAGCGCGAGCGCTACTGCAGCCGACGTCCCGCCTAGAACGGCAATGCCGAGCGCGACGCTGGGGCGCTGCTCTTCGCGCGAGGTGGCGCAGGGTGGCGCGTTGCTCCGGCGGGCCGCGGCATCGAGGTTGACTTCAGCGCGCCGTCTGCAACGGGCGCGGGTTCGTTTGCATCGGTGTCGTCTGCTGCCAAGGGCTCGCTGGGCCGCGCCTTTCGCGCGCCAACGTCCGCGTCGCCAGCAGCCAGCAGCAGGTCCACGGTTGCCTCGCTCCTCAATGGCTGCGCAGCGCTGCGTCTGGGCGAGTCCTTGGTCCTAGTCAGCCCGAGGCAAACGCCGGCGCTCAAGACTCCAGCGAGCGCCCACAAAACCCAGCGACGGCTCTGAAGTGGCGGAAGGCGGCGCCTACGGGCGCTACTGGGACTCGACTGGCTCGCAGGCGAGGCCGGAGCAGCCAGCAGCGCTACCTGCGCGCGCTCGGCCGCCGCCACCGGTCGCTGCGGTGGCGAGCGCGGCTCGCGCGGCGGCGGCGCGTCGCTGGCGCGCGGTCTCGTCGAGGGCTCTCCGCTCAACCATTTGGCCACGAGCGGCGTGCCGCAAGCGTCCACAGGTACGCCGTGCAGCAGCAGCCAGCGCGCCAGCTGTTGACCAAGCTGGCGCATGGACGCCGGGCGCGCTGCCGCGTCCTTGTTCAAGCCTGAGAGCACGATGCGCGCGAGGTGACCGTCGACTCCGGCACCGAGCGGTAGCGGCGGCGGCTCTCGCTTGAGAATGGCGTCGATGGTTTCTTGCGGAGTGGCGCCGCGGAATGGCGGCCGGCGACCGATGGCCTTGTACAAGAGCACGCAGAACGACCAAACGTCGCTCCGGTGATCGACTTCATCGCCGCGCGCTTGCTCCGGGGACATGTAGCTGGGGCTGCCGAGCGTGGTGCCGCTGGCGGTGAGCCGAATCGCGGCGCTCGCCTCGGTCAGCTTCGCGATGCCAAAGTCGAGCAGCTTGGGCTGCAGCACGTCGCCTTCGACCGCTAGAAACACATTTTCTGGCTTCAAATCGCGATGGACGACGCCGTGCTCGTGGGCGAACGCCAGCGCGTCGGCGATGGGCAGCAGCAGCTGCACGGCTCGGAGCGCGCTGACATTGCCTCGCCCGAGCGCGCTGGCCAGCGTCTCTCCGCTGAGCAAGTCCATGACGATGAAGGGGTCGCCTTCGTCCGTCTCGGCCACGTCGAGCACGCGCACGATTGCCGGATGCGCGAGCCGAGCCGACGCGCGCGCCTCCAGCTTCATGCGTTGGGCAAGGCTCGGGTCGTGCCCCCGGAGCAGCTTGATCGCCACCGGCGTCTCGAGCTCGAGGTGGTACGCGCTCCAGACCACCGCCATGCCACCTGCCCCCAACTGCAGCTCGAGGCGGTACTTGCCAGCCAGCACGGTACCGCTGACAAGGCCGTTTGGCCCCCGCGCCGTTGACGGTCCCGCCGGGTCCTGCCGAGTGCTGTCCTCGTTCGAGCTAGCGTCGACTTGAGTGCAGGCCATTCCGGCTTCACCTCAAGCAACTTTCGCGCCTCGAGCGCGAGCTTTGCCGCGTCGCACGGAGCGCCAGAAAACATGCCGAATCGCACTCTGATACAACGCCTGCCGACGCCTTCGTTCGTGACGATTCGCCTCGCCCGCGGCATCAAACGACTCCGCTCACCTCGCCGCGACGTAGGTCAAAGTCGCAGACGCGCCTACTAAAATCCCCAAAAATTCGGCTCTGGCGTGAGCTCCACGCCAAAGCGCGCGCGCACGCCGTCGCGGATCCGCACCGACAACCGCGCGACTTCGTCCGCCGTCGCTCCAGCGTGCGCCACGATCGCCAAAGCATGCTTGGTCGACAAACCGACGTTGCCGTCACGCAAGCCCTTACCGAAGCCGCTCTGCTCGATCAGCCAGCCTGCAGCAAGCTTCACGCGCCCGTCCGGCTGCGGATACGTCGGCACCTTCACGTCGGCGCCAACCACCGCGCGCACTCGCTCGGCGTCCGCCGCCGTCACGATCGGATTCAAAAAGAAGGAGCCACAGCTGCGGCCGTTGACGTCAGTCGTATCGAGCAACATCGACTTCTCGCGCCGTACCGTGAGCACGCAGTCGCGCACCTCTGCCAACGTCGGCGTTACTAGCCCGCGCCGTTCGACCTCCCGCAGCAAATCCGGATACCGCACAGCCGCAGGCGCGCGCTCGCTCAAAGCGAACCGCACCTCGGTCACGACGTAGCGCTCCGGCGCCTCGGCCTTGAAGAAGCTGTCGCGGTAGGCAAATCGGCACTCTGCCGCCGAAAGCTCCACGGCACTCCCCGTCTCTCGATCGATGGCGCGCACCGACTCGATGGTCTCTGCCACCTCTTGCCCGTACGCGCCTACGTTCTGAATCGGCGTCGCGCCCGCGCAGCCCGGAATGCCGCTCAGCCCTTCCAAGCCCGCCAAGCCGCGCCCGACCGCGCTCGCCACGACGTCGTCCCAAGGCTCTCCAGCCTGCGCCGTCAACCGAGCATCGCCGCGCGTTGCCGAAAACGCCACGCCGCGCAGCGCCATCGCCAGCACCAAGCCATCGAACCCCGCGTCGGCCACGACCAGGTTGCTGCCGCCACCCAAAACCCTCACCTGTACGCCGCGCTGCTTGGCCCACGCCAAGGCTTCGAGCACGTCGCTCTCGGCGCGCGCCTCTACCAGGTAGCGCGCAGCGCCGCCCACCCCGATGGTCGTACGCGGGCCCAGCGGGGCAAACTCCAGCAGCTCCAAGCCGCGCCAGCCTACATTTTCTGGCTAGGTAGGCCCAGCTCCAGGCTGCCCAGCTGGGCGGCGGTACCGGCACCGGCGCAATGCCTGAGTCCCAATCCGCAGGAAGGCGGGAAGGCGGGAAGCGAGAATTTTGGGCTCGCCCGCTACGCGCCCAGCGCGGCGCCAGCCAGTCGCCTGCTCTTCTGCTCGCTTCCAGGAGAATATTTTTGGTTTTGGTCCTCCAAAAACAAAAATGCGCTCTCGCCTCTTCCCGCCTTCCCGCCTTCCTGCGGATTCCCTCTCGCCTCGCCCAGCGAGACCCAGGGCCGCTACAGCAGCTTCTGCAAGTGAGCTGCGAATGGGCAGCCACCATCCGCTAGGCGCGCTAGATGCGGCGTTGACGTTTGGCTGCGCCGGGGCCCTTGGCGAGACCGGGGCGCGCGGCGTCGGCGGGTGCCAAGACGTCCGAGCGGCGGGCGATGCGGCGCTGCAGGAGCGCGTGCGCCTCGACCGAGAGCTCCAGGCCCTCGATGCCCGCGGCGACCAGGCAGTCGGCGACCACGATCAGCCGCTCCACCGACGGCGCCTTGGTGTTGAGCAAGAGCACCTGCTTGCCCTTCAGCAGGCACTTGCCGCCGGGATGCACGCCCCAAAGCTGCTCCGAGCGGACGCTCAGGCCCCGGCGCGAAAGTACGCGCGAGAGCTCCAAGATGAGCCGCTCGTTGTTGTCCACGTCCGCTGATTCTAGCCCTCGGGGCCGGTCCGAGAGTCAACAAATCGGCCACTGGGCCAAATAGGCATGGATTTCAGGGATTTGCGAGGACGCGAGGGACCGTGCTATCTCCTTTCCTGTTCGGTGAGCTACCGGAGGAGGGAGCGATGTTCGCTCTCCAGGAGCCGCCGATTGGCAGAGCGCGCTGTTGAAAGCAAACGCGCTCCCCCACCGAGAGCAAATTTTTAATGACGTTCACTGAAGCCGCGGCGCAGGTACTGCGCCTCGTAGGCAAGCCCCTTCACTACAAAGAGATCACCGACGTAGCCATCGAGAAGAACCTGCTGAGTCACGTGGGCAAGAGCCCGGACGTGACCATGGGTGCGCGCTTGGCCGCGCTGGTCAAGAAGGGCGACAAAGAGAACCCGCTGGTGCGCGTCCGCCCGGGCGTGTTCGCGCTGCGCGAATGGGACCAGGCGATGATCGAGAAGGGCCTGCAAGATCGCACGCCTGCCCTCGAGAAGCTGGCCGGGCAAGAAGTGAATTTTGCCGACATCGCGCTCGAGCGCAAGAGCAGCGCCGACAACTCGTCGCCCTCGGGCGCGCCTGGTGACGACGAAGAAGAAGTGCTGGCAGCGCCTTCGGAAGAAGAGCGCGTGCGCGCCGACTTGGCCGCCCACGGCAGCGAGCTGTTCGCGTCCGAGGACGACGACGACCTGCCGATCTTCGGCACGGGCGCGGCCGCTGCGGCAACGCCGGCTCCGGCCGCGGGTGGTGACGACGCGAGCGGCGAGCGCCGTGGTCGCGGGCGGCGTCGCCGTGGTCGCGGGCGTGGCGGCGAAGAGCGCGGCGGCGATGATTTGCCGGCGTATACGGTGTCTGACGCGCCCGCTGAGCTCCCGCCCGAGGTGGTGCAAGAGGTCGAGGCGCGCGCGCTGGAGCGCGAAGAGCGCACGACTGACGAGCGCTTCGACAACGAGCAACCGGAGCAGCCGCGCGCCGAGCGCAGCGGCGGGCGTGACGAACGCTTTGCGCGCGACGGCCGTGGCCGTGACCGCGGTGGTGATCGCGACCGTGACCGCGGTGGAGATCGTGACCGTGGCGGAGACCGTGACCGCGGCGCCGACCGTGACCGCGGCGCCGAGCGCGCCGTCGCTCCGGGCGTCGAGCGCAGCACGGCTTCGCTGGACGACGTGGTCGGCAAAGATCTGGCCGACGCCGTCGAGTCGATCGTCGCCGGCTTCGATCGCAACCGTGGCCCCGTCGCGGTGCAGACGCTGGTCGACGCGGCCGCGCGCCGTGGTCGCTACGCCGGCGAGGTTTCGGTCGGCCAAGGCTTGATGCTGGGCGCTGCGCGCGCCGACAACCTGCGTCGCGCCGCCGAGGGTCGCCGCCCGCGCTTCCGCGTGTCTGGTAACCGCTTGGCTTTGACCGAGTGGCAGATGGATCCGGAGCTGCTCCGCATCGAGCGCGAGATGACCACGCTGGTCGATCGCTACCGCGACGTGTCGCGCCGCTCTCTCCTGCGTTTGTTGCAAGATTTGCCGCAGCGCGGCCTGGGCGAGCTGGTGGTCTTGCTGCTCGAGCACGTCGGCTTCACCGAGCTGACCAGCGTGCGACGCCAGGGCGCGCACGGCGCCGAGATGCACTTCAGCGGCAAGCTGAAGAGCGCCAGCAACGAAGTGCGCACCGCCATCGTGGTGCGTCGCGACGGCCGCGAAGTCGGTCGTGAGCGCGTGACCGAGCTACGCGGCGCCCTGCACCACTACGGTCCGGCGCACGCCGGCTGGATCATCACCACCGGCCAAGTGCTGAGCGGCGCGCGCGAAGAAGCCAACGCGCCCGGTGCAGCCCCCGTGTCCGTGCTCGACGGCATGGGCCTAGCCGAGCTGTGCGAGCGCTACTCGGTGGGCGTGGCCAAGCACCACACCTCCCTGCCCCTGCCCGACTTCGACGTGCTCGAAGGGCTGCGTTGAGAGCGTGGCGCGCGCTGTCTGGCTCGCGCTACTAGCGGCTGTGGCGTCGACGGGCTGTGCTCGTTCGGCGCCACCTTCGCGCTTTCCCGACGCCGCCAGCCTGCTGTCGCGTTTACGCGAGCAGCAGAGCTGCAGCCGCGGCCTCTCCGGCGAGGGCAAGCTCGACTATTTCGGCAAAGAGGGCCGCATTCGCGGCACCGTGCTGTTCATGGCGTCGAGCCCCGACTCGGTGCGGCTCGACGTAGTCAGCCCGTTCGGCGCCACGATTTCGACGCTGACCTCGAACGGCAAAGATTTTTCGCTCTACGATCTGCGCCAAAAGGTGTTTCTGCACGGCCCCGCGAACGCCTGCAATCTGGGGCGCTTCACGCACGTGCCGATGCCCCCGCACGCGCTCGTGAGCCTGCTGCGCGGTGAGCCGCCGGTGCTCGTGCACGACGCGCCGCAAGCCACGCTGGCTTGGGAAGGCGGGCAGTACGTGGTGCGCATCGCCAGCAAGCACTCGGCCACCCAAGAGATCGCAATCTCGCCGAGCGACGCCGACTACGACAAGCCGTACGCCGAGCAGCGCGTGTCGCTCTCGAGCGTGGAGGTGCGGCAACAGAACTACGTGCTGTACCGAGCCGAGCTCGAACAACACGACCCCGCCGCGACCGCGCCGCCGCGCTCGGATCCGGACGGCATCGATCCGGACGTGCCGCCGAGCGGCCCCGAGTGCCGAGCAGCCCTACCGCGCCGCCTGCACCTGGAGGTGCCGGCCGAGGAGCAAGATCTGGTGCTGAGCATCAGCGAAATTGCGCACAATCCTCCGCTGAAAGGCGGGGCATTCGAGCAGCGTCCGCCGGGCGGGGTCGTGGTACGCTCGTCGCCCTGCCAGTGACTCGGTCGAAATCGAAATCGTCCGCGAAGTCGAAGACAAAGTCGCCCGCTCGTTCGGAGGGCACGGCGCCGCGCCGCAGTCAGCCGCCGCCGCGTGCGGCGTTGAAGTCACCGCAGGCGCGCTTTGCGGGCATTCCGAGCTTCTTGCGGACGCCGGTGCACGACCAGGGGTTGCCGCCGGTGGACGTGCTGCTGTGCGGCGCGCCTTTTGACGGCGGCACTTCGTTTCGGCCTGGCGCGCGCTTTGGTCCGCGAGCTGTCAGAGAAGCCTCGGCGCTTTCGAGGCCGTATTCGCAGGCTTTGGGCGTCGATATTTTCGACGAGCTTACGGTGGCGGACGGCGGAGACGTCGGCGCGTCGTCGCACGACGTGGAAGGCTCGCTCGACGCGATCGCGGCGCGCTCCGAAGCCATCGCGCAGACGGGCGCCATCTGCGGCTTTATTGGTGGTGATCAGACGGTCACGCTCGGAGCGCTGCGCGGTTTGCGACGCGCCAAGCACAAGTCCGTCGGGCTCTTGCACATTGATTCGCATGTGAATGCGTCTCCGGCCGCTGCTGACGGGCGCGATTTGCATCACGGCAGCGTGATCCGTCACGCCGCACAGGAAGGGCTGATTCGCCCTGAAGCGACCATGCAGCTCGGCGTGCGCGGGCCGTACTCGAGTGGCGACGATTTGGCGTTCGCGCTGGGGCGCGGCTTCGAGGTCGTGAGCACGGACGACGTGCGTTGGGATCTGCACGCCGTGGTGAGCCAGGTGCGAAGGCTGGCGGAAAAGGGACCGCTTTACGTTTCCGTCGACGTCAGCGTGCTCGATCCGGCGTACGCGCCGGGCACGGGCTTTCCGGTGCCGGGCGGACTCTCCACGTGGGAGTTGCAGCAGATTCTGCGAGCGCTGGTCGGCGCCGAGATTGCCGGTTTCGACGTCGTCGAGATCGCGCCGGCTTACGATTTGTCCGGAATCACCGGAATTGTCGGCGTGACGATCTTGCAGGAGCTACTGGCGGCGTTGGCGGATACGCGCAGGAGCGCGCGGCCGGCAAAGAGCTCGCGGGGGCAAGATAGCGCGCGTAGGGGTAAGCGGGTTTCGCCTTAGGGCTCGACGAGCATACGCCCGAGTACGACTACACCTAGCGTTAGACTGATGCGCACCAACCTTGGCCAGCAGTCGAACCACGCCTCGGGCAGCAGTAGCGCAACGGCAACCAGGAGGCCGAAGGCCAGCCGCGAGTGCCCCGTGCTTTCGGGCCCCAATCGAAGGCTGCGTACCCACCGTTTCCTTCTCAATGGTGGGGGGCTCTCGTGTCCGTCTGCGCGGCGGTAAGGTGTGGTGCGGTGTGTGGCTGCATCTGCGTTGGAAGGTTGCCGGCGCTCGCTAGCGCTGCGCGGCGTGGGAAATGCGTTTCGTGGGTGCAAGAGAAGCGATTGCGGGTCGCGGAAGTGGGAATCCTTCGGAGAACATCAACAGCCCGAACCAGGGTCGTTTTCCAGAAGGATCCGGCGCCTAAGGTCGCTTGTCCCCACCGCGTTGCCGCTGAAGGGCGAAATGGTCGATGACCCAAAAAATCGGCAAGAACAAGGCCAAATGCAGCATCGCTGCTGCGAAGCGCCCATCCCCCTGCAGCATGTAGTCGGCAAGCATGTCGGTGACTACCCAGGCAAACCCACCGCCAAGTAGCATCACGAACCAGTGCGAACGGGTCGGCTCTTCCTTCACGGAGTCACTTTGGTCAAGGGACATTCGTCGCTGCAATTCGTCGTGGTCAAAAGCCGGTTCCCTGCGATTTCTGCCCTCCCCTCATTTGGCTCCAGGTTACCACGACCAGAATCGAGTGGAACCCACGTGGATTAAAAAAGGCGCGCCCTTTACGCCAAAGCTCTTGACGGGTTTCGCGACGAGTAACGCGCAGCGAAAGGCGGTGACTCGCGAGAACGGGCTTGCCGACGCTGACAGCCTTCCTCGTGAGCTTTCCCTCGAGATTCGTGAAAAGAGTCGCACCGACGCCCGAACGCGCAGCAGCGCGCCAATACATGCCTCGAAATTTCGCGTGGTAGAGCTGGAGGCACAACCTGCGAGGTATTTCGATGACTGCATCGAGTGGGGTGAAGGCTGGAGCGATGACGACTTTGGTTTCGTCGAAGCAATCCGGTTGGCAGGCGGCGCACGAGGCGTTGACTCGCTTGGCGCGGACGCGCGCGGGGCTCGACTTCGAGGAGGGTCAGCAGCTGCGGGCGGCGCAGTTGGCGCGCGTGCATGAACGGCTGGGGTACGGCAGTTTCGTCGAATACATCGAGCGATTGTTCGGCTACGTACCCAGGCTGACGCTCGAGAAACTGCGCGTCGCCGAAGCGCTCGAGCGCTTGCCCGCGCTCGCTGACGCGCTTCGCATCGGCAATGCCAGCTGGTCGAGCCTGCGCGAGCTGACTCGCGTTGCTACTGGCGAAACGGAGCGTGAATGGCTCGCGGCAGCGCGAGGGAAGACAGTGCGCGAGGTCGAAAGGCTCGTTTCTGGGCATCGACCCGGTGATTGGCCGGGTAGTCCGAACGATTCCCGCGCCGAGCGGCACGTGCTGAGATTCGAGGTCTCGGGCGACGTCCTAGCGACGTTTCGCGAGGCCGTTGCCAAGCTGCGTCAGGATGCGGGCGCTTCGCTCGACGACGACGCGGTGTTGCTCATGATGGCGCGGCATGTTCTCGCAGAGACCGCGGACGACGGCCGAGCCAGCTACCAGCTGGCCGTCACGATTTGTGAATCCTGCGCCCGAGCGACCCAGAGAGGATGCGGAGATCCCGTCGCGATTGAGCCGGAAATTGCTGAAATGGCGCGGTGTGATGCGCAAAAACTAGGTGACGCGAGCTGGAGCGGCGGTCGTCCCCGGCGCGCCTCGCAAACGATTCCTCCCGCTGTTCGTCGCACGGTGCTCCAACGCGATCACCACCGCTGCCAAGTACCCGGCTGCCGGCACGCCACGTTCGTCGACGTGCATCACCTTCGAGCGAGGGCCGAGGGAGGAAATCACGACACCGAAAACCTGATCACGTTGTGCGGCGCTCATCATCGCGCGTGTCATCGCGGCGACTTGCTCATCGAGAAAAGTCCGACCGGCACTCTGGAATTTCGGCACGCGGATGGGACTACGTACGGCGAAGTGCCTTCGCCTGCGGCCCTCGACGTGATGCCTCGCGCGCTTCAGGCTCTACGCATTCTTGGCTTTGGCGAGCGAGAAGCTCGCGACGCCCTCCACGAAGTCCACGCCCACGTGGGTATTGGAGACGAGAACCGCGACGAAGCGGACTATCCGACCAACCACGGACGAGTCGAGGGTTTGATCCGCGGTGCGCTCGAGCTGCTGACGCGGAACAGCTGGGCGAAGGCGTCGTAGCGGCGCCGCCCAGCGGCCAATCGCCCCACTCCGCCTGCACGTGCGGTCAGATTCTCACGGGCAGGCAGGCCGATTCGATCCCGAAAACACCCCTCCAATCGCAGGCCGTTCGAGCGCCGAGTAGAAGTCTTCGCTGGAGCGCGACGTGAGTGGCGGCAGGTCGATGGGGTGCTCAAAGAGCGCTATCTCCGAAAGGAAATGGGGTATT
>DATAKF010000308.1:0-2182 GCA_036261775.1 Polyangiaceae bacterium | reverse complement strand
GCTTCTTCGCCCGTCGAGCAGCCGGCAGACAGCGCCATCAAACGCTGCGGCTCGGGCCGGCGCGCCCACAAACCGGGCATCACGCCGCGGCGCAGCGCTTCCCACTGCGGCGCGTCGCGGTAGAAGCGCGTCTCCCCCACGCGCAGCGCGTTCGCCAACTCGACCACCAACGCGGGCTCACGCGTCAGCACGCCGCGCAGCGCGGAGATGTCCACGCGGCGCGCGGCGAGCAACGCTCGTACCGCGACCGACAGCCGCTCTTCGAGCCACAGCGGCAGCTCGTCTCCCCTCACCCCGATGCCGTGGCGCTCCTCGAGCAGCGCCACGATGCGCATCAACTCGGCGCGAAATTCCTCATTCAATCGCCGCTCCCGAGACCTCACGAAACGCCGGGGCGTTCAAGATGCCCTCAATCGACAAGAGCGCGAACGCTGGCGGCGGCTCGCTCACCACGCCAACGACCAAGTCGCCCAGGCGGGCGAGCACGGCAGGCGGCACGTCGGTGTGGCGCCCCGCGGGCACCTCACGCAAGCCCAACAGCGCGTCGACCTTCAGCCCCACCCGGCGTTTGGCGCCGCTGCGTTCACGCACCACGACGACGCGCGGCTCGGCAGCTTCTGGGCGTGCCTCGGCGTCGTCTTGCAGCAAGCTGGCCAAGTCGATGACGGGCAGCACCTCGCCGCGCAGGTTGGTCACGCCAGCCAGCGCCTTGGGGGCGTGAAAGACGCGCGTGGGCGTGCGATAGCCCACGACCTCTTGCACGTCCGCGACGGCGATGCCGTAGGCGGAGCCGGCAACCTCGACGCAGATGACGCCGCCGTCCGCCACGGTACCGCTCAGACGAAGCCGGCCTTGCGTGAAGAGCCACCCTGCGTTTCTTCGACCGCACCGGCGAAGATATCGCTGAGCGCGAGCACGAACAGCTCGCCCTTCTTGGTGCGCGCGTGTACCAGCGCCGCATCTTGCCGCACCGCCTCGATGCGCTGCACGCTCAAGGTCGCGCTGCCGGAGGAGACGTAGAGGGTGAGCAGCTTGCCCTCGGGTGGCAGAAAGTATCCTTCGGCGTCCTTCTTGGCTCCCGAAGCTTCAACCAGCGCTGCCCAGTGTTCTTGCGTCATCCTCGCGGCTCCTTCTCGGGACAAGTTATGCGGAGCTGAAGCCACAGGCGTCAAGCTCCAAGCGGTCTGCTATCGTCCGGGCTGCCTATGTCCGAGCCCCAAATCCTCGTCGAAGAGCTGGAAAAGCGCTTCGGAAGCACGGTGGTGCTCACCGGTGTCAACATGCAAGTCGAGAAGGGCGAGGTCGCGGTGATCATCGGCGGCTCCGGCGCCGGCAAAACGACGCTGCTGCGCGTGCTGATTGGCCTGGAACGGCCGACCAGCGGGCGCGTCGTCGTCGCGGGGGTCGACCTAGCGCAGCTGTCCGAGCGGCAACTGAACGCCGCGCGACGCAAGTTCGGCATGGTGTTTCAATACTCCGCGCTACTCGATTCGATGAACGTGCTCGACAACGTGGCGTTTCCGCTGCGCGAGCACAGCAAGCTCAAGGAGCGCGAAATCAAGGACAAGGTGCTCGAAAAGCTCAAAGTGCTGGGCCTGGAAGGCACCGCCGAGCGCTTCCCGAGCCAGCTGTCGGGCGGCATGCGCAAGCGCGTCGGCTTGGCGCGGGCGCTGATGCTCGAGCCCGAGGTGCTGATGTACGACGAACCGACCAGCGGGCTCGATCCGATTTCGACGCGAACGGTAGACGAGCTCATCTTGGAGACACGCGATCGCTTCGGTGTCACCAGCGTCGTGATTTCGCACGATATGGCCGGCGCTTTGCAAATCGCCGACCGCATCTTCGTCCTCTCCAAGGGCAAGGTGGCAGCCTCGGGCAAGCCTCGTGAGCTGGTCGAAGGCACGAACGAGCTCGTGCACCAGTTCATCACTTCGAGCGGCATCGCGACCGAACAGCTGCTGGCAGCCCGGGACAAGCTCGACGCCGCCAATCAGCGAAAAGCGCCCCAGAAAGACTGATGCAACGTCCCGACGTGATGGTGTAAGCTCCGCCGCGTGTCGGAAAAAGTGCTTCTGGTAACGGGTGCGGCCGGCTTCATCGGCAGTCACACCGCAGCAACCTTGCTCGAGCGGGGAGATCGCGTCGTCGGCCTCGACAACCTCAACGACTACTACGATCCGGC
>DATAKF010000496.1:0-9866 GCA_036261775.1 Polyangiaceae bacterium | reverse complement strand
GTAGCGTGACGCTCGACGCCCGTGGCACGAAGAAGACGAACCAAGCTGCGTCGTCCTTGACGCGGTGCAACTTGAGGCGATCCTCGCTGTAGGATTGCAGCTGCGTCCGCTTGCCGATCGTGACCAGATCGATGCGCGTGGCATCCGCGGCGTGCACGCGAAGGAGCTCGTAGTCCTTGCGCACCACGAGAGCTTGGGTGCACTTCGGAATATCCGAGAACAAGACTATCTCGCCCCCCTGAAGCTTGGCGCATTCGGGCTTGTCCCTCGACGTTTGGAGGAACGCCTCCGCCGAGCTTTCGGCGGTGGCGTCTTCCAGCAGCGCTGCGGGCAACAGGTCCGCGAGCACCCCCGTTTTCCAGCCTCCGCGCGCCCCGAGCTTCTTGACGACGCCACCGAGGGTCGCCTTCCAATCGCCCGTGAATGCCTGGTCGAGCGCGCAGCCAGCGTCATCGACGCAACCGTGGAGTTGAGCGGATTCGGCTAGATCCCAGGCCACCTCGCTCAACTGCAGGAAGGACTCTTGCTCGGCCGGGGACAGCTCCTCCAGGCTCGTCAAGATGCGCGCACGCGCCTGCTTCTTGGATTCCGGGTTGTCATCCGCCGCCACTGACTGTGAGCCATCCGGCTGTGCTCGAGCGGTCGCCGACGCTCCGACCAACACGAATACGCAGCAGCAGATGAGCTGCAAGAGGCGCACGACGGTCGAGAGCCGGTGAGCCATCACTGCTGCCGCCTCAACCAGCACTTGTGGGGCACTTGAATGCAGGTCGGACTGCTACCGATGTAAGCGCAGCCGCCGCGAGCGGACACCTCACGGTCATCTTCTGCGTGAGCTCTGGCGTAGATCGCAGCGCGTTGCGTCGGGTCGCAGGGCGGCTCGCCACCGTTGCCGCCCGTACCACCGTTGCCGGCTGTACCACCGTTGCCGGCTGTACCACCGTTGCCGCCCGTACCACCGTTGCCGCCTGTGCCTCCGCTTCCGCACTCGATCTGATTGTTCACATCGGGCTCGAGAGGGTGCCGGCCACAATCCAGCCTCAGAGCCTCTTGAAATACATGGGCTTTGGCAGGTGGATTCGGAGTGCAGCTGATGTCGAAGGCGAAGTGCCCGTAGTGATCGGTCTGCTTCACACCGCACGGCGGCAGGTCGACGCTCCATCCGGAAGCCGTGGTCGCTCCCTCCGAGCGGCCCACCGTGCCGTGGTAACCGCGTACGCGTCGCACCTGGCAGTTCTTACCCACCTTCTCCAACACGAGGTCGTTGTCGGTATTCACGATGAGCTGGGCATTCGAGCCGGGAGCTCCGACGTCCAAAGTTCGCCCCGACTCGGTGGCGCACTGGCTGCCTTGGAAACGCACGCTGACCGTAGCGGGTAGGCACATTTCGAAGTCGAACCGTCCTTGCTCGTTTTTTGCCGAGCAAGGCCTCGAGCCTTCGCCTCGAATCGCTAGCTCACTTTCGAGCAGGGGCTGGCCATCGGGACTGCGGATTGAGCCGTACAGTCTTCCTGTTGGCTCTCCGCAATGATCGTCACTACAGGGACACAGCCAAACGCCGGTCAAGAAGAATGCCACCACGATGGCCGTCCCACCTCCGGATCGGAGCGCAAATCCTTTGGCGCTCTTGAAGTCGAACCTCACGCGGCCGGTCAGGTAGCGATCGGTCAGGTACGCAACCACGACCCCGGCGAACGCGAGGCCAACGATCATCCAGACGCAGTCGCGCAAAAGGCCGGGCCGGACCGCGTTAAGCGCCAAAAATGAAAGCAGCGCGAGCGCCACGATCACGAGCCACGGGGCGTGGCCGGGGGGCGCTGGGGGTTCGTTGACTCCGCCGCCAACTTTGCCGCCGCCAGCTTTGCCGCCGCCACCTTGGCCACCGCTGCCCTCGCCAGCTCCACCTTTGCCAGCTCCACCTTTGCCAGCTCCGCCGCTCGGCGGCGGCTCCGCCTCCGGAAGACCTGCCTTGATTCCCTCGATCAAAGCTTGCACGCCAAACTTCCAAAGGGGATCCGTCAGTGTGATGTGTTGCTTGCCAGCTAGCCCCTCCAGCTCGAGCGGCAGCTCTGTCTTGAGCGGAAACGTGACGTCTCCGATGAGGATCGGAATCACACGTTTGGATTGTTGGAGCGCTCGTCCGACCTCGAGCTTCACCCAGTCGTCCGGTTGATCGAGGCGCCGCGTGACACCGTCATGCGCCTTGATGTTCAGCCAGTCTGGGCCAATCACCACGAGCATGACGCGGCACTTGTCGACCTCGTCCTTCAGAACCGCGGCCCAGTCGTCGCCAGCCTTCAGCGCTTCGGAGTCGCGAAACAGCGCGTCTGCGCCGAACGCAGCGGCTAGGTTGGCTTGAAGCCGAGCCGCGTCCTTCGGCACATCGGCCTTACGGTAAGAAATGAAGATCGACGCCAAGCCTCCGTGTCTAGACCGAGCCATCCGCCAAACAGCTCGCCAAACTGCGACAATGGAGAATTGACTAGAGCGCCAGGTCCTCGAGCGTGCGGCGCGGGCGCTCGCTCGAGTGAAGCGTACAAAAGCAAAGAGCCGAGAACCTTGCGATTCTCGGCTTCTTTCTCAGCGGGGCGGACGGGACTCGAACCCGCGGCCTCCGGCGTGACAGGCCGGCGTTATAACCAACTTAACTACCGCCCCGTGAAGCGGTGGGCGCGGTTCATACCACAGCGAAGCGGTCCTACAACGAAAAAGTGCGTGGGGTTTCGCGTATGTGGCGCGGTGGCGAACGAGCGCGGCGAGAGGGGCAAATATGGCTGATTTCTGCGGGGTTCTTGGCGAGCTTGGGGCTGTGCTGGCTCGGGGGCCGTGGGCGTGTCGTGGCGAAAGGCTCGCGGGTGCCTCACAAAGAGATGTGAGAGCACCTTGAGTCACTCCGTTCCGGCTCCTTCGAGCCCGCTGGCCGCTGCGACTGAGCGACCGTCCGTTCGGGCGCGACGGCTACAGGGGCGCGAGGCGCTGTGGGGCGCGCTGTGTGTGGTCGGG
The DNA here is from genome assembly GCA_036261775.1 of Polyangiaceae bacterium. Lineage (GTDB taxonomy): Bacteria > Myxococcota_A > Polyangia > Polyangiales > Polyangiaceae > PMG-095. Next base: position 6,863 of record DATAKF010000496.1, on the reverse strand, counting down.
TCGGCGGTGGCGTTCTCGGCCAAGGCGGTGATCGCCAAGGTGGGCTACCGGCACGGTGCGGATCCGGCCACCTTGCTCGCGCTGCGCATGGCGTTTTCGCTGCCGTTCTTCGTGGTGGCGGCGCTGGTCACGTCGCGCGGGCGGTCGCCGTTGCCGCGCGCCGAGCTGGGCAAGATTGTCGTGCTGGGTGTGCTCGGTTACTACCTGGCCAGCGTGCTCGATTTTTACGGGCTCGTGTACATCTCGGCCGGGCTCGAGCGGCTGATCTTGTTCGTGTACCCGACGCTGGTGGTGTTGATGTCGGCAGTCTGGTTCAAGACGCCGATCACGCGCCGCACGCTGCTGGCGCTGGGCCTGACCTACGGCGGTGTGCTGCTAGCCGTGAAGACCGAAACCGCGGGCGCTGCGGGGCCGGGCATGTGGCTGGGCGTGCTGATGATCTTTGGCTGCGCGCTCAGCTACGCGTCGTACTTGGTCGGCAGCGGCCGGCTGATTCCACGCATTGGCTCGCTGCGCTTTACGGCCCTGGCCATGATCGTGTCGACGCTCGCGATGATGGTGCACTTCTGGGTCGTTGGCGGGCGCTTTGGTGGGCACGCGCCTGCCGTGTACCTGGACGGCGTCTTGCTCGCGCTGGTGTGCACGGTTTTGCCAGTGTTTTTGCTGGCGGAGGGCATTCGGCGCATTGGCGCTGGGCCTTCGGCCATCATTGGCGCGGTGGGGCCGGTATCGACCATCGCGCTGGCGCACGTGGTGCTGGGCGAGCCGGTGCACGTGGTGCAAGCCGTTGGCACCGCGCTGGTGTTGGTGGGCGCTACCGTGGTGGCTCGGGGTCGCTAGGTCATGCCGGCGAGCGGGCCCGTGCACCAATCGGCCTTGCCGAACGTCGTGTCCTCGATGCCCATCGCTTGCACGAACGAGAGCAGGAGGTTGTTGGAACGCACCGTGTCTTTGTAGTTGAACTTGATGAAGCGCCCCATGCGGAAGTGGCCGGCGCCGCCCGCAACGACGTAGTGGCTGTCGTTCCGGGAGTGGCTGTTGCCCTTGGCCAGCTCGTTACACCAGAAAATCACGGTGTTATCGAGCATGGTTCCGTCACCCTCAGGGATGGAATCCAGGTTTTTGAGCAGGTAGGCGAACTGCTCGGCGTACCAAATGTTGATCTTGGTCAGCCACTCCACGGTGTCGGGCAGGGTGTCGCCGTCGTGCGACATGTCGTGGTGCCCGCGGGTGATGGTCGGGTCCGCCCAGGTGTGCGTGGCGCCGCCTACGGAGCGGTTCCACATGATGCTGCCCACGCGCGTGAGATCGCAGGCGAGCGCCATGGTGAGCAAGTCCATGTGCAGCTTGCCGACAGTCGGGAAGTTTTCGTTCTTGGTCACCGCTAGCGTGCTGTTGCCCAGTACCGGCGCAGCGCACGAGTCGAGCGCGGCCTTGGGTTTGAGGCCCAAGCGGCCTTCGATTTCGGTGATGGCCTGCAGGTGCTTGTCGAGGCGGGCTTTGTCTTCGGCGCCCAGCTTGGCCTGCAGCGCCTTGAAGTTGACCGAGACCGCGTCCAGCACGGTCTTGCCGCGCTCGATGGCTTTGGCGGCAGCGTCGGGAGTCGCGGCAAAGTCTTTGAAGAGGCGCTCGTAAGCCTTGAAGGGGCTGTTTTCTGGCGGCACCGGCTGATCTGGCCCGAGCAAAGACATGCGGTTCCAGTTGTCTTCGTTGCCGCCGGTTTGCACGCCCAGCTCCAGGCTCTTGAGCTTGGTTTGCGTACCGATGACCTGCGCAATGCGCTGATCGACCGAGATGCCGTTGGCCCAACCGGCGGTGCCGCCGTCGCCGCCTTTGAAGGCGCCGGGGTTCAGGGTTTGACCGGTCAGCATACCTTGCATGCCGTTCTGGTGGCCGTCGCCGCCTTCACCGGTTTGATCGACGCCGTCGATGATGAGCACCTTCTTTCGGTAGGGCTCGAGCGGCTTCAAGATGCGCGAAAATTCGAAATCCGTTTCGCCACCGGTCGGGGTCCAGGCGCTGGGAATGGTGCCGTTGGGCGTGAACCAAACGATGAAGCGCTTGGGCATGCCGGCGGCGGTGTAGCCCGGCATGGCTTGGCCGAGCGCCGCTTTGGGGCGGCCCATGATCTCCAAAAACGGCAGCCCCAACGCAACGCCACCGGCGCCGCGCAGCAGGGTTCGGCGACTCAGCTGATTCACGGAACCACCGCCTTTCGGTACAAAAACGCATCGGTTTGAGTCAACGCCAGCACCAGTTGTTTGAGGTCGTGATCGGCCGCGGCAAACTTGGTTTTGGCCTGTTCGAGCGAGCACGCGTCTTCGACAGTTTCGCTGCGGCCAAAGCTGAAGCGCGCCCACTCTTTCATCATGCAGTCGGCGACCTGCTCGCTGCTGGCCAGTTTGTCGGCCAGCGCGGCGGCGCCGTCGAAGTCACCGTCCACGTCGGTACGCACCAGCTTGCCGGTCGCGTCGATGGGCAGGTTGTTCTCCGTGTCGCGCCAACGGCCAACGGCGTCAAAGTGCTCGAAGCCCAGGCCGACCGGATCCATCTGCTCGTGGCAACCCGAGCAAGCAGGCTCTGCCGAGTGCTGAGCGAAGCGCTGGCGCGTGGTCAGGCTGGGGTTCAGCTCGGGCGGGGTGATGACCAGGTTGGCGGGCGGAGGCGGCAAAAACTGGCACAAAAGGCTCTCGCGCACGAACTTGCCGCGATGCACCGGCGACGTTTGCTGCGGCTTGGATTGAAGGGCGAGCAAGCTGCCTTGGGTGAGGAGGCCTTTGCGTTGCGCTGGATTGGTCGCCACTTGCGCAAAGCCTTCGCCGGCGGGTGCGGCCAAGCCGTAAAAGGTCGCAAGCTCCGCGTTGGCTAACGTGTAAGGCGCCGTCAGCAGCGTCTTCAGCTTACCGTCATCGTTGAAGATAACGTGATCGATGAAGGCTTCGGTCTCTTCCTGAAGCAGGCTCGGAATCGCGTCGGTGTAGCCCGCATAGAGCGCCGGATCGCGATCCAGTCCCGCGACGGCTTCGAGATCCAGCCATTGCCGGTGAAAGCTCTTGAATGTCGCGCGCGCGCGCGGATCGCTCAGCAATCGCTCGGCTTGGGTGCGCACCTGATCGGCGGTTTGCAGCCGATTTGCCGCTGCCTCATCGAGCAAGATCTGGTCGGGCAGGGAGCCGCGGAAGAGATAGGAAAGGCGCGTCGCCATCTCGTACGACGACAGGTGCAGCACACCGGGAGCTGCTTCGCCCGCTCCCAGTTCGGGGCGGTACAAGAAGTCGGGCGACTGCAGCAGCACCTCGATGACCATCTTGATGCCGTCGAGGGCGGTCGTGTTGGTTTGCCCCCACGCGTACACTGCCTTCAAGCGCTGGGCTTCGTCGGCCGCGAGTGGGCGCCGGTAAGCGCGCGACCCAAAGCGCTGAATGAAGCCGTCGACACAAGCGCTGTCGGTTTCGCTACAGCCAAGCATGCTGCTGGTACTCTTGGTGGCGCGCTCCGCGATGCCTTCGGCGGCTGATTTGTAGGCTTCGGCGAGCAGCGTCGTCACCGTTTGCGCGTCGGCGATGTTGTTGAACCCCAGCGCGCGCGCTTCCGGCGGAAAGTCTTTGCCTGGCTTGCTCGTGTCGTTCACGAGCTCGGCCATGGTGTTGTCGTATTCCTCGCGGGTGAGACGCCGCAGCGGCGACGGGCCGGGGTTCAAACCGGTGCCGAGCTTTTGGCATTCGCTCTTGGCATCGAAGCCGGGGCCAGGCGGCTGGGAGCCGCTGCCACCCGACGTGAGGGGCGGCGCCGCGCCATCCGGGGCCGAGCCTTGGATGTTGCCCTGGCAGCCCGCGAGCGTTGCCAGGAGCAGCCACGAGCCGATTCTTCGCGCAGGCATGGGAAAGTGAGTGCAGCCCTGCGTCAGCCCCCATGACCTCAACCGGTTTTTTGTGCCCGTTTTCGCGTTTTTTGACCACCGCTTTCGCGCAAACTTCCCACGACACCGGACGCCCTCCACGCACGCTGAACTTTGCGGCCCTTTCGCCGAATTTCCCCGTACCTTCGCCTACATCCTTCACGAAGCCGCAACGCCCGTGCTACCACCCCGTCCAACCCTAGGCGGGTAGCTCAGCGGTAGAGCTCTGGTTTTACACACCGGCTGTCGCAGGTTCGATCCCTGTCCCGCCTACCAAAGCGCCGAGCGGTCCTCACCGCTCGGCGTTCGGTGCCGTCGCTTCAAGGCAAGACGTGCTTCTTCAGAATCGGCCAGGCAACGCTCGCATTGCCAGCTTCGTGGCCGCCGCCTTGTTTGGTGCAGAGCACGACGTCGACGCCGTCTTTGCAGCCGGAGTAGCTGGAGCAGCCTTTGGCGTCTTCGGCGGAGGCGGCGCCGCTGCACTGGTTCATGTCGGCCCATTTTTGGGCCGTGGTTTTGGCGCCCAGGAAGTTGATGGGCATGCCTTGCACGACAGCGGAGTAGCCGCCAGCGTACGGGACGATCGAGTCGCCAGTGCCGCGGAAAGAGACGACCGAGATGGGGCGCTTGGGTTTGCAGTCGTCGATGTTTTCCTTCAACAGGTCGAACGCCGCCGGGGCAACTGCAGCGAAGACGTCGGAGGCGTGGCACGCAAGGTAGTGCGACATGCCGCCGCCCATCGAGAAGCCGACGGCGTAGACGCGCTTGGGATCGATGCACGCTGCGGCCTTGACCTTGTTGACCAAGGCTTTGGCGAACGCGACGTCGTCGGTGTTTGCGACGCAGCAGGGGCCGACGTTCCAAGCGCCGCCCGAAGGGCCTGACTTGCCGCTCGGGAAGGCCATGATGACGCCCTCGGAGTCGGTTTGCGCCGGGTAGGGCGAGCCCGATTTCTCGCTGGGACCAGAGCCGCCGAGCGGGTGAAAGTCGACGATGAGCGGCACGGCGCTCTTGCCGTCGTACTTGGCGGGCACGTGCAGCACGTAGCTGCGGCTGGTGCCGCCGACGTCGACCGTCTCGTTGGTGTCGCCGGCTTTGAGCACGGTGGCAGGGCAACTGACGGACGAGCCGCCTGCGCTGCCGCCGCCGCTTCCGCCGGCAGAGCTTCCGCCGTTGCTGCCGCCTCCATTGCTGCTGCCCCCGCTACCGCTGCCCGCCGCAGAGCTACCAGCGGTGCCGGTGCCTCCAGCGCCGGAGCCAGCCGTCGCAGCCGTGCCGCCGCTCGTCGAGGTACCGGCGGTCGGCAGTGGGGAGGTGCCAGCCGTGGGCGCGGAGCCGCCAGTCGCGTTGCCCGCGGAGGAGCCGCCCGTCGCAGCCGGGCTGCCGGCAGTGTTGCCGGGTGGATCTCCGGAATCGGTTCCACAGGCGCTGAGCGCGGTGCCGACCGTTAGCGCGGCGACGGCGCACAGAGGACCAAAATAACGAGAGAGCGGCGGAGCGACGGGACGCATCATGGGTGGACGGTAACTGTCGGCGCTGAGCCTACACAGAGGGCGAGTTTGTCCTCCCTCCGCGCCACCAGTTCGTAAATCTGGCTTCCCACGGCTCGGATCAAGGGGGGACAAAGTCGCCCCCCTGATGCCGTGGCCGTGTCCTGTACACTGAAAAGTGCCGCCAGCGCCGAATGACCATAGAGCTTTTGATTCACGCCATCGTCCGCCAGACGATGATCTTGATCGCGCAGCTGGCGACGTCGCGCGGCGTGCGGGCGCCGCTTGCTCAAGTGGCAGATCAAGTCTTTGTCGACCTCGTGCGCGAGCTGGATCGGCAGGGGGTGAGCCGTAAAGTCAGCGCCGACATGTTCGGTGTGGGGCTTCGCACCTACCGCCGAAAAATCCAGCGCATGAGCGAGAGCGTGACGGTGCGCGGACGCTCGCTGTGGGCCGTGGTGCTGGAGTACATCACGCAGCGTGGGCTCGTGACGCGGCTGGAGATTTTGACCCACTTTCGCAACGACGACGAAGCGCAGATCCGCGCCGTTTTGCGCGATCTCTGCGAGAGCCAGCTGCTGTTCTCTTCGGGCAATGGCTCCAGCATGTCGTACCGCGCCACGACCGATGACGAGCGCCTCGCGCTGCAGCGCAAGCAGGGAGGGGAAGGCGCCGACGAGTTACTGCTCGCGCTGATGTACCGCGAAGGCCCGCTCAGCGCGAAAGCTACAGCGGAGCTAGCGCAAGTCGATGTCGCGGTCATCGAAGCGGCCATGACCCGTCTGCTCGAAGCTGGGCGCGTGGAGGCGCTCGAACACGAAGGGGAGACGAAGTACCAGAACCGACAGCTGGTAGTTCCGCTGGGCTCGCCAGTCGGCTGGGAAGCGGCGGTCTTCGACCACTTCAAGGCGCTGGTGACCACGATTTTGGCGCGGCTGGCCGAAGATCGCAGCGCGGGCGCGGAGGACCAAGTGGGCGGCAGCACCTACACGATCGACGTGTGGGACGAGCATCCGCTGGCCGCTGAGGTATACGGATCGCTCGGGCGCTTTCGCAGCACGCTGAGCGACTTGCGAACGCGCGTGAACGAGTACAACGCTACGCACGAGCTGCCGGAGCACCACACACGCGCGGTGATTTACGTGGGGCAAAGCTTGATTCAAGAAGGTAACGAGAATGAGTAGCTGGCCGTCGCTGCGTCGCGTTGCTGCGCTGGCCTGGGCTTCCGTGGTCGCCGCGCTGCTGGTGCATTGTCAGCCCGCTGCGAAGACGGAGCCCACGGGCGGCGAAACCCACTTCTTGCAGCGCTGTCAGGAGAACGGCGTCGACTGCGGTACCCAGCTTGCCTGCATTTGTGGCGTCTGCACGCTACCGTGCGACGAGCAATCCGCCTGCGGCGACTTGCAGGCGGCGACGTGCGTAGCCGCAAATTCGGCCGAAAAATGCGAGGGGTTTCAGGCCCAAGGCCATTGAGA
>DATAKF010000494.1:0-12826 GCA_036261775.1 Polyangiaceae bacterium | reverse complement strand
GAGCTGCTGCGTGGGAGAACAGCGCCAGCTTCCCTACGTGCCCGAGGTGCTGATTTGCTCGGACGCGGCGCCGCCTGACGACGCGCAGGTGCTGCTGGAGCTGGGCGTGTTCGTGTTCGTCGCCAGCCGAATTTGACCGTGCGCATCGAAGGAGAAAATCGCGCACCTGAGGATTGAAGAAAACCGCCCGGCGCCACCCTGGACTGTCACATGTCTGGAAGGCAGCTTCGGCAATGACTGCGCGGCGGGAGTCCAAAGCGCGACCTGGTGCATGGAAGAAGGCTTGCACGCTGGGCCTGGTGGGCCTGGGGTTAGCGAGCTCGGCGTGCACGGGCCTAGTGGACGGGGACCTTCAACCCGGGGCGACGAATTCAACGGGCGGCAGTAATACCGGGACTGGCGGCGCGACCTCGCACCCCAGCGGTGGCGCCGCGGCAACCTCGCCCGGCTACAAGGGCATCCACCAGCTCAACAGCACCGAATACAACGCCACGGTTGCCGATGTGCTGGGCACCGCGCTGAAGCCGGCCAACGGCTCCTGGCGCGTGTACGAGCTGAACGGTTTCGACAACATGGCCGACGTGCAAATCGTCGACGTGGATACCTACCAGCGCTACTTCGACGCCGCGACAGCGCTTGCCGCGGACGCCTTCAGCCGCGCCAATTTCAAGGCCAAATACGTCACTTGTACGACCAGTGACGACGCCTGCGTGGGCGGCATCATCGGCGCCATGGGCCTGCGTATCTTCCGCCGCCCGCTGGCTGCGACCGAAATCGCCAACTACAAGGCCGTTTACACGACGGCCCAGGGGCAGGGTGAGAACCACGAGCGGGCGCTTCAGTACGTGCTGCAATCGCTGCTCTCGAGCTCCGAGTTCCTGTACCGCATCGAGCTCGACCCGAACCCGAGCTCGACCGAGCGCCACCCGCTCAGCTCGTTCGAGCTGGCCTCCCGCTTGTCGTATTTCTTGTGGAGTAGCGCCCCGGATGACGCCATGCTGCTGGCCGCCGCCGACAAGTCGCTATCACAAGACGCGACCATCAAGGCGACCGTGGACCGCATGCTCGCGGATCCGGCGCGCGCCAACCGCTTCGTCGAGAACTTCTACGGGCAGTGGCTGGGCGGCCGCCGCGTCGCCGAGCACGCCGTCGCGCCCGACGTCTACACGGCGTGGAACCCGACCTTGGCGAGCTCGCTGGCTCAGGAGATGTACGCGTACTTCGCGGACTTTCTGAGCACCGACCGCTCGTGGCTCGAGTTTTTGACGGCGGACCAAAACTTCGTCGATGCTCCGCTCGCCGCGCTCTACGGCATGCCAGCGCCGAGCGGACCCGGCTTGCAGAAGGTGCAAGTCACCACGGACAAGCGGCTCGGCTTCCTCGGTCTAGGCGGATTCTTGGCGCAGTCATCGCTCGACCGGCGCACGTCTCCCACGCTGCGCGGCCGCTGGCTGATGATCAATCTGCTGTGCACCCATCCGCCAGCACCGCCGCAAAACGTGCCCAAAATCGAGGTCGCGGCCGGTACGACGGACTTGTCGAAGGGCAACGTGCGCGCCGTGCTCGAGAAGCACCGCGCCGACCCGGCCTGCGCGGGCTGTCACGCGTTCTTCGATCCGTACGGCTTGCCGCTCGAGCAGTTCGACGGCATCGGCGCCTTCCGTGCCACCTACGCCGACGGCTCGACCATCGTGCCCGACACCAAGCTGCTCGACGGCACGGAGCTCAATGGCCTCGATCAGCTGGCGGCGTCGCTCACCAAAGATCCGCTCTTCAAGCAATGCATTGCCGACAACATGTTCAGCTACGGCTTGGGCCGCTTGATGTCGGATGCCGACCGCAGCTCGCTGGATGGCATCCAAAAGCAGTGGAACAACGATAAGGACGTGCCGTCGATTCGCCGGCTGATCCAGGCCATCGTGCTCGATCAGAGCTTCCGTTCGCGTAGCGGCCAAGCCGCTCTATGAGGATTTCGAGATGAACCGACTGTTTTCGCGTAGGAACATCTTGCGAGGCGCGGGCGTCGCCTTGACCCTGCCATGGATGGAATCGCTCGCGCCCAAGGCCGCGCGCGCAGCCGACGAGGTGCGCAAGCGTTACCTGCCCATCTACCTGCCCAACGGCACGGCCGAGTTCTGGAAGCCCGCCAGCCCCGGTCAGGGCGACGCTTGGAAGCTATCGTCCATCCTCGAGCCGCTGACGCTGCTGAAGAAGAAGGTCACGGTGCTGACCAACATGGAGAACGGCACCTCGTTCAACGCTGACAGTAGCGCGAGCGTGGAGCCGAGCCACGGTCGTCAGCCGGGCGCGTGGCTCACCTGCTACGACCCGGGCGCGGTGCGGGCGCAGCTGGGCCTGACCGAAGCCAACTACCCGTCGATTGATCAGCGGATTGCCAAGTTCTTGAAGGGCAAGACGCTGATCGACTCGATGCAGGTCGGGTTGTCCACGACGGCGAGCTTTTGCGACGGTCAGCCGTGCTCCAACAGTCGGACCATCTCGTGGAACGACAAGAACCTGCCGATGTACAAGCTGGTGGACCCGCTGGAGGTCTTCAACAAGCTGATCGGCGTGACCAAGCCCAGCACGCCGGGCGAAGTGCCCGATTTGGAAGCGCAGAAGCGCTTGGTCATGAACAAGAGCGTGCTGGACGCCGTGATGAACAACACGAGCGCCACGCGCGCCTTGCTCGGCAAGCAAGACCAAGACCGCCTTGACGACTTTTTGGACGCCGTGCGCGAGGTCGAGATGAAGGCGACCAACATGTCGGGCGGCATGGGCGGCCTGGCTTGCAATCCCATCGCCAAGCCGATGGGTGACCCGAACAAGCCGGTCAACAACAACAACTACGCGCGGCAGAACAGCGGCACCTACAACAAGGGCACGCACGCCGACGTGATGAACGACCTCATCGTCATGGCGTTTCAGTGTGACGCCACCCGCGTCATCACGTACATGCTCGAGGACGAACGCTCGGAGTTTGCCTACGACCACGTGACCAAGCGCACCTTCACGGAGGCCACGTCGGTTCAAGCCAGCGGCACCTGCGGCGAGTACCACAACGGCGGCCAGCACGGCGATCCGAACGAGTTTGCCAGTATCACTTGGTGGAACGTCGGCAGGGTGGCGGATCTGTGCAGCAAGCTCGACGCCATCGTGGAAGAGAACGGCAAGACCGTGCTCGATAATACGCTGGTCATGCTCGGCAGCGCCATGCACGGCAGTGACCACGCTTGCAATCGCTTGCCGCTCGCGTTGATTGGTGGCGGCGGCGGCACCTTCAAGACCGATCAGCACGTGCAGTTCGACAAGCGCTGGCTACGCGACCTGCACCACACGGTGATGACCCGCATGTACGGCATGACGGGCGCCGACGTGGATAGCTTCGGCGTGACGCGCAACAACCTGCCCAAGACCGTGATCGACGAAATTCTCGCGGGGTAGCGGGCCGGCGCCGAGCCTACGGGAACGGACGTGTCGGGCCGCGCACCAGCAAGGTGTGCAGCTGGCAGCTGGTGAGCGGCGCGTCGTAGATGCGGAACTCTTCGAACCCGCCGTCGTATGGCGGGTTGTCCTTGTATTGCGACTGGCCGATCCAGTTGTTGCGATCGTCGATATCGGCCAACGTGATGGCGGTGGGCTTGGTGGCCAGCAAGTTGCCGTCGATGTACAGGGACGCGCTCACTCCACCGCGGATCACCAAGCTGACTTGGGCCGCGCGATCTTTCATGTTTTCGGTAGAAGCCAGCGTGACGGTGGGGAAGCCCGGCACCTTGATCTCCGCTCCCAAGCCCGGCTTGGTTTGCATTTCGAAGCCGGTCATCGGCATCACCGCCAGGTAGTTCTTTCCGGTGTTGCCTTCGCCCTCGCCGTTTTCGTTGCTGCCAAAGTCGAAGACGCGCCCGTAGGCTGCGGTAAAGCCCCAGTTCGTCCACGTCACGAGCGTCACGTCGGTGAGTGAGGAGATGATGCCGTTCGGCAGATCGACGTACTCGCCGTCGGCGCCGCTCATGACCACCTTGCCCATGCCGTTGAGCGTGGCCTTGACGACCGTGCCGTTGGCGCCCGCGATGTCGTCGGTCGCGACCGTGCCGATGCCCTCGAAGGCGTAGCGGTGGATCAAGCTACCGAGCGGAGGCTCGTCGCCGACGATGCAGTCTTCGTCCGTGGTGCCGGTGCCGCCCGAGGGAGCGCCGGCCTCGGTCGAGTCAGTGCCGCCCGCGTCCGTGGTGCCGCCCACTTCTGCGGTACCGCCCGAGCCTGCGGGCGCAACCGAAGTGCCGCCCGTGGCGTCTGCACCCACACCGGCGGTCGAGCTACCCGCAGAGCCCGCTTCGGCTGGGACGAGGCGCTCGCCGATGATCAGGTCCTGGCGGCTACCGCAATCGACCAAGAGCAGCATCAGCGGAACGAAAGGGCGAGCGGCCAGTCTCATCGGCAAACGGAAGGGTAGCAAAGGTGCTCCAAACAGGCTGTTGATGTCCGCAAATCAGCAAACGACTTTGCGGCGCGCGCGAATGTCGGAAGATTTCGCGACCGGCCGCGCCGGTTGCGGACATCGAGTGATCGGGTGCGAAGGCCTCCGGAATTTCCGCTGTCAGCGGTTTGGCCTGCCTGGTCCCACCGTAGGTGGACGCTCTAGCTCGTCAACGCGTCCGTAAACTTTTCGGGATCAGCGAAGAGGCGCAGCTTGTCGCCCATCTGAGCGAAGCCTTGGACGGTCTTGGCGCTGAGCCTCACGAACACCGACCCCGTGAGCATGCTCACTTGGCCGAGCTGGTCACGGTGGCGACGCAGCCAGAGCGCCCAGCTGCCGACCACGTCCATGGTGGCGCCCTGGGCCGAGTACAGGTCGAAAAACACATCGAGCGGCGCGCCCTGCGCAAACCTTGACTCGAGCTCATGAAACGGCTCAGACCCGAGCTCGCCGTGGTCAGCCCCAAGCAAGCGAACCAGCACCCGATGCTCCGACACGCTGGAGATGCCGACCGCACAACTGGCGCCGATGAACGCTCGTTGAGACATCTTTGAAACCATACCTGGCTGCCCGCGATGTGCCTACCGTGAAGCTCGTGAAGCTCCTCGGCGGCGCCGTCGGCGCGCTCGCCCTTGAGCCAACGGCGCGGCTGAGGCACGCTTGCCCGTGATGCCGCCCGCTGTCGATACCGTCGCAGAGCTCGCGGGGCTGCTCAGCGAGTGTCGCAGCCAGACCGAGTACGAGGCGGCGCGCCTCGACTGGCTCGAGCGCGTCGTCGGCTTCGACGCTTCGTACTTTGGCGCGGCGTCCCCCGAGCAGGTGGTAACGCCCAGCGTCAACGGGGTGGACACGGACCGCGTGTCACGTTGTGAAGCCAACGCCGACCGCTACTGGGCCGATCGCCTCACGCTCCAACGAGCCGCGCTGAGCCAGCAAGGCGTGGTGGCTGACCACGACGCGCTGTCTCTACGCGCGCGCGACCGCATGCCGTTTTACCGTGAGGTCGTGGCGGGTCACGGCATCCGAGCCACGGCCGTCGCCATTCTGCGCCTTCGGGGTCAGGTTTCGGGCAGCGTCTTTCTGGGGCGCAGCTCTTGGGGCGCGCGCTTTGGCGGGGAGCTTTCCTTGTTGCGGGGTGCCTTGCCGGTGCTGGCGCTGGGAGAAGCCGTGCATGCGCCGGCTCATGCGCAGCTATCCACGCAGACCTTCGACGCCTTTGGTCTGACGCCCCGCGAGTGCACGGTGCTGCAGCTCTTGTGTCGCGGTTGGACCAACGCGCAGATTGCGGCGCAGCTCGGCTCGTCACCGCGCACGGTCAAGAATCAAGTTGCCACCATCTTGCGCAAGACGCAGAGCCAGAATCGCACCGAGCTTGCCGCCAGAATCGCGGTCAAAAGGTCGCTCCAGTAGGCCTTTTGGCCTATGGCGTTGGCCCGCCCGCGCGGTGATACTCCGCCCCGAGGGCACATGCGCGCACCGCTGCTTCGGACAGGTCTGCTGGTTGGCTTTGGGGTCGTTCTGCAAATCGCTGCGTGCGGTTCGGACGACGGAAAAAAGAAGTCTCCGGGCTCCGGCTACAACGGTGCGGGTGAAGATAGCGGAGGCACCCCAGCGGTCGGCGAGGGTGGCAGCGCCAGCACCCCGATTGGCGGCAAGTCGCCGCTGATTCCGGCAGGTGGTGCAGGTGCGGGCGCCACGGACACGGGCGGCGCTGCCGGAGACGGCGGTAACCTGCCACTGGCCGGGGCCGGGCAAGGCGGCGACGTAGCAGTCGCGGGTGCGGGTTGGGGCGGTGCAGATGGCTCGGCTGGTGCGGGGGGCTCGCCCGATGCGGGACCGCGCGAATGTCCGGTAGGCACCGCAGACTGTGACGACGATCACGGTGACTGTGAGACCAACACCGCTAGCGACGCGAACAACTGCGGGCGCTGCGACCGCGTGTGTGGCGGGACTGCCGCCTGCACCACGGGCCTGTGCGACGCCCAGCAAATCCTCAACCCGACCGGCAACTCCAATTTTTGCGACTGGGCGTTCAACAGCAGCACCGCCTACCTGCTCACCTGTTGGGGCGGCTTCACGGAAATTCGTCGCACCCCCGTCGCGCCCGGCGCCGCGATCACGGGCACGCAGATCACCACGCACAGCGTGCCCGTCACGGCGGCGCGCGGCATGCTGATCGACGGCAACGACGTGCTTTACGGCCTGCAGGGGACTCCCAGCCGCCTTTACAAGTTTCCGCTCGACGCCGACGGTCCCGAAGACGTGACGGTGGCTTACACCTTCGAAGACAACACGCGCTTCGACGGCATTCAGCTGGTTGGCGATACCTTCTACTGGAACCACAACACGCACACGGCCGCCGGTCAGGTGCAGCCCGGCTTCATCAAGAAGCGCGCCAAGACCGGCGCCACCTCGACGACGCTCGTGACCGGGCTTGGCCTCAACTACAACCTGCAAGTCTTCGACAGCTACATGGTGTGGCTCGAACGACGCACCACCAACGACGTGGCCACCGTCTACCGCGCCCCCATCGCTGGGGCGGACGTCGCCGACGTCGAACTCGTCACCGCCACGGCCAACGGCAGCTACCTGACGCGCCGCGGCCCCTACGCTTACTGGACCTACAAAGCCGCCGCTGGCAGCGGTCGCATCTCGCGCCTCCTGGTCGACGACCCGCAAGCCAAGGTCGAGCACGTCGCCGTCGATCTGGCGTTGCCCGAAGGCATCATCACCGACGCCAACTACGTCTACTTCAAACAATCCGACTCGCTGTATCGCGTCCCGCTCGCAGGCGGCACCGTGGAGCGCCTCTCCACGGTTACTGCCGCCAACGACGCGCAAGCCACCGCCCTCATGTATGTCGACGATACATACGTTTACTTCCCGGCGGGCGCGACCGCGGGCGCGTCGGTGGTCGTGCGCGTGGCCAAGTAGACTCGGGCGCTGCGCCGACCGCCTGGGCCAGTCGTGGGACGTTCTCGTTGCGACTACACGCTAGGTGCTCATCGCGCTGCGCTCGAGCGCGCTCCAGGTCTTGGGACGGCCCGTCAGCAGCACTTTGCCGCCTGCGTGATGCTCGGCCAGGCTTTGAGCTTCGGCCGCGCGCGGCAGCGACATGCGCATGACGATGGGCAGAACCAGCGTTCCCTCCGCGACCACCTTGGCGAGCGCCGCGAGTCGAGCGGCATCCGGATGGGTGAGGAGCAGGCGCACGTCGAGGCCGCGCTCTTTGGCGCCCGCGGGCTCACCGACGATGCTGGCAATGCTGCCTCCTGGCTTGATTTTGCCTAGCAGCTGGGTCGTCGTCGCGCCGCCCACGGTGTCGGCCACGCCATCCAACAGAGGCAGGGCTTCGATCTCCGAGTCACTGTCGAGCGCCACGACGCCGTCGACGCCGAGCGCTGCGGCCTCGTGCTTGCGCGCGCCTCGAACGCCCGCCCACACCTTGTCGCCCCGCAGCTTGGCGGCGTACACGGCTACTCGTCCCACACTGCCCAGCGCACCGGTAACGAGCACTACGTCATTGGGGCGCGGCTTCAGCGCTTCTTCGATGAGCTGCGCGCCTGTCAGCAGTGCCAGCGGTAGCGCAGCTGCGTCGACTAGGTCCATTCCGGGGGGCACGATTGCCCAGGCATCGCAGGCCGCCACGACGAACGTGGCGTAGCCGCCCATGACCAGGCCCATGACTTTGTCGCCAACTTGGAACTGAGTGACGCCCGGTCCAATCTCGGCCACTTCACCCGAGACATCGCGGCCGAGAATGGCAGGCAACGCCAAGGGCATGAAGTCTTGGAGCGCGCCGCTGCGCAGCTTCCAGTCGACCGGATTGATGCCGGCCCCAGCCATGCGCACTTTGATCTCGTTCGGCCCTGGCTTGATGCGAGGCAGCTTCTTGAACTCGAGTTGTTTCACGTCTCCGTAGGCGGTTAAAACGATGGCTCTCATCGCCGCTCTCAATGCACGCGACGTGCCGTGCAAGCTCCAACGGCTTGGAGCGCGAATGCACAAGACGGGGCGTGCGGCCCATCATAATGAAGGTTCTGCCCATCATTTCGATGGAACGGAGACCGCGGCGGCGTTGGCGCGCGCGTTCGCGGCGCTCAGTCTTCTGCCGGAGGGTTGTCCGACTCTTGCGGCTTGGGCGCGAAGTTTCGCGACATGCAGACGGTGAGCAGGATGGCGCTCTCTTCGTCCGCCTGAATCTCGTGCAAGACACCTCGCTCCAAGACGGCGACGTGCCCTTGTGGCAAGTCGAAGTGCTCGTGGGGAGTGTGAAGCGAGACGCGCCCCGACACGGTCTGGATCGAAAGCTCGTGATCGGTATGGTGCTGTTTAACCCGCGCGCCGCCTTTGAGTCTCATCAACGTGAGGCGCAGCGTGTCCAACCTGGCCAGCGTGCGTGCGGTGCGTTCTGGCGCGGCCGAGACGATGCGCGCCGTTTCATCGGCAAGATCGACCACCTGTATGCCCTCGGATTGGACGACGCCAGTCGCGTCAAAGGCTGGGGAGTCGACGCGGTATGCTCCGGGAGATGTCATAGGCAGCTGAACGATGCAATGATCGTGCTTGGGGAGCCCACACGCCTCGGCGCGCTGCTAGGTCTTGAAGCCGCGCACGATCTTGACCAGCTCGCCCACCACGTCGGGCTTCTGCTCGAGATCGGGATTGCCCGGCATCCCCGGACTCTTGCCGACGGCCGCGCCGCCTTTCACGATGATCTGCCGCAGCTGCTCGTCTTTGGTGGCGTCTTGCCAGACCGAGTCCGTGAACACGCGCGGCTTTGGCGTGAGCGCCGCGCCTCCGGGCCCGTCGCCGCGGCCCTCTTGGCCATGGCAAACCGAGCAGCGCACGCGAAAGATTTGTCGCGCGTCGGCGGCAGGGTCGGGCTCCACTGGCTCAGGCGGCGGTGCCGGTGTGGCGGCGGTTTTGGGACGCGCCGGCTCGGAGCTCTTGGACTTGCAACCGCACACACCTGTGAGCACCAACAAAAACGACGCTGCGGTGACGTACTTCCATGCTTGCGACATCGGGCCTCTTGCCGTGGAACCTACGACCCACGCAGCTCGTTGCCATGACCGTTGTCATGCGCTACTCGCTCGACCTTTCACTCAGGAGGAAGACCATGGCGGTCGGTTGCGTACGATGGCGGGTGAGCCGCGCTCTCGTTTCTCTTGCTGGCGTTGCCTCGCTCGTGGCCTGTGCGTCCGCGCCGCCTGAACCTGGGGCGCCCATTACGCCCGCTCGAACCCTTGGTTTGGCTTTTGCCCCCGGGCCCTGCATCGAAGGCAAGAACGTGGTGGCTGCGTCGGCCTTCGTAACCACCCCTCACGCTCTCGCCGCCTACCTCCAGCCGACTGACGGCACGCTTCGATTCGAGCTATTTCCGAGCGGTGCCGCAACCCCGGTCAGCGTGCGATGGCGCGACGTAGCGGGTGCGCCAGAACGGAGCTTACCTGGTGGGCCTCCGTGGAACCTCGAGCTTTCGTTCGTGAGCCCCGCAGCTGGCGAGTGTCCGATCCGGGTCGACTTCGAGCCGTCCCCCGAGGCCGCCGCAAAAGGTCTCACTCGCGCGACGACGACTATCGTGCTGAAAGAGGCGCCTCCGCCTCCGCCGCCGAGGTGAGACAGCTCAAGACTTTCGACCTGGCCCGCCGAAGCGAGCGGAGCGAGAGGTGGCGTGCCCGGCAGGACACGCGCCCAGGCAAGGAGCCCCTTGGGGCGAGTGCCAAGCCCGAGTCTGTCGGGCCCGCCGAAGCGAGCGGAGCGAGAGGTGGCGTGCCCGGCAGGACTCGAACCTGCGACCGGCGGGTTAGAAACCCGCTGCTCTATCCAACTGAGCTACGAGCACGTGTGGGTGGTAAGTACCCGAAGACGCGCTGAAATCCGATGCATTTTTGCAGGCTGGGGGCGAGCGCGCTGGCGCGGGTGATTTCCTAGCGTTACCCGGTGTTTACCCGGCTGTAGGACCGAGGGTGGCCCCGAGGGTTCTTGGGAGCTGGGGGTCGCTCCTCCGCGCCGACTACACCACGAACCCCTGCCAGCGCCGCATGTACTCCGCAAAGGGCGGGCTCAAGTCGAGCGAGCGCAGTTGTTCGATGGTGACCGGCGGGCGCAGCGGCTCGAACGACGCCGAAGCAATTTGAAGCGGCCAATCGGGGTTGAGGATGCCGGAGCGACCGAGCGCGACGCCGTCGGCGCCTAGCGCAAGCAATTGCTCGGCTTCAGCGCGCGTCCAAATCTTGCCGGCGACGAGCAGCGGAACCTTGGGACCGACAGCGCTGCGGAAGAGTGGCAGGGCGTGCTCGTCGGGGCGCTTGGTGGTGTTCCTTAGCGCCTCCCACAGCGAAAGGTGCAAGAAATCAAGCTCGCGTTCACTGAGCCAGCGAGCCACCTGTAACGACTCGTCGAGGTCGAGCCCTTTGGCGTTGCCGAAGTTTTCGGGCGACAGCCGCACCCCAACCGTGAACTTGCGCGACGTGTGTTTTCGAACTTCATCGAAAGCGCGCAGCAGCAAGCGTGCGCGGTTTTCCAGCGAGCCGCCCCACTGGTCCGTGCGTTGGTTTTGAGTCGTGCTCAAGAATTGCGTGAACAAATAGCCATGCGCGCCGTGCAGCTCCACGCCGTCGAATCCGGCTGCTTCCGCCCGTCGCGCGGCTTGCCCAAAGTCGCGGATCACCCGCTCCAAGTCTTCTTCCGTCGCTGCGCGAGCGCCCTCGGCTGCGCTGGAGCTGATGCTCGGCAGGCCGCTCGCTTTGGTGTCGGCCCGCACGCCCCCATGAAAGATTTGGACAATGGAAGCCGCGCCGTCGGTTCGCAACGCCTGCGCCAAGCGCTCGAGCCCCGGTTGCAAGCGGTCATCGAACACGCCAAGCTCACCGGGCCAGCCCTGGCCGTCGGCAGAAACGTGCGCCGCGCAGGTCATGACGATTCCGAACCCTCCGCGCGCGCGCCGGCGCAGCCACGCCAGCTCGGCTTCCGACAAAGAGCCGTCGGCGTTGCTCTGCTGGTTCGTCATGGGCGCCAAAGCGACGCGGTTCTTGGCGACGAGGCCGCTTGGAAAATGCACGGGCTCGAGGAGAGAGGTCATGGGGCGGTCGATTCCTAGGCGGTGGTTGGTGTGCGCAGCGAGAGTACGCCGATGGCGCAGAAAAATACGGCGCTGGAGACTGCCAGCGACGTGTGAATGCTGGTCACGCTGCCGATCAGCCCGACCGTGACGCCGCTGAAGGTTCGCAGGCCGGAGGCGGCCATGCTGAACAGACCGAGTACGCGGCCGCGCGCTGCTTCGGGCGCGTCGAGCTGCACCAAGGTTTGCGCCATGCTGCTGAACGAGAGCTCGAAGAAGCCGGCCAAGAACAGCAGCGGTAGCGCGAGCCAATACGTGCGGGTGAGCGCGAAACAGAAGAGCGCTACAGCCCAGCCGAGCGAGAGCTTGAGCGCATTGCTCGGCCGCGTGTTGAAGAACGTGCTGCGGCTCTCGAGCAAGATGCCGCCGAGCAGCGCTCCGGCCGCGTCCGCGCCGAGCAGAGACGTGTAAGCAATGCCCGGATCTCCGTGACCCACGTCTTGCGCGAAGCCTGGCATCTGCGCCTGGTAGCTGTTGCCGACGAAGAACGACGCGGCTCCAGCCAAAACCACCATAACGAGCGTGACCGGCAGGCCTCGCACCTCGCGCGCGGTCTCGATGATGTCCGCCAACCCGCGCACGACACGCTTGGGCGCCGCCGCCAGGCCGCGCAGGTGCCGGCCAAAAGGCGCGCGCACGAGCCAGAGCAGGATAGGCAGGTAGAAGCAGGCGTTGAGTAAAATGCCCAGCTTTGGCCCGCAAGTGAGCATGATCAGGCTGCCAATGCCAGGCCCCACCAACATGCCTAGGTAGCGCACCGTGGCGTTCAGGCGCACGGCGCTCTGCAGCTGCTTGGTGCCGACGATGTCGTAGAGAAGCACGGAGCTGGACGTGCTCCAAAACACGCCAGCGATGCCGTGCAGCGTGAGCAGCACCATGGCGTGCCAGATTTGCAGCGTGTCGGTAATGAACAGGTAGCCCCAGGCCAGCGACACGCCCATGAACAGCACGCCGCCAATCTGGATCAGCCGGCGTGAGTCGAAGCGGTCGTTCAGGCCGCCGGCCGCCACCGAGAACAGCAAGAAGGGTAGCCAGTGCGCCACGACCGCAAACCCACCCAGCGCGGCCGAGTGGAACTTCTGGAACGCGACCCAGTAGCTGATGACGTGCTCGACGTTGTCCGCCATCATCGTCATGAAGAAGGTGAACAAGAACATCGGGTAGCCGCGCACCGACAGCGCGCCGAATGCCCTTCGCTCAGTGGCCACCGCGCTCGTCTCTTC
>DATAKF010000492.1:0-7866 GCA_036261775.1 Polyangiaceae bacterium | reverse complement strand
ACCCTGACTACTCGAAGCTCGACGAGGTGCTCTATTACCTCGCGTACGAGCACGAGCAGGGTGGCAACCTGAAGGATGCCCGCTCGATTTACTTCGAGCTCATCCAGAAGGCGCCCAAGTCTCCCTTCATTCCCTACGCCTACCTGGCGTTCGGCGAGCTCTTCTTCCAGGAAGCCCAGGGCGATCCAGCCAAGTGGGATCTAGCCGCGGCCGCCTACAAGGAAGTCATCAAGTACCCGCCGCCGACGAACAAGCAGTTCGGCTACGCGCGCTACAAGCTCGGCTACGTCTTCTGGAACAAGGGTGAGTACGCCAACGCCCTGAACGAGTTCAAGAAGGTCATCGAGTACGGCGATCAGTTCACGGACGTGCCGAACGCGGCACAGATCGCCAAGGCTGCCCGTCGCGACATGATCCCGGTCTACGCCGTCGCCGGCGCGCCGGACAAAGCCTTCAACTTCTTCAAGCCGGTCAGCGGCGACAAGGGCGGCGAGCAGGTCAAGACCGTCGGCATGCTCAACGAGCTCGGTCTGGCCTACCTCGACACCGGTCACTACAAGGAAGGCATCGTCCTCTATCGCGACCTCTTGAGCCGCGATCAGGGCCCGAAGGGCTGCTACTACCAGGGCCAGATCACCACCGCGACTCAGGCGCTGATGTCGGGTGACAAGGAAGCCGTCCGCAAGGAGATGGACCAGCAGGTCCGCGTCTTCAACGACTTCGTCAAGGGTGGCTCGCCCGAGAAGGAAAAGGGCGAGTGCGCCAACAAGAC
Organism: Polyangiaceae bacterium; assembly: GCA_036261775.1. Taxonomy (GTDB): domain Bacteria; phylum Myxococcota_A; class Polyangia; order Polyangiales; family Polyangiaceae; genus PMG-095. Next base: position 7,094 of record DATAKF010000492.1, on the reverse strand, counting down.
CGCCGAGCTCCTAGCCGAAACGGCGATGAGCTGGCACTTGGAGGCCGTCGGCACGGGCGGCGTGCGCGGCACGGGTGACAAGAAGACCATGGATTTGGCGGCGTACCTCTACAAGAAGGTTGCAGACAACTTCACCACCGCCGACTTCGCCAAGTTCAAGTTTCCTCGCATCGTCAAGGAAGACTGGCCGACCATGTACAAGATCAAGTACGCCATGGCGGACTTGCTCTACTTCCAGCAGCGCTGGGAGGAATGTGGTCCGGCGTTCGACGCCGTGGTCGCGGAAGATCCGAAGGGTGGCCAGGCTGCTGAAGCCGCCTACGCCTCGGTGCTCTGCTACCAGAAGATGTACGACCAGATGTACAAGGGCGACTCGGATCGCAAGTCCAAGGGACTTGGACCGACGGGCGCCGACGAGAAGGATCGCGAGGCCAAGAAGGGCGAGTGGGAGAAGTTCAAGCCCAAGCCCTTCACCACCATGCAGACCGGCATGGTCACGGCCTTCAATCGCTACGTCTGCTACATCACGCCCCCCAAGGGCGACAAGGAAGCCGAAGAGCAGTACGTCGAGGTCAAGTACGCCCGCGCGCGCACCTACTTCGAGTCTCAGCACTGGGAGGAAGCGGCTCTGGCGTTCCGTGACGTGGCCATCAACCACTCGGACAAAGACGCCGGTATCTTCGCGGCTCAGCTCTACCTCGAGTCCGTGAACGTCTTGGGCAGCCGCGCGGAGCCCCCGCGCCCCAGCTGCTTCGACGACATGGCCAAGGACGTGCCGGTGTTCCTCGAGCTGTACTGCAAGGGCAGCAAGTTCGAGGACAACAAGGAGCAATGCGAGTCGCTGACCCGCATTCAGTTCGACATCATGCGCCTCAAGGCGCAGAAGCTGGTCGAGAAGGGCGACAACCTCTCCGAGAAGGGCAACTACAAGGAGGGGCTGGACACCTACAAGAAGGGCGCGGAAGCGTACCTCGACTTGTGGCGCACCTACTGCGAAGGCCCGCTCAGCAAAGGCGAGAAGCCCAAGCAGTGCGAGAAGGCCGACGAAATCGTCTACAACATGGCGAAGGCCTACCAGGCCTCCCGTCTGCTCGCGAAAGCGATTCAGGTACGCCTGACGATCTTGCTCAACAAGACGTACGGCCTGCAGGATTCGCCGCTAGCGAAGAAGGCGCTGTACGAGGTCGGCGGCAACTACCAAGCCATCGCCGTGTACGACAAGGCGTCGGAGTTCTTCGAGCGTTACTGCGAAGCGACGGCCTTCAAGGGCGAGTTCGCTGACCAAGCCTTGAGCGACGCCGCCGTGCTTCGCCTGGGCACCGGTCAAGACGAGCAAGCCATCAAGGACGCCAACAACTTCAACAAGTATTACGGCGCCAAAAAGCCGGCTCAGACCGCGCAGCTCGCCTACGCCATCGCCGCTCACTACGGTGAAAAGAAGGACTGGGGCAACGTCGAGAAGCGCCTTGCTGGTTCGATGAAGCTCATCGACCAGAAGGCAACGACCGACGTGCGCGCTCAGGCTCACGCGCTCTTGGGCCGCGCTTACGTCAAGGCCAACAAGGGTGCCGTGGCGGCTCGCGAGTACGGCGCGGTGCGCAAGCTCTGGGAAGACCCCAAGGCGGCGGTTGCCACCATCGAAGGCATTCCGGACGAAGACGCGAACGCCAAGCAACGTCGCTTGGGTCGTGCCTTGGAAGCCGTCGGTGAGGCGCTGTTCTTCTTCGCCGAGGAGAAGAAGGCCAAGGTCGATAAGGTCGCCTTCCCCGAGTACAAGGGCGTCGGCACGAAGGAAGCCGTGCTCAAGCACATTCAGACCAAGGTCAAGGACTGGATTGGCAAGAAGCGCCCGCTCATCGACGAAGCGTCGGCCGACTACATCAAGATCGTGAACCTGCAGCCGGTGCCCCCGCCGAAGTGGGTCATCGCTGCCGGCTCCCGCGTCGGTGACATGTGGGGCAAGTTCGTCAAGGAGTTCCGCGCCGCGCCGATCCCGGACGGCATCAAGAAGGACTACGAGCTGCGCACCGCGTACTACGGCTCTCTCGACGAGGCTTCCGAGCCGCAGAAGCTTCAGGCCAAGAGCGCCTACAGCACCTGCCTCGGTTACTCCGTGAAGTACCAGTACTTCGACGAGTTTAGCCGTACCTGCGAAGTCTGGCTGGCCGACAACTACAAGAACGAGTTCCACGTCGTCGACGAGTTCCGCGGTGCGCCGAACCGCGTGAACAGCGTGCTGCGCGAGCAGGGCAGCCCCCTGCGCATCGGTGGTGAACCGATGGTCGTGCAGAGCGCGGAGCCCGAAAAGAAGAAGAAGCCCGCCGACGACGGCGACGAGAAGAAGAAAGACGACAAGAAGAAGGAAGGCGGAGCGTGATGATGAAGCGCTTTATGGGTATCGCGCTCGTGGGCATGGTCGCAGGCCTGGGTGCCTGCGGCGGTCCCACCATGGTCAACGGCAAAGCCGTGCTCGCGCCCGAGAAGGACAGCGGTCGCAAGGGAGCAGGGTCCGTCAGCGTCAGCAAGGAAGCGGCTTCGACCTTCGATGGCGCGCTCGACCAGTTCGTCGAGCACGACAAGAAGCAGGACTGGGCCGAAGCGTCGTGCTCCAGCGTCGCCGACACCTTCACCAAGGCGGCCAGCACGCAGAAGTCGGACGCCAGGGCCGAGTTCCCGGAGGCGATCTACAACGCCGGGCTCGCTTACCAGCGCTGCGGCAAGGACGCCGAGGCGCGCGAGAAGTTCGAGGACACGCTCAAAGCCGACGGCTCGTTCCACCGCGCCAAGGCTCAGCTGGCGTTGTACGACTACGCGAAGAGCGGTGACGTCGACTCGACCATCACCAAGCTCGATCAGATCATCCGCGACGCTAAGTTCCAGAACGTCGAGGGTCTGGTCGCGCTGGCTGCTCTCCAAATGGAGCGCGGCAGCGACCAAGCCGACGGTGACGGCAAGAACGACCTCGAGCGCGCGCAGCGCAACCTGCAGCGCGCTCTGGCTATCGACGACAGCTACATGCCCGCCTTCAACCAGCTCGCGGTGTACTACCTCGAGCAGGCCAAGGCCAAGGCAGGCGCGTCGGCCAAGAAGGGCCGTCGCGGTCGTCGCGGGATGGAAGTCTCCGGTGTGAAGGGCGTCGACGTCGACGAACAACAGCTGGACCTGGCCGCGCTGGTGGCGTCGCAAGCCCAGCGCAAGAACCCCAACTACGCGCCGATCCACAACACGACCGGTCTCATCCAAGTTCAGCTCAAGAACTTCAACGGCGCCGTGAAGAGCTTCGGTCGCGCGCGTGCGCTCGACTCCAAGTTCTTCGAGGCGCACATGAACTACGCGGCGGTGAGCCTGTCTTTCCGCGGCTTCGAAGAGGCCGAGAAGGCGTACCGAGACGCGCTCAAGCTCCGTCCCAAGGAGTACGAGGCGCACCTGGGCCTGGCGCTGGCGCTGCGCGGTCAGATCAACGACAGCAACTTCGACAAGATGGTGGCTGCGGCGAAGGCCGAGCTCGAAGAGGCGAAGAAGATCGACGGCTCGCGCGCCGAGACCTACTACAACGACGCCATCCTCACTCACGAGTTCAAGGCCAAGCGCGCGGCAGGTCCGAACGCCGTCCCCGAGCTCGAGAAGGCTGCTCAGCAGTACCGCGACTTCGTGGCCAAGGCTGGTGACGGTGCGGAGTTCGCCGACGCCGTGAAGCGCTCGAAGGAGCGCAGCACGGACATCGACGACACGATCAAGTTCATCCGAGACGGCGTCCAGGCTGAGAAGGACGCTGCCGAAGCCGAGAAGGCCGCCAAGGAACAAGCTGCCGCCGACAAGGCTGCCGCTGACAAGGAAGCTGCCGACAAGGCTGCTGCTGACAAGGCTGCTGCTGACAAGGCCGCTGCTGACAAGGCTGCGGCTCCTGCAGCTGGCGACAAGGCAGCGGGTGACAAGGCCGCCCCCCCGGCAGGCGCTGCGCCTGCTGCTGGCAAGGCGCCCGCGGCGCCCGCTGGCAAAAAGTGAGTTGAGCTAAAGAAAGTCGGGAACCCTCGCGTGGGGCTGGTGTCGACTCACCGGCTCCGCGCGAAACCTCACAGCGAGCCGACTCGGCGATTGACGGACCCGGGTCTCCGTCGCTACAATGTGACTGTAAAGATTCGTAGAAAGTTTTGAGGAGGCTGCAATGGTGACGAAGCGCGTTCGAATCGTATCGGTGGCTGTAGGTCTCGCTGCTTTCATGGCGTCCGGCGCTGCCTTCGCTCAGGCGAAGGAAGCCGCAGGCGAAAAGGGCGGCGACGGCTATGGCTACGAGTTCGACGACGACCCGCTCGCCGCCGGTGGCTTCGGCCCGAACGACGCGACCATTCGTGTTCGTCCGCGTGCCGCGCGCACGACGCTGATCCGTCCCCGCATTCAGTTCGTGGACGAGATGCTCAAGTCCGTCGAGAACCTGTGATTTCCGCGTAGCGCTGCACCCGTTATCTGCCCGCTCCCCACTAGAGAGACTGAGAAAGCAAGATGGCAAAGGCTGTTCTAACGTTCGCGCTCTACCAAGCCGACCAGCTCACCAGGCGTGAGACGGTTACCCAAGACATCGTCAAAGTCGGCAAGGATCCGAAGAGCCACTTGCGTGTCGATGACGAGCTGGCCTCGCGCATGCACGCGGTGATCGAGGTTGCCGGCCCCGAAGACATCACGCTCATCGACCTGGGCAACGAGCCCGGCACGATGGTGAACGGCGCTCGCGTCAACAAGTGCAAGCTGCACGTCGGCGACCAGATCCAGGTCGGCGACACCAAGATCATCCTCGAGAGCGCGGAAGGCGCTGGCGCCGAGGCGCCCCCGCCGCCGCCCGTCGCTGCTCCGAATCCGTTCGCCGCCGCCGGCGCGTCGAGCCCGTTCGCTGCCGCGAGCAACCCGTTCGCGACCGCCAGCAATCCGTTTGCTGCCGGTGCTGCCGCTCAGCGTCAGCAGCAGGCGCTTCACGTTCCGGACGACGCCGCACCCGGCACCTACACCTACACGATGGTGAAGAGCGGGCCCGACGTGAGCCCGGACGAAGTCGAGATCCCGCACCTGGCCTCGGTGGAGGTGATGGTGCTGTGGGGTACGAACGTGCTGCACGTCTCGCACCTCACTCCTCCGCGCAACTTCTACGTTGGCGAAGAGCAGGGCAAGAACTTCGCCTGTGACTTCTTCATCCCGAGCGAGCGCCTCGGTACGACGCGCCTGCCGGTCGTGGTGGGTGATCGCGCCTCGGTGGCGTTGGTCATTCCCCCCAACGCGCGTGGCTCCGTCGAGATCCCGGGCCAGCCGAAGATGTCGCTGGACGAAGCGCGCGCGCGGGCACAACCCAGCGCCGAGCTGTCGGGCGGTCATCAGCTGTCCTTGCCGGGCGGCGCCAAAGCTCGCGTCGAGCTGGGTGACTTCGTGTTCCAGGTTGCCGCGGTCAACGCCGGCAAGCCGCTCAAGCACGGCGTCGGCACCAACTTCGACTGGGCCGTCGCCATGTACTTCGGCCTGTCGTTCCTGACCGTCGGTGGCTTGCTCGCCGCGATGGCCTTCTTCGTCCCGCCCATGGGTTTGACGGACGACGAGGAGCTCGACAAGGACGCGCTGTACTTGATGCAGCAGTACCTGAAGGCTGCTGCCGAGCGCGAGCAGGAAGAGAAAGAGACCGAGGTCGTCCAGGACAACTCGGACAACAAGGAAGGCGGCACCGGTACTCGCGCCAAGGGTGAGGAAGGGTCGATGGGTAACCCCACGACCAAGGCCACCAACAAGCGCTACGCCGTGCAGGGGCCGAAGGACAACCAGGACATGCACCTGGCCCGTCAGGCCGCGCTGCGTGAAGCCACCGAGTTCGGCATGATCGGCCTGCTCAACACGGGCGCCGCTGGTGACCCGAACGCTCCGACGGCTCCGTGGGGCCGTGACACCTCGCTCGGCTCGGACGAAATCAGCGCTCGCGGTAACATGTGGGGCGATGAAATCGGCGACGCCTTCGGCGCCGGCGGTCTCGGCCTCTCCGGCATCGGCGAAGGCGGCGGCGGTCGCGGCGAAGGTATCGGTCTCGGTAACATCGGTACCCTGGGTCACGGCGCCGGCGTCGGCACGGGCCAGGGCTTCGGTGCCGGTCACGGTCGCCTCGGCGGCTCCCACCAGACGAAGGCGCCTAAGGTGCGCATGGGTGCGACCACGGTTAGCGGTCGCCTCCCGCCTGAAGTCATTCAGCGTATCGTGCGCCAGAACTTCGGTCGCTTCCGTATGTGTTACGAGCAGGGCCTTGGTCGTAACCCCAACCTCGAGGGTCGCGTGTCCGCACGTTTCGTCATCGGCCGCGACGGCGCGGTGTCGAACGTGTCGAACGGCGGGTCGGATCTACCGGACAGCGGCGTCGTGAGCTGCGTGCTCTCGGCCTTCTACGGTCTGAGCTTCCCGCAGCCCGAAGGCGGTATCGTCACGGTCGTGTATCCGATCATGCTCGCGCCAGGCTGAGCCGATCTGAAACACAGCGCCTACGGCGCGTGTCGGTCTTCCACCGCACGCGCCGTTTCGCTTTTGTACGCCGGCGTGCGGCGCTGGACGATTGGGGCAGGAAGGCGGGAAGGGATTTCGGGTTAGAGGGGCGTTGGTGGACGAGTGGCGAGCTTGTCGCGTAGCGCTGGCTTGCTCGAGCAGCCAACCTCTTCCCGCCTTCCCGCCTTCCTGCTGTTTCGCTGGGGACCGGCCCGAGCCATCCTGATCGCCAGAGCGCAGCGAAGCGGAGCGAACGAGACCGAGCAGACGCCGAAAATCGCGAGCGTTTTCGATTACGATGCGGCTTTACTCCATGCGGTCCGTCCGCCTATGCTCGGTGCTCTTTCGTGGTCCGGAAATCGCCCCGGATCGAGGCAAGTTAGCCTCAGAATCGAGTCGCTTGAAGTCCTGCGCATGGCTGCCCACGCCCAGCTTGGTTGCTGCCCGCGCCTCGTAGTTCTGGGATTGCGTCACATAGAGGAAAGCCCGCGATGACACTCGAAAAGCTCCTGAAGGTCAGTCTCGTTTCCATCGGCTTGTCCGTCGCCTTGACTGGCTGCAGCCGCGACCACATCGAGGCCGTGAACCTCGCT
>DATAKF010000488.1:0-5509 GCA_036261775.1 Polyangiaceae bacterium | reverse complement strand
ATAGGACCATCTCAAGCACCAGACGAGCCTCCTTCTCGGCTGCTGCAAGCGTAGCCGCCGGCAAGCTCCCGTCGTGAACGAGCTCACTTCGCTTGTCGTAAACCTTCGCAGCGCGACGCCCCCAACTCAACTTATCCGCGTCCGGTGAAGCCGCTGCTCGCGCCAGTTCTCGCACACGGCCGCGGATCGAGCCCTCACGAAGGAATTGCAGACCTCTCCGGAGGTCCTCGACTTCAGCTCGCGCGGGAGAGTCCGCATCCAGCTCAGATGCCGCTACGCTCGCATGCTCCGACCATTGATCCACTAGCTCTTGGACACGCTGCCCACGGACGGTCGGCGCTGCGAGCGCTTCAAGCGCCATTACCAGCAGCAGAAATCGTGTCTGGGGGTTCACCTCACTGAAATGGGATCCATAGAGTTCAAGGGCCACCCGAAGCCCCGGCGATGCCTCTTTGGCGAATACGACCGTGGAGTACTCGGTGAGCATTCGCTGCAAGACATCGCGTTCAAGCGCGTCTCGCTTCTGCACGTAAACCGCAAAGCTCGAATCTATCACCGTCGTTCCAGCGAGAATTTTTGCAACCTGCAGCGGAGCTGTTGGAATCAGATAGTCGCGAAGCTGAAGGTTGATGAGAGACAACAACCCGAGCGCTGCACGCCGCAAGCTCTCATGAGCAATCTTCGGGAGCGCGCCAGGCATCCTGAAGCCAATACCAAGGTCAATCTCACCGCGATGAGCGTTGGCCAGACGCATCGAGACCATGGTGACGTCATCTGGATCCTTCAGAGCGGTGTCGCGCACGAGGAAAAGGCCCTCAACGGCACCGCGCCACATCAGTTGCCCAGCTTTGGTCTCGACCTCAGAGTAGTCGTGCGGCTCGTTTCGGGCTTCGTGAGAGATCAGAGCAGCGCGCGCCTTGACCACGAGCCCATCTTGCAACTCCAAGTCGAAGAAGTCCGATTGCAATGCAACGTGAGGTGGCCACGAGTGCCACGTCCGACACCGAAGCCTGGCCAAGTACGTGTGCCAGACGTTCGGATCGGCGTCGTCGGCCGTACTCGCCCCGTGCTGTTCCGAAACAGCGCTCGCCGTCTTCTGCAGCCCCGCTGCGTCGGGGGCGTTTGATAGCGGACCGTCGTCTGCCGCTTCCCGGCTCCCACCTTCTTGCTGAGCAACGTCGTCCGTCATCTGCCTCCCTTGTCTGAGCATCTGTAGCACTCTGTTAAACGCCGTGCTACTGTCGGGCTCGTATGGTAGAAAAGCCGATCGTTGGCATACGCCTGAGCCCTGATGAGCTCGCGTTGCTCGAGGCGCTCGCTGCGCACGAAGAGCGGTCCCGCTCCGACGTGTTGCGACGGGCGATTCGCGCGTACGCGGAGAAGCTCGGGGTGACGGTCAAACCGGCGAAGCGGCCGAAGAAGTAACGCAACAACAACAGACGGACCCGCGACCGGGTGGAACCGACCGCGAGTCCTGAGCACCACGAAAGGTATGAGCTTTCATGGCACCTAAGGGCGGAAGTGTACTCAACGAACCGCGCAGCGCGGTAGAAATCGCTGAATCTATCAAGAGTTGCCGCGATCTGATTCGGGTCGCGGACTCGCAGATCGACAGAGCTAAGAGCGATCTGAGCATCGCGCGGCTGGGGCTGGCCGAGCTCGAGCTCGAGCTCACCACCCGCGGCATGCGGTCGACGGATCCGGGCTCCCACGGCGATGGAGGGCTGGCTCAATGAAGATCGAGGAGGCAATGTTCACCTCGCACTTCCGAGCGACCATGGGCGAGGTCATGACCGGAGCCGAACAGCTAAAAGGGCTCGCCCAAACGCTGGATGGTTTCTGCGACCTCTCGGCGCACGCAGACGCGGACGAGATGCGCCAGGTGGCCGTGGGCATCAAAGCGACGGCTGTGCACGCTCTGGTGACCGCGGCGAGCGTCGCGGGGATGTCGGAGCGGCTGAACAGCTTCGCGGCGGTACTGGAGGCCGTCATCCCGCCGGACAGCGAGCCACCGGCAAACGACCACGAGCCGGCGTGATTCGGGCGCGGGCGGGCTCGGTACTCCGGGCTCGCCCGCCATTTCCCACTGATCCAGGCCTGAGACAATTTACCTACACATATTAATATCTGCTGGTACATTGTCTCTCGTGACCAAGACCCCCATTTCACCGGAGAGCGTTTTTCGCAAGCGCGGCGGGGTCCTGCGCATGTCGGAGGCGCTCGAGGCCGGGCTCAACCGTCGCAGCCTCTATGCGCTGCGAGACGCTGGCACCATCACGCAGCTCAGCCGCGGAGTCTATCGGCTCGCGTCGCTGCCAAACCTCGAAGCACCCGATCTGGTTACGGTCGCGGCCCGGGTCCCGAGCGGTGTGGTGTGCCTGATTTCCGCGCTCGCGTACCACGAGCTCACTACTCAGATCCCGCACGCCGTCGACATCGCCCTGCCGCGCGGCGCCGAGAAACCACGCATCGATTACCCGCCGGTGAGCTTCTACTGGTTCTCGGGCGCCGCGTTCACGAGCGGTATCGAACAGCGCACGGTCGACGGTCGAAAGTTCCGGATCTATGGCCCTGAGAAGAGTGTTGCCGATGCGTTCAAGTACCGCAGCAAGCTTGGCCTCGACGTCGCTCTCGAAGCTCTCCGCACGTGGAGAGGACGACGCGGCGCCAACGTCGAGCGCCTACTCGAGCAGGCACGTGCCTGCAGGGTGGAGCGAGTGATGCGCCCCTACCTCGAGGCAGTGACGTGACAACGAACATTGCCGCTTCTGTTCGCGCACGCCTTGCGAATCAGGCCAAGGCGAGCCATCGGCCATTTCAAGAGGTGCTGCAGCATTTCGGTCTCGAACGACTCCTCTACCGCCTCGCGCAGTCGCAGCATCGCAGTCGTTTCTTGCTCAAGGGTGCGCTGCTGCTCAATGCGTGGAACGCACCTGTCTCGCGTCCCACGCGGGACATTGACCTGCTCGGCTACGCCGAGAACGACGTGGCGGTCATGGAGGCCATCTTCCGCGAGATTTGCACGGTGACTGTCGTTGATGATGGGCTGCGCTTCGATGCGACGACGCTCGTTGGACGCCGCATCAAGGAGGACGCCGACTACCAAGGCGTGCGGCTCACCTTCGTTGCCTTCTTGGAGAAGGCCCGCATCCCGATGCAGATCGACATCGGCTTTGGGGACGTCGTCACCCCGAGCGCCGAGGACCGCAGCTACCCGACGCTGCTCGACATGCCCGCGCCACACCTGCGCATGTACCCCCGCGAGACCGTCATCGCCGAAAAGTTCGAGGCAATGGTCCAGCTCGGGACGCTGAACACGCGAATGAAGGACTTCTTCGACATTTGGCTACTCGCGAGCCAGTTCAACTTCACCGGGCCTGAGCTTGCGCAGGCGGTTGAAAAGACGTTTACGCACCGAGGCACGAGACTCGACGCCGATCCCGTCGCGTTGACGCCGAGCTTCATGGCGGCCGAGAACACGCAGAAGCAATGGGCCGCTTTCGTGAAACGCTCTCAGCTCGACAACGCGCCCAAGACCTTGGATGACGCGCGGGCGCAGCTCCGCAGCTTCCTGCTGCCGGTCGCGAGCGCGGTCCTCGCTGCCCAGAGCTTTGCGGACAGCTGGAGCGCGCCGGGCCCCTGGAGAACGCCGTAGGGGTATCCTTGCGGCCATGGCCCCTCTCAAGGCAACCGTCAGAAACGGACGTCTCGTCCTCGACGCCCCTACCGATCTGCCCGAGGGTAGCGTCGTAGAGCTGGCCGTCATCGTCGACGACCGAGTAGAGGATGCCGAACTACTAGAAGAGCTCGCGGCTTCTGCGGAGGACGAGGCTGCCGGTCACGTCGTCGACTTCGAAGCGGTCGTCGACTCCCTCGGCACGAAGCGGAGCACCCGATAAGGGCTTCTTCGGCGGCCAGAGCGCACCGAATTTGGCGCGCTGCTTGACTATTAAAGTATCCGGTTGAATAGTTGAGCGCGTGACGACAGCTCACCGGCGCTTCAAGGATTCGATGTACGAGCAGCTGGCGCGGCTCGGGAAGGCGATCTCGGCGCCCAAGCGCCTCGAGCTGCTGGATTTGCTTTGCCAAGGCCCTCGTACTGTCGAGGCGCTGGCAGAACAGGCGGCCATTTCGGTCGCCAACGCCTCGCAGCACCTGCAGGTCTTGCGCGCGGCTCGCCTCGTTGACGCGGAAAAGAAGGGCCTTTTCGTCGAGTACCGGCTCGGGGGAGACGACGTCGGACGCTTCTACGTTGCGGTGCGCAGCCTGGGCGAAGCGCGCCTCGCAGAAGTCGAGCAGGTTGCCAATGCCTACTTCGAGCAGCGCGGCGCGCTGGAGACCGTCGATGGTGACGAGCTTCTGCGCCGCGTGAGGGCCGGAGAGGTGACCGTGCTCGACGTACGCCCAGCCGAGGAGTACCGGGCCGGACACATTCCGGGCGCCCTCTCGGTACCCGTCGACGAGCTCAAGTCGCGCATCAAACAACTGCCGAAGAGCAGAGAGATTGTCGCCTACTGCCGTGGCCCGTACTGCGTGATGGCGGTCGAGGCGGTGGAGCTACTGCGCAAAAAGGGGTTCAAGGCGCACCGTTTGGAGCAAGGGGTCGCCGACTGGCGCGCCCGCGGCTGGCGCGTCGAGCGCGAAGGAGCACCGTCATGATTTTCAAGCCTTACTACTACTTCGAGACCGGTTGTGCTGCGTACCTCTTCGGCTGCGGAGGCCTCGGCAAGTGCGCCGTTGTCGATGCTCACGAGGAGGACATCGACGCTTACATCGCCTTTGCCGCCTCCAAAGACATGCGCATCACGCACGTCTTCGATACGCACGTCCACGCGGACCACCACTCAGGAGGCCTTGCTTTGGCCAAGAAGGCAGGTGCCGCCTATTGCCTTCACGAGTCGGCCAACGTCGCGCTCGAGTTCGAGCCCTTGCGCGATGGACAAGAGGTAGAGCTCGGCAACACGCGCGTGAAGGTGCTGCACACTCCTGGCCATACGCCCGAGAGCATCAGCCTGGTCGTGACCGACCTTCGACGCGGTGGCGAGCCGTGGTTCGTGCTCACCGGTGACACGCTCTTCGTTGGTGCAGTGGGTCGTCCCGACCTGCCTGGCCGCGCGCGAGAAAACGCAGGTGAGCTTTACGACAGCATCCACCAAAAGCTCCTAACGCTCCCGGCCGACCTCGAGGTGTACCCGGGCCACTTCTCCGGCTCCGTTTGCGGCGCCGGCATGAGCGGCAAGCCCTCGAGCACCATCGCCTTCGAAAAGCGCTGGAACCCGCTGCTCTCGAAGTCGCGGGACGAGTTCATCGAAGCACTCTCCGACGTTCCGCCCAAGCCAGCCGCCATGGAGGAGATCATCCGCATCAACCAGGGCCGCGCGGGACAGGTCGCTTGAGCCAACCGCGCCTCGGCTTGCGCGAGAACTTGGGGCAATTCTCGCTCCTCGTCGTCGTCAACGCCTTCGTCGGAGCGATGGTCGGCATGGAGCGCACCATCCTGCCGCCCATC
>DATAKF010000487.1:0-5516 GCA_036261775.1 Polyangiaceae bacterium | reverse complement strand
CAAGAGGCAAAGGCCAGGAGCGCGCATGCAGTGCACTCCTAGCCCTGGCGTTGCTTCGTCCATTCGAGCTCGACCGCGCCTCAGGTCGGGTCGGGCAGCTTCGCGTCGATCGCTTCGGTCGTCTTTTCGATCGAGAGGATCTTCAAGTGACCTGCCTGCGAGTGCCAGGCTTGCGTCGGTGCCTGGCGTGGGTACGGGCCCGCCGCGAGGTCTTGTGTGTTCTTGATCATGCCGTCACGCGGATCTTGATACTTGGGCGGCAACGTGAGGTTTGCGCTGTCGCCCGGCAGCTTGCGCTCGGCAGCGCAGCCCGCGCCGTTCAGCAAGTTTGGACCGCAGTTATCGATGGCGTGGCAGTTCTTGTCCTGCACCAAGTGCTCGATTTTGCCGCCGCCGATGACGACGATCGACTTCTTGTAGCTGGCGAGGAAGGTGTAGTGATTTTCCCACACGCCAAGGTCGCCGCCCGCAGGCGCCGCGTTCATGTAGTAGTTCCGAACGGGCTTGTCGTCTTGATCGAACACGGTCAGCTTGACGACGTTGTAGTTGCTCTCGGGCGACGTGCCGCCGCGGTAGAACATGTCTAGCGGAGTGTTGGTATGCGGATCGCCCGCGACGCTCTCGACGTCACGCGCGCCACCGGTATAGCGCTTGGCTTCGGTCACCGCGTCGAACTGGAACGACACCTTGTATTTCTGACCCGGCTCACCGCCGAGCTTCCACGTCTCGCGGGTACGGGCTCCGAGGCCTTCGCTGCCGCCGTTCGGATCGTTTTTGGCTCCGCACTCCGAGTCTTCCATCAGCAGACAATCGTGCTGCTGCTTTTTGTAACAGCCCGTCACCCACCACGAGTCTTTCCAACCCGGGTTGCCGAAGCTGCTTGGCGCACTGGCAACCTCGTCAATGCACTTGATCTTATCGGTGCAGCCGCCGGCCGCCGTGCCACCGGTGCCGCCGCTCGGCGTGCCGCCGGTACCGCCGCCCGGCGTGCCGCCGGTGCCGCCGCTCGGGCCCGTGCCACCTGCGGGAGTACCAGCCGTCGAGGTCGAGCCGCCCGAGGTCGAGCCGCCCGAGGTCGAGCCGGCGGTGGTCCCAGTCGTGCCAGCAGTGGTTTCAGTCGTGCCGGCGGTGGAGCTGCCGCCCGTTCCAGTGTTGGGAAGGGTGGGGTCCTCGGGGGAGCAGCCGGCGTAACTGGCAACGACAGCTAGGAGGGGAGCGGCAAGCGCAACGGTTCTAAGGGAAATGGGTTTCATGAAACTCCTCGCGATTTGTTCGGGCCCCTGACGACCGCGCGGGCCGCATCCTGGAAACAGATTGTATTTGTTCGGTATGAGCTAGTCAATCGCGTTTACTGACTACGATGATGTAAGTGGTAATTACAGATTGAGTGGCCCTCGAGGTCTCGATAGCCGCAAAGCATGCCTTCGAACACGGCGCAGCCGTTTTCTCGGGCGAGTTGAATAGGACCACCGCGGCGAACACCATGGTGGATGGATGACCTCGAATGACCAGAAGCTTCCAATTCGTGAGTGCAACCAGAACCAGTTGTCGTCTGTTGACTCGACAAGAAAGGCAGTCTGCTTACAGCTTGGCAGCTTACTGACTACATGGGACGACGTGCGTTGGCCTGACTTGGATTGGTTGAGGAGAGCCGCTCGTCGGGCGCTTATCAGGTCAGAATTAGTCTACTGACCAATTGCCCGTGGACCGGCTAGGTGACAGGTTCGCAGGGGTAGGCTGCCTTACGCGGCGAAGGGAGGCAGGCAGGCAGGCTTGTCCTGAGCGGTTCGCGAAGTCTCGGGGCTCGGTCTCGTGGGGCGCCCGGGCTCGACAGGCCGCGCGGCGGAGCCGTAGCCTCACCCCACGAGGTTAGGGATGACGACGACAGCAGCACCGGTTCGGAAATCCGCGCTCGCACAACGGCTCAAACCGGCGGGCGTGGCCGGCATCGGTATCGCGGTGCTTGGGCTCAACGTCGTGATGCTGGTTACGATGGAGCGCTTCTACCCGGTCGGTACCATGCTCGGCACGGTGCTCGTCCTCACCGGCGTGCTGGGCGTCATCCTGGGCGAGCCCGAGGATCCGTACGGCAATCGCCCGATGTGGTTCAAAGCGGCCATGGTGGGCGCCGCCATCGTTGGGCTGATCGTCGGCATCTTGCTGAACGTCGGCTTGGTCGCCGACTGAAGTGCGACGGCTGACGCTGATCGAAGAACACCAGGCGGCGCTGCGCGTCTGCCGGCGCTGCCCGGATATGGTGCCGCCGTCGGTCGTGGGCCCGCCGGTGCTCTCCAAGATTCTGCTCGTTGGTCAAGCCCCGGGCGACAAGGAGCCTGTGATGCAGCGGCCTTTCGCCTGGACCGCCGGCAAGCAGCTGTTCAAGTGGTTCGCGACGCTCGGCGTCGAGGAGGCAGAGTTTCGGCGCAGCGTTTACATGGCCGCGACCTGCCGCTGTTTCCCCGGCAAGAATCCGCGCGGCGGTGATCGCGTGCCGTCCGACGCCGAGGTCGCCGAGTGCCGCCCCTGGCTCGAGCGCGAAATCGAGCTGCTGCAACCGCAGTTGCTGATTCCGATCGGGCGCCTGGCGATCGGCCAGTTCTTACCGCCCGCCCAGCTCGTCGAGCACATCGGCAAGTCGTTTCGAATCACTCGCGGCCGTCGCAGCATCGACGTGATTCCGTTGCCGCACCCGTCAGGCGCGTCGACGTGGCCGCGCAGCGAACCGGGCAAGTCGCTCACCCTGCGCGCGCTGGAGCTGCTGGGCGCTCACGAGGCTTGGCGCGCGACGTTTTCGTGAACGCTAAGGTCTCAAGGCGCGCGGCGGCTCTGCTCGGTTTCGAGCTGGTGCGCGCGGCCGGTTTGGTCAGCGTCCCGCCCGGCGCCCCGTGGCGCAGCGGAAAGGGCCGCGCTACGCACGCTCAACCCGGGTAGTAGATCACGCGTGGGTCGTCGGCGGGGCGCTTGTAGTCGAAGGCGGCGTCGGTGAGCTTGGCCAGGTCGTACTCCGGGCGCCAGTTCAGGATGAACTTGGCCTTGGTGTTGTCGAGCCAGGTGGAGCGGTACGGCGTCTTGATCGGGATGCCTTCGAGGTTGCGCGTCTTCTTCAGGTAGGCGGCGAGCTCGCCGTAGTCGACCGGGTCGTTCATGCACACGTTGAACAACTGCTGGCTGGCCTTGGGGTGGTCGATGGCCAGGCTGATGGCGCTGATCAGGTCTTCGACGTGGACGAAGTTGCGCTTTACCGGCACGCCGTCCGGGTCGAGCATGATCGGCACCGCGCCGGACTTGACGTAGCTGGCGGCCTGCTCTTTGGTGACCAAGTCGCACCAGCGCGGGCCGCCGAAGACATCGTCCCCGAACGACAGCTGGTACTTGAAGTCGTCCTTTTCCATGATCCAGGGCGCGCGTAGGCAGCAGCCGTTGAGGCCGTATTGGATGTAGTACTGCTCGAGCAGGACCTCTTCGAGCACCTTGGAGAGCGCGTAACACCCAGGGTAGGCGCTGTGCTTCTGCTGCTCGGTCACCGGGACGGGGTGCGGGTAGAAGAAATGCCCCATGCCGGCGTCGCCGCCGATCAGCAGAAACTGCTTGAAGGTGGCGCTGGTGCGCGCGGCCTCGAGCAGGAAGAACATGCCCTTGACCGCCACGTCCATGATCGTGTCGGGGTTCTCTTTGCTCGTGGCCAGGTGCAGGACGTGGCTGACACCGGACATCGCTTCGTCGACCACGGCGCGCTGCTCGATCGGCCCCGACACGACCTCCAGCCGTGGGCCAGTGGGAAGCTTGCGGTTGTGACACAGCGCCCGGACCGTAAACCCCTCGAACCGCGGATTCGCTAGGAAGCGACGAATGAAGACCTGGCCGACTTTTCCGGCGGCGCCGGTGACCAGGATGCGCTGCGTTGTCATGCCCGTTAATGAGGCCTACCACCCTCGCCCTTGCGGAAAGGCGCATCCCTAATGAAATCGGCAGCTTCTCTCATGTTTTGAAGACCTTACGAGCCCAAGCGGCAAGCTGGCTGGCCTGCCAGCGACCGCGCGTCCAGATGCTCGGTCGGGGAAGGGATAGGGGCTCCCGGTCCCGACTCCGAACGGAAATAGTTTTTTGAGCAGTTTGGTTGGTGGGCCCCCTCCTTGTTGGATTGATGGCGATAGTTTCTCGGCGGATCCCGCGCACCTACATGGGGCTCACGCTCTTGCTCGCCGCCGCTGGTTTCGGCTGCACGGGAGTGGTCGGTAGCAACAACAACAGTAACGGCGGCAGCAGCAGCAACAGCAGCGGCCAGCCGGGCACCGGCGGGTCGGGCACAACGGCTGGGGGCAACTCGTCGACGGGCGGCACGAACCAGGCCGAGGACTGCGAGGGTTGGGAAATCGCGATGCCCAAGCGCCTCATTCGCCTGAGCTTCAACCAGGTCGCCACCTCGCTCTTGCCGGTCTTCGGTCAAGAGTTTGTGACCAAGATCATCAGCGACAACGCCATCAAGGACCCGACGGAGCGCACCTTCCCGCCGTTGGGCGACACCGACGAAGGCTCGTCGTACATCGACGCCAAGTGGCAGACGGCCGACGGCATCGCGGTTGCGGCCGGCAACCAGGCGCTGGCCAACTTTGCCACCTTCACGGGTTGCGCCACCGCCACCGCCGAGTGCGCCCAGGCCTTCGTGCTCAAGCTGGCCGAGCGCGCCTTCCGGCACCCGCTCGACGACCGTGAGAAGTCCAGCCTGACCACCGTCTTCACGGAGATGACCGCCGCGGGCGGCACGGTCCAAGAAGCGACGCAGTTCGCCGTCAACGCCATCTTCGAGTCGCCTAGCTTCCTGTACCGCACCGAGTTCGGCGCGAACGCCCAAGAAGGGCCGCTCACGCCGTACGAGCTGGCCAGCCAGCTGTCGTACTTCGTGACTGACGGCCCGCCGGACGATCAGCTGCTCGCGGCCGCCGCTGCCAACATGCTGAGCACGCCGGAACAGATTGGGCCGCACGTGGATCGCATGCTCTCGACCCCTGCCGCGCGGCTCAACCTGTCAGCGGGCATGATCGCCTCCATTGGCCTGACGCGAGTGCTCAACGTCGTCATCGACTCGGCCAAGACGCCGGAGTTCAACGCAGGCGTTGCCGCCTCCATGTATCACGAGAGCGAGCTGTTCGTGAAAGACGTGCTCTGGAACGGCGGCAAGGTTCCGGAGCTCGTGACCAGCCGCAAGGCCTTCATCAACGCAGGTTTGGCGCCGCTCTACGGCGTCGCCGCACCCACGACGGTCGACGCCGATGGCTTCGGTCTGGTCGAGCTGCCGGCGCAGCGCGCGGGTTTGCTTACCAGCCTGTCGTTCCTCACGTCGCGCTCGCGGCCCGAAGAGGCGTCGGTGGTGGGTCGTGGTCTGTCAGTGAACGACGCGGTGCTTTGCCAGCAAAACCCGGCCTTCCCGGACTCGCTGAAGGACGCCATCGCAGCGGTCACGAACACCCAAGGCAGCCTGAGCGAGCGAGAAAAGGCCGACTATCGCTCGACGAACG
>DATAKF010000485.1:0-8920 GCA_036261775.1 Polyangiaceae bacterium | reverse complement strand
CTCAACGGTCACCCCATCGACGGTACCGACTTGTGCCTGCTCGCCTTCCAAGACGTGACGCAGATTCAGTCGGCACGGATCGCGCAACGTAAAGTCGAAGACGACGTCCGAGCCTACCAGGAGCGAGTCAAGCGCATGTCCTTCGAAGCTGTTCTCACCGAAGAACGCGAGCGGCGGCGCATCGCTATCGGGCTACACGATCGAATGGGGCAGACCCTGGCGCTCGCGCAGATCAAGCTGACCTCCGTCCGCGCTGACCTCAGCGGAGAAGCGCGCATTGGCGTCGATGGGGCGGTGGAGTTGCTCGAGCAAGCGATCACGGACGCGCGCGAGCTGATTTTCGAGCTCAGTCCGCCGATATTGTACGACCTGGGGCTCAAGGATGCCCTCGACTGGCTGGCCGAAGACCTGCAGAAAAAGCATGGCATCCATGTAGAAGTCACTGACGACGGAGCCAACAAACCACTCGACGACGCCGCCAAGGCCGTCGTATTTCGCGCGGTGCGCGAGCTTTTGATGAACGTCCTCAAGCACGCTCAGTCCGCAACAGCGACGGTGTCTCTTCGACGTGCCGACGGTCAATACCTGATCGACGTGCAGGATCGGGGGCTCGGCTTCGATCTCGGGAAGGACTTTCCGACCCGGCAAGGCTTCGGCCTGCTCAGCCTGCGCGAGCAGATCAATGGCCTGGGAGGCGACCTGACGCTCGAGTCCTCTCCGGGGCACGGCACGCTCGCTAGTGTGCGCGTTCCTTTGCAGGCGAGCACGCCGCCGGCTGAGGCTGGCGCCGGCGCGACCGCTGACCTGGAACGGCCATGAGGGTCGTGCTGGCCGACGACCATCGGATGCTGCGCGACGGGCTGCGCGCCCTGCTCGAAAGAGCCGGTGTCGAGGTAGTCGGCGAAGCCGCTACGGGGCACGAAGTATTGACCGAGGTGCGACGCTTGCGCCCGAACGTCGTCATCATGGACATCGGCATGCCCGAGCTGAACGGTATCGATGCCACGAAACGCCTGATGGCAGAGCTGCATGGGCTCAAAGTGCTCGCGCTCAGCATGAACGCCGATCGCAGGTACGTGATCGCGATGTTGCAGGCGGGGGCGGTCGGCTATTTGCTCAAAAACTCGGCGTCCGAAGAGCTGCTCGTCGCTCTGTCGGCGGTGACGCGCGGCGAGACGTACCTCAGTCCAGCGATCGCCGGGAGCGTTGTCGCAACGGCCATTCATGGAGGCACAGGCGTTCAACCCAGCCAGGACCGGCCGCTGAGCGTGAGGGAGCGCGAGGTGCTGCAGCTGGTCGCTGAGGGCAAGTCCTCCAAAGAGATCTGCGCCATTCTCCACATCGCGCTGCCAACCGTGGAGACCCATCGACGTCAGATCATGGAGAAGCTGAACCTGCGAACCATCGCCGAGCTGACGAAATATGCCATTCGCGAAGGTCTAACGTCGACCGAGGGTTGAGGTTGGCAGCAGCACGCGGCTGCGGTGACCGTTCGAATCTCTATTAGCCGGTCACCCCAACATCAGCCGAGTTTGGTCTTGATGAAGCTGACCAGGAAAGGGGTGGCCGCAGCTGCGAGCGTCGACGCCTTGGTGGCATCCAAGCCAAATTTGCTGCCGATTGATTCGGCAACCTTGGCGCCCAGCACACCCTCGAGCCCGTCGCCCATCGCGCCCATGACGCCGTCACCTTTGACGATTCCTGCAGCGAACGCCGCAAAGAAGCTCATGCCCGCATGCGCGCCAAGCAGCCCCGAACCATGATTCTCGACGTGCTCGCCGCCTTTTTCGGCGGCATGCGCCAAGAGCTGCTGCGCGTCTTCCGGCTTGATGCCCTGAGAAGCGAGGGCGTTCATTGCATCTTTGCCGTGTTGGCTCGTCAGGAACTCATTGGCAAATGCTTGGATATCCATGACTCATCCTTACTTTGTTGGCGCCAGCGCGCTGGTGGTGCGGCCGAGCTCGACTTTGTCGAGCTCGGGCAACGCAACTCACGCTTGTACACGACCGCGCGCACCAGTGCATCACGTCATGGGTGTCGTCTATTGACCACAATTCCGTCACAGTTAGCGTCAGCTCGCGGAGTTCATAACTCGCGGTCGAGGTCGTGTTAAGAGTCGGCGCATCGTAAATGGGCGCCGATGTGAGAACGTCGACGTAGAGGAGGCATGTCTAATATGAAAAAATGGATCGCCATCACCGGGATATCGTTCGCGTTCCTGGCGGCTTGTGACGACGCAAAGAAGGAGGCGGACCAGGCTGCTGCATCAGCCGCTGCCTCGGCATCAGCCGCGACGGCAGAGGCCGAAAAGGCAGCGGCCGAGGCCAGCAAGAAGGCCGCGGAAGAGGCCCAGAAAGCCTTCGGCGACAAGAAGGTCGCAGTCGTCAAAGGCCTGCAAAGCCAAGTTGACGCTTTCGATCGGAAGCTCACCTACTTGAAGGACAAAGCCGCAAAGCTCAAGGGCGCCCCAAAGAAGGCGGCCGACACGGCGCTTGAGGCGGTCGAGAAGGCGCGCGCTGATGTGACCACGAGCCTGAAAGAAGTCGACGGCGCCGGCGCCGAGACTTTGACGACGCTCACCGAAAAGGTCACCTCAAGCTTGGGCGCAGCGCAAAAAGCGATGGACAGCCTAGAAACCGCCGTCACCGGCAAGAAGTAGCGCCTTCCACAGGAGCAAGCCCATGGCAGAGTTCGAGCACAACTCCGAAAAATTTGGTTACATCAACCTCGACGACATCGAGGGGGTGCAAACTGCGCTGAGCAAGTTGGGGAAGGATCCCGGAACCATCGACGGTAAGGATGGTCCGAAGACGCGTCACGCGGTGCATGAGTTCCAGACCGAGGCACAAATCAAGATCGACGGCATCGCTGGGCCCGAAACCAAGGGCGCCTTGCGCGCCAAGTTGGACGAGCTGAGCGCCGCGCCCGCGCCCGCGCCCGCCTAACGCGAGGCAAGCCGCCGCCGCGGCGTGCGCGCCAACAGGCGTCACCATCCCTTCGCAGTGCGCGAAATGATGGTGACGCCCCGTTGGTACGATCTTCGCAACCTCAAACCGTCGGCGCGCCATATCGTCGCCGAGCGGTGGCCGACGCGCCTCCGGTCGATACCGGAGCTCGGCTGGGCAGCGAGCCTGACACGTTGGCCGAGTCCCGAGCGCTGGTTCAGCAGCCGCTCGACGAGGTCACTATGACAAGCGCGTCGTGCTCGTATTGTACGAAATCGAAGGCATCACGATGCGGGAAGTTGCCGAGGTGGTGGGTTGCCCACTCCAAACCGCGTACTCTCGCCTGCAGTCGGGGCGTGCCAGCCTGCGATCGGCCTGGCTCCGTGCCTCGACGAGTCCGTGAAGGCACACACGGTCCCAGGCGTAGCTTGGGCTCGCCGGATGTCGTCTGTGGCCCGCAGTCATTGTGGTCTGCAGACAACATCCCGCGCTAGGCGGTCATCGGCACCTGTTCCGCCGCGAAGCCGGCGGTGCTCGCCGGCGGTGCTAGGCTGAAGGTTTATGCTCAAGCCGCAGCCAGCGGAGCGCCCCGGCGCAGCGCGATTGTTGCTCGTCGACGATGACGAGCTGCTCCTCAAAGCCACCAAGCGGGTCCTCGAACAACGTGGCTACCACGTGGTGGCCTGCAGTCGCGGCGACGCTGCCATCGGTTGGCTCGACCGCGATGCCTTCGACGTCTTGATCAGCGATGTCCAGATGCCGGGATTCAGCGGGCTACGCCTACTCCGCGAAGTGCGCCTGCGGGAGCTCGATATGCCCGTCGTGCTGATGACCGGCAACCCAGAGGTCGAGACGGCCGCCGCCGCCATCGAGCATCGTGCATTCCAATACCTGATCAAGCCAGTGCCGCCGGAGCGCCTGTTCGATGCGGTCGAGCGGGCGCTCACCAGTGTCGAGTCGACGCAGGCTCAGGCAGGGGAGCCCAGCGGGGTCCAGCGGCGTAAGGTGGCAGGTACCCCCGACACCGAGCAGGCGCCGCTTTCGACAGAGCGCTTGGCGTTCCAGCCGATCGTGCGAGCTCTGGACTCGACTACCTACGGGTACGAGGTAGTGTCGTCGGGCGATAGCTTGGCGATGCGAAGTCGCGTTGTCGACGTCGTCGCTGCTTCTTCGAGAGACTGCGGCTTCCTCGTCAAAGTGAGTTCGAAACGCCTCTCGAGGGCTGACTTGTTCGATCCGGCGGCACCTTTGAGTCGCCACGCACGAAGTGTCGTCCTTGACGTGACCGAAAGCACGTCGTTGCTGTCACAGGCTGACCTGCGTAACCGCATTGGTCGTCTACGAGAGCTCGGGTTTCGAATCGCTCTCGACCTGGGCGCGGGGTACGCCGCGCTCAGCAATTTCGCTTCGCTCGAGCCGGAGTTGGTCAAGCTCGATCCGTCCATCATCGAGGGTATTCACTTGAGCCGCGCTAAACAGCAGGTAGCGCGTTCGCTGGCGTGTCTCTGCGGCGAAATGGGGCAAACTCTCCTTGCAAACGGCATCGCTACGCCAGACGAGCGGGCGGTGCTCACCGCCCTCGGTTGTGACTTGCTGCAGGGGCCGCTGCTAGGCGAGGCGATACAGGAACCGCTCGTTTTATCACTGCGCGGGTGAGCCTGGCAGGGCCGCTTTGTGGTGCCAGCGCGGCGCGGCGTTGCCGTGATCATGAGTCTTCGACTAGGCTCCGCGGCGGATGGAGCAGCCGACGCTCGAAAGATCCGCTCCGCGGATGGACATTCGTGCGCTCCTGCTGATCGCGCTCGACGAAAAGCCGCCGGACAACTTGCCAGATCGCGTGATGGCTCGCGTGGCCATGCTGATGACGATGGTCGAGTTCGGACGATTGCTTTCGGCGGCGCCGCTCGAGCTGCTGTCGCAGGCCCTAGCCAAGAAAGAAGACGACGATGCCGGCAGTGGGGGTTCAGGCCCTGTCAAATGAAGCCGCCCTTCAGCTCGTGCCCAAATTGCTCGACCTGGTGACCGCGCCAGCGCAAGCACTGTGGCGTGAGCTAGCCGCGAGAGCGCCGGCCATCGCCTCGGCGATCGCGCTCTTGCTCGTGTTGTGGGTGGTGGCGCGAGTCGCTCGCAGTCTGACCGCTCGCCTGCTGAAGACAATTCGACTGGACGCCGCGCTCGAGGGCACGTTCTTCGGCCGCATCCTGTCCGGGGCCGCCGAGGGACTGACGCCTAGCAAAGCGTTGGCATACGTCGTGTACCTCGCCATTTTGCTGGTCGCCCTTTCTGCGGCTTCAGAGCAGCTGGGCCTGACGTCGGTTCGGGCGGCGCTCGCGTCGGTGCTCTCGTATTTGCCGCGCGTGGCCTCCGGCATGTTGACGCTCGCGATTGGTGGCTACGTGGCGGGCGCAGCCGGCAAAGCCGTCGGCTCCACTTTGAAGGAGCTGAAATCGCCGTACGGCGGCATGGCGCAATCGGCGACCGAGGCCGTGATCTTGCTGATCACCGTCACGGTCGCGGTCAACTCGCTGGGCGCTGACCTGTCGTTCATCACCAACAACCTGGCCCTCATCTTCGGGGTAATTGCGGTCACCGGCGCTTTCTTATTTTGCTGGTCCATGCGCCGCCCCGCCGAAGAAATTATCGCGAACTACTACCTGCGGCGGTTGATCCGCGTCGGGGACCTGATCACGGTCGCCGAGGTGCAAGGCACGGTCGAAAAGTTCGTCGCCCTCGGGCTGCTTTTGCGAGACGACGAAAGCGTGGAGCACTTCATTCCTGCCCACCATGTGCTGGCTGGCCTCAGGCGCGAGGGCAATCCGCAAGCCGGCTCGCCCCGAGGCTGACTTGAGCGCCGCGCCCGTCATGCAGGACGCCGCCCCGAACGTGTCGGGTCTGGACGACGAAGCGCTCGTTGCCGCCTACCGGGCGGGCGCGGACGCGGCGTTTGCGGAGCTGGTACGCCGCCATCAGATTCCGATCTTCCGATTGCTGCTCGGGCTCGCCGCTGACGCCGACGAAGCCGAGCTGCTTTGCGAGCAAGTGTTCTTCGATTCGGCGCGGCGTGTCGAGGAGCGCAAGCCTGGGCAGCCCGTGGCGGCTTGGTTGCTTTCGCTGGCGCGTGAGGTCGCGCGCAAAGCGGAGGCAAAGCGAGGCAAGCCGACGCCACCCAAGCGCTCGCCGCAGAAACCGCGCGACCCCCAAGCGCTCGTGAAGCAAGAGGTCAAGAGCGCCTTGCACGCGCTGACGGGCGACGAGCGAGTGGCGCTGATGCTGGCCGATCTCGAAGGGGACTCGTTCGAGTCGATTGCTGAAACCCTAGGCAGAACCGCGGCAGAGGCAGAAGAAATCGTGGGCACCGCTCGATTGAAGTTCGAGCAGGGCCTCGCGCTAGGAGGCGATCGGGTCGAGGCCGCTGTCTCGTCTCCAACTAGCGATGAGTTGCCGGCCGGAACGGTGCTCGACGAGCGTTTTCGGCTCGAAGCACCGCTCGGCAAGGGCGGCATGGGTACCGTGTACCGAGCCATCGACCTGACGACGGGCAG
Organism: Polyangiaceae bacterium; assembly: GCA_036261775.1. Taxonomy (GTDB): domain Bacteria; phylum Myxococcota_A; class Polyangia; order Polyangiales; family Polyangiaceae; genus PMG-095. The sequence continues at coordinate 2,433 of DATAKF010000485.1, read as the reverse complement.
CAGCGTGGCATTGAAGACGCTTTTGCCCGCATCGGCGAAGGATCCGGCGGTCCGCCGACGCTTCATGCGAGAAGCCGAGATCATCGAACGCGTACATCACCCGAACTTCGTCGGCTTGGTGAAATACGGTGAGCGCTCTGGCGAGCCCAGCTATGTCGCGATGGAGCTCGTGAGCGGCGACGCCCTCAACGTGGTGCTGGAAAAGGAGACGCGCCTCGCCCCACAACGTGCGCTGCACATTACCCAGCACCTGCTGGCTGGCCTCAAGCACGCGCACTCGCTCGGCGTAATTCATCGCGACGTAAAGCCGGAAAACGTGATGCTGGTCCTGCAGCAAGCGGATCCTGATTTTGCCAAGCTGCTCGACCTCGGCATCGCCAAGCTGGTCGCGCCTGAAGATGCGAAGAAGACGCGGCTGACCCAGAAAGGCGAGGTGATCGGCACCCCTCAGTACATTTCGCCCGAGGCCTTGCGCGGGGAGGAGCTCGACGGCCGCGCCGACCTCTATTCGCTGTCGGTCATGCTGTACGAGATGCTGACCTCGCGTCCGCCCTTCGAATCCAGCAACACGATGGGCATTTTCGCCATGCACCTGGCGACCCCGCCTCCCCCGCTTTCCCAGGCGGCACCCGGGCTCGCCCTGCCCGCTGTGCTCGAACAGCTGCTCCAGCAAGGACTGGCGAAGGAGCCGGCGTCGCGCATTCCCTCAGCTGAAAGTTACGAGCAGCGGATCGCCGAGCTGCTCAAGCTCGACTGGGCCCGCTTGCCGGCGGCACCACCGCCCGGCCCAGCACAGCCAGCGCGAGCGAGGTCCGGCATCAGCGCCGCCCAGCAGCAGCAAACTTCGCCTGGTGCCCCAATAGCCGACGGCAGACTGCGGGCAGCGTGGCGGTTCGTAATACGCTCGCGGTCCACGCTGGTGACCGTCGTGCTGGTCATGGCAGGCGCAATCGGGCTTTTGTATTGGGTTGCCCGCGATCTCGTGCTCGGCGGTTGAGGTAAGCGTTGCCTCGCCGGTCCGCCCCCTGCCAAGCTCCGGGCGCATGTGCCCCGCCACCACGCGACTCCAGAAAGGCCCGCTGGTTCCGATCCGCACGCTGCGGGTCGAGGTCATCTCTGGTCCGGACGCCGGTACGCTGGTTGAAACCGAGCAAGAAACACTGACCATCGGCACCGCGCCGGGCAACGCCCTCCGGCTGACCGACGACACCGTATCTCGATTTCACTTGGAGCTGGCGCGCGAGGAAGCTGGCGTGCGTGTGATCGATCTGGGGTCCAGCAACGGGACCACTTGCGAAAACATCCAGATGGATCGAGGCATCGTTCCTCCGGGTACGGAGTTGGGTCTCGGTCGAAGCCGAGTGAGAGTCACGGATGGCGCCGGCGCGGCCGTCGAGCTGCTCGCCGAGTCCGAGCTCGACGATCTTCACGGCGAGACCCGGAGCATGCGGCGTCTGATGGCTCAGATCGCGACAGCCGCCAAGGCCACGGCCCCCATTCTCATCGTTGGAGAAACGGGCACGGGCAAGGAGCTCGTCGCGCGGGCCTTGCATCGCTACAGCGACCGGAGCGAAGCGCCGTTCGTGACGCTGGACTGCAGCGCGCAGGTCGAGACTCTGATCGGCAGCGAGCTATTCGGGCACGAGCGCGGCGCGTTCACGGGGGCCGACCGGCAGCGGAAAGGCGCGTTCGAGCAGGCAAACCACGGCACATTGTTTCTCGACGAGATTGGTGAGCTGCCTGCAGGGCTCCAACCACAGCTATTGGGCGCGCTCGAACGCAAACGGTTCAAGCGCGTCGGCGGCAGCCACGAAATTCCAGTGGACGTGCGCCTGGTCGCGGCAACCAATCGCGACCTCCGCTCAGAGGTCAACGCGGGCCTATTTCGTTCGGACCTCTATTTTCGCTTGGCCGTCGTCGTCTTGCGCGTGCCTCCGCTCCGTGAGCGGCTCACGGACATCCCGCTACTGGTGGCTCACTTCCTGCAGGCATCGGGGCATGCCGGCCCGCGCGCATCCGTCGTCTCGGATGCGCAGCTGCTCCGGCTCGCGGCGCACGCCTGGCCCGGGAACGTCCGCGAGCTTCGTAACTGGGTAGAAGCAACCTTGGCCATGGGTGAAAGCCCCGACCTGCCGCAGTCCTCCGACTCGAATCACGACGGCAACTCGGCCGATCAGCTCCTCGACTTGACGTACAAGGAAGCGCGACGTCGGCTGCTCGACGATTTCGAACGGCGCTACCTCGAGCATTTGCTCAGGATCAGTGATGGCAACGTCGCTGCCGCGTCACGCCGTGCGGGCATGGACCGCACCTACCTCATCAAGTTGCTCCAGCGTCACGACCTGCGCTGATGCAGAGTGTCGTCTGCAGACGACATCAATCTGCAGACAGCAGACAACAACCGGCCCGCCGGCGTTTGCCATGCTGCTGAGC
>DATAKF010000480.1:0-17731 GCA_036261775.1 Polyangiaceae bacterium | reverse complement strand
CGGAGCCGCTGCCGGACGCCACGACCGGCGAGCGCACGCAGATTCGCGGCGAGCTGCGGCTGCAGCCGCACTTTTTGCCGACGCCCGAAGGCCCACACTTCGCGGCGCTGTTCACCAGCCCGCCCTTGCTCGACGCCATTGCGTCGCGGCTGGGTTGGCGCACCGGCAACGGCGAGCTCGAGTTTTGCTCGGTACCCGGCGGCGTCGCGCTCGAGATGGCGAGCGGCACGCTCGACGAACAAGTACAAGGCTTGGTCATCGACGCCGGCGCCGACTCGGAGCTGGTGCTGACCGCCGCCGAGGTCCGTCAACTGGCGACCGGCCAAGCCATTCCGCTGGTCGGTTACGTGGCGGCCATTCCGGACGATCACGAGCGCACGTTGATCGCCGAGCCGGGCGCGCTGCCGCCCGCCGAGCTGACGGCCGCGCTCGAGCGCTCCGTGGCCGAGCTGCCCGAGCTGTCCGGGTACGAGCTCTTGCGCACGTTCAACCCAGAGCGCGATCTGGAGCCGCACCCGACCATCAAGCTCAAGACCCGTCCTGGGCAAATCGATCACCAGCACGTGGCCAAGCACGTTTTCAACGCTGTCAGCCCGCATTTGCCGCCGCCTGGCTACGTAGACATCGTGTTCGAACATGGTTGAGCTAGCCCGCCCCGATTTGGCCGACACCGGCCGCGAGCGGCTCTCGCTGCTGGAGCGAATCATCATTCGCTTCGTGCGAGGCACGTTTCGGCGCGGCTTCGTCGACTCGGCCATCCGCGCGCTGCAGCACACCATCGGCTCGTCGTGGATTCACCACTGCACCAAGAACCTGCGGCACATGCACGGCATCGAACGCCTGCCAGTGCTGGAGCAGCGCCAGAGCTACATCTTGGTCGCCAACCACCGCAGCTTCTTCGACCTGTACGTGATCTTCGGCGACTTGGTGCGGCGAGGCCTGCAGCATCGCATCGTGTTCCCGGTGCGCTCCAAGTTCTTCTACGACAACCCGCTCGGTTTGTTCGTGAACGGCGCCATGAGCTTCTTTGCGATGTACCCGCCGCTGTTTCGCGAGAGAAAGAAGCTGATCTTGAACCCCACGTCGCTCGACGAGCTGTCGTGGCTGCTCCGCCGCGGCGGCATGTTCGCCGGTATTCACCCCGAAGGCACGCGCAAGCAAGACGACGACCCGTACACGTTCTTGCCCGCCCAACGCGGCGTCGGTCGCATCATTCAGGGCGCGCGCGTGCCGGTGATTCCGGTGTTCATCAACGGGCTCATCAACGACTTTGCCCGGCAAATCGAGAGCAATTTCGACGGCACCGGCAAGGAGATCCACGTCGTGTTCGGCGAGCCGATAGACTTTGGCGGATTGCTCGACGAGCCCGCCAGCGCCCGCACCGAACAGGCCATCGCCGATCGCGTCATGCAAGTGGTGGGCGAGCTGGGCCAAGAAGAAAAGCGGCTGCGCGCGGAGCGGCTGCGCTGACATGTCGCGCGCGGGGCGGCTCTGGCTCTTGTGCCTGGCGCTGACGGCGTGCAAGCAAGAGAACGAAGCGCCGCCCGCTTCACCGAGCGTCGCGACGTATCCGCCTCAAGTTGCGACCGCGCCCGCAGCCGCCACGCCCGTTCCTGGCGGCATGCCTGCACCCGGGCCCGCCACGGCACCAGCTATGCCGCCCGCCTTCGGCTTCTTCTGCGCCACGGATAGCGACGCGCAGTGCCCGTTCGGTCGCTGCATTGGTGGTCGCTGCGGTGGCTGCAGCAGCCTTGCGGAATGCAAACCCGGCACGCAGTGCCTGCCGACGCTCGTCGGGCAGCTGTGCGTCCCTGGTGCTGCTCCCGCTGCTCCCTCTCCGCCGGTAAACGTGCCCGTGCCCGTGCCCGGCGCGCCCGTTCCGACTCCGGCTCCGGTTGCCGTCCCCGCCCCCGCAGCAGGTTCCGGCCCCTTCGAAGCCGCCCGCCAACTCTGTGTCCAGCGCACCAACGAATTCCGCGCCCGCGTCGGCGCCGCGCCCGTGGTGCGCCGCCCGGACGCCGAAGCTTGCGGCGACGCCGAAGCCCGCGCCGACGGCATTTCGCGCACCGCGCACGGCTCCTTCGGCCAATGCCGTGAGCGCGCCCAAAACGAGTGCCCCGGCTGGCCCGGCGCCCCCGAAGACGTCATCAACCGCTGCCTCGCCATGATGTTCGCCGAAGGCCCGGGCTCCGGCCCCGCGCACGGCCACTACGTCAACATGACCGACCCGCGCTACCGCGGTGTCGCCTGCGGCATCGCAGCCGCGCCGGGCGGCGAGCTGTGGGTCGTGCAGAATTTCTATCCTTAACCGCTGGGAACCACCGCGCCCATTTCGCCTGGCTCGTCCGGCGGCGGCTTGTTCGACGCCAAAGGCAACTTGGTCGGCGTCACGACGCTGGTTTTGGCCGGCCGCGAGCGCCTGAACCAAGCCCTGAACTTCGCGATCCCGGCGGACGACTTCTGGCAACCCTGATAGTTGTTGACCGCGCTCAGTGCACGACCGGGTCGAAGGATTCGCACGGGAACTTGATCGACAGGTCGTGGTCGCCGGTTTTGATGGTTTCGCAGGCTTCGCCGAGCAGCTCGATTTGGCTGGGTGAGTTGACTTGCCAGCCGTCGGGGTCGTCGAGCCCGAGCACGGCGCCGTCCAACTTGACGACGCCGGTGCTCTCTTTGCCCGCGGCAATTTCGCCGTTTAGGTCGATGGTGCAGGGGCGGGCGCCGTTGATGATTTCTTCGAACGCGGTGCTGAGCGCGCCGGGGCTGAAGCCGGGATAAACCTTGCCGCCGCCTGCGTCGGCCACGTCGGTCAAATGCTGCTGCAGCGCGGTCTCGGAGGGCTTGCTCACGTTGATGACGTGAACGGTGACGTCATCGTCGTGGATGGCCTTGGCGATGGCGACGACCTGTTGCTTGATCGTGGCGGGCACCCCTGGTTCCTTACATTTAGCGGGCACGGGGCCGTCAAAATTGGGGCACTCGCAGCTGTCGGGCTCGCCGTCGGTCGCCAACACGATGACCTTTGGCCCCGGCTCGCTGAACGCCTTGAGCGTATCGGCGGCGGCTTGGAGCGACTCACCCGTCGGGGTATCGTCAGCAATGTCGCTGCATTTGAACTGGTCGAGCATCGCCCCGTGGTTGTTGAGCGCGATCGGCACGTTGATCAGCAACGGGCACATCTTGGTGGGGTCGACTTCCTCGGGTGCGCCGTCTTTGACGCGGCCGCGATCGGACGTGTACAGAGACATGCCAAACCTCACCTTGTCCTCCAACGGTTTGACGATGCCCTTGGTGGGGTTCATCAGCACGTCACGCACGACGTTCCAGCGCCAGTCGTTGTCGTCGGGGCATTCGCCGAGCGTGTAGGTGCCGTCGGCGACCGCGGCGTCCACAGCGTCGCCAAACCCGCTGGCGTTCATCGACCCCGAACGGTCGATCAGCAAGAGCACGGTCGGGATTTGCGGCGTAAAGCCGACGTCGACGTCGATGCAGCTCTTGTCGCCGCCCGCGCCTTCACCCCCGGTGCCGTTGCCAGCGCCGCCAATGCCCCCGATCACGATGTCTTTGTCGGTCGGGCAAGTGCCGTCGTCTCGACAGCCTTTGTTGCCTTTACAGCTGTCGGTCGTGCCCGGCTCGCAAGGCGTCGCGCAGTGACCCAGCTCGGAGCACTTGAGCCCGTCAGTACAGGCTTTGTCCGCCGTGCAGTTGCGGCCGAGGCCCTGCGAGCAGCGGCCATCGGCCAGGCAGGCTTCAGTGCCACACGAATTTCCGGTCAGCTCACCGCAAGCACCGACGCACACGTTGCCGTTGCCGCAAAGCAGCGACGCTTGGCAATCAGTACTGGTGGTGCAGGCGTCTCCCAAGCCCGCGAGACCGCTGAACGCGTCGTCTTTGACGGTAAGCTCGGGGTTGGAACCGCAGGCGGCGGCCAGCAAGAGCACGCCGCACGTGCCCTGAAATACGCCACGAATCGAGCCAAATTTCCGACGATTGCGCTGAGTCACCAACACCTCCAACCAATAACCCCCGTTGATTGTACTTCGGAATCGCGAACGCGCCCAGGTCGTTCGATGAGGTGACGCTGACTTTGCTGGCGTCGGCGCGCTAGCCGCGGCGCAACACGACACCGCAGTACGCGAGCGTGCCCCAGCCAACCAAGTAGGCAGCTCCACCGAGCGGCGTGACGGCGCCGAGCACACGGGGAGCGCCCAGCGCCATCGCGTACAAGCTGCCGCTGAAAAGCAGGGTGCCCAGCACGAATGCGACGCCCGCGTAGCGCGCCTGCGGAGCGCGCTCGCAGGCGAATGCAACGACCGCGAGCGCGAGCGCATGCATCAGATGGTACTGAGCACCGGTCTGCCACCACGACAGCCGCTTGGCCGCATCCGCAGCGTCAGCTAGCCGCGCCTGCAGGCCATGTGCGCCAAAAGCACCCAACGCGACGGCCAGGAAACCGCTGACACCAGAAACCGCAAGCCAGTTGCCCATGCGGGCGGAGCCTACCCCGCTTCGGCCACGCGCGCGCCGTTCCGGGCTTTGGGCTTTGCCCTACCCGCGGGCGTGGTGGAGCTGCGCGGAGCTGGAGCGACGCCCCCGCCCAGCTGGGCCAGTTTTTCCTTCAAATAGCGGCCCGTGTGGCTGGCGGTGGCGCGGGCCAGAGCTTCGGGGGTGCCTTCGGCGATCAGCTGGCCGCCGCCGGCGCCACCCTCGGGGCCAAGATCGATGACCCAGTCGGCGTGGGCAATGACGTCCAGGTTGTGCTCGATGACGACGACGGTGTTGCCAGCGTCGACCAGGCGCGAGAGGACGACCAGCAGCTTTTCCACGTCGGCAAAGTGCAGGCCCGTCGTGGGCTCGTCCAAAATGTAGATGGTGCGACCCGTACCGACGCGCGACAGCTCGCGGGCGAGCTTGATGCGCTGCGCCTCACCGCCCGAGAGCGTCGGCGACGGCTGGCCGATCTTGACGTAACCGAGGCCGACGTCGACCAGCGTCTGCAGGCCGCGGGTGATCAAGGTGTGGACGCCGAAGATTTCGAGGCCTTCGCGGACGCTCATCTCGAGGGTATCGGCAATACTCTTTCCCTTGTAGGTGACGCGCAGCGTGGCGTCGTTGAAGCGCCGGCCGCGGCACTCCTCGCAGGTGACGTACACGTCGGGCAAAAAGTGCATCTCGACCTGACGCAAGCCGTCACCCGCGCAGGCTTCGCAGCGGCCGCCCTTCACGTTGAAGGAAAAGCGACCCGCGTCGTAACCGAAGGCGCGCGCTTCCGGCGTGCTGGCATACAGCTCGCGGATCGCGTCGAAGACCTTGGTGTAGGTGGCCGGATTGCTGCGCGGGGTGCGCCCGATCGGCCGCTGATCGATGGCGATGACTTTGTCGACGTGCTCGGTGCCCAGCAAGGCTTTGTGCTCGCCGATGGCCACGCGCGCCTCGTGTAGCTTGCGCGACAACGCGGGGTACAAAATGCCGTTCACCAGCGTGGACTTGCCGGCGCCGCTGACACCCGTGACCGCGACCAGCGCGCCGAGCGGAAACTTCACGTCCAGGTTGCGCAGGTTGTGCTCGGTGGCGCCCTTCACCTCGATGAACTTGCCGTTGCCGGGGCGACGCGCTCCTGGCAGCTCGATCTTTTTCCGCCCCGACAGGTAAGCGCCGGTCAGCGACTCTTTGACCTTCATCACCTGCTCGGGCGTGCCTTCGGCGACGACCTGGCCGCCGAGCTCGCCCGCGCCCGGACCGAAGTCGATCAGGTAGTCGGCCTTGGCCATCGTCTCTTCGTCGTGCTCGACGACGACCACGGAGTTGCCCAAGTCTCGCAAAGCCTCCAGCGTGGCCAGGAGGCGTCCGTTGTCGCGCTGGTGCAGGCCGATGGACGGCTCGTCCAGAATGTAGACCACGCCGGTCAGCTCGGAGCCGATTTGCGAGGCCAAACGGATGCGTTGGCTCTCACCGCCGCTCAAGGTGGCGGCCGCGCGATCCAGCGTCAAATAGCCGAGCCCCACGTTGAGCAAGAAGCCCAAGCGCGCGCGGATTTCTTTGCGCAGCTCGAGCGCGATCTCGACGTCGGCGCCCTTGAGCTCCACATCGTCGACCCAGCGCACGGCCTCCTCGATGCGCTTCTCGGACAGCTCGGTCAGGCTGGTGCCGGCAATCTTGACCGCGCGGCTCTCGGGCTTGAGCCGGTGCCCCTTGCAGACCGGGCAGGGCTTGCTCGAGAAGTAGCGCATGTACCACTGCTTCATGTCTTCGCTGGCGGTGGCCTTCATGCGCCGCATCAGCTGATTGCACAGGCCTTCCCACTCGTAGCCTTTGACGTTGGCGCCCCACAGCACACCTTTGCGCTGCGCTTCGGTCAGCTTGTTCCACGGCGTGGTCAGCTTGATCTTGAGCAGCTTGACCACGTAGTCGACTTCAGACGCCGTCCAGCCTTCACCGCGCGCCACCGCTGCGGCCCAGGGCGTGATGGCGCCGTCTTTGATCGACAGCTCCGGGTTCGGTACCACCAGCTCCGGATCCATCTCCGGGCGTGAGCCCAAGCCGTTGCAATCTTGGCAAAAGCCGATCGGCGAGTTGAACGAGAACGCCAGCGGCGACAGCTCTTGAAACGACATGCCGCACTTGGGGCAGGCGCTCTTTTCGCTGAAATTCGTCTCTTCGTCCTTGCCGTGCAGGGCAACCAGCTTGCCGTCACCCTCGCGCAGGGCGGTCTCGACCGAGTCGGTCAGGCGCGCGCGCGCTTCGGGCTCGATTTTGATGCGATCGACCACGATGTCGAGGTCGTGCTTGCTCTTCTTGTCCAGCGTTACTTGGTCTTGCCCCAAGCGTACGATGCGCCCGTCGATGCGCAGGCGCGAGAAGCCTTTGCTCTGCGCGCTCTCGAGCAAATCCTTGTGCTCGCCCTTGCGCTGCCGGGCAAGCGGAGCCAGCACGGTGACGTTCTCGCCTTTGGGCAATGCCATCAACGCGCGTACGATGGCTTCAGCCGACTGCCCCGCCGCCTTCACGCCGCACTTGGGACAATGCTGCACGCCGATGCTGGCGTACAGCACGCGCAAGTAGTCGTGCACTTCGGTCACGGTGCCCACGGTGCTGCGCGGATTGCTCGACGCCGTCTTCTGCTCGATCGAGATGGTCGGCGACAAGCCGCGGATCGTGTCGTACTTGGGCTTCTCCATCTGGCCCAAGAACTGGCGCGCGTAGCTGGACAGGCTCTCGACGTAGCGACGCTGGCCCTCCGCGTACAAGGTATCGAAGGCCAGCGACGACTTGCCGCTGCCTGACACGCCCGTGAGCACCACCAAGCTGTGCTTGGGGATCCTGACGGTTACGTTCTTGAGGTTGTGCTCACGGGCTCCGCGGATGACGATGGCGTCGGGCTCGGGCGGCGGTGCGTGCTTGGGCATCGGGGGCCCATCACGTAGCACCGGGGCCCCATGCCCGGGAGTGGCGGAAATCGCCCAGCAAATTCGCCGTTCATTGCGGACACATCACTGACATACAGCTGTCAGTGATTTCACGGCAGCGTGAACGGCACCCTCACACCGGTGGCGCTCAGCATGAGCTCGAACTCGCCTCTTGCGCTCGGCTTTTGGGGACGCCCCGCCATCTCGGCATCGCAATCCCACGGCGTGAATTGCGCTCGTACTTGGAGCTCGAGCTTGGCACGGGTTACGCCCCACAGTCGCGCGCATTGCACGTCGTCCAAGGTTTTGATGGACGCTGGCCGCTTGGGGCAAGTTGCCTTGGCAAACGCGCGCGCTTCAGCATCGACGTTGGAAAAACCACCGCCAGGCAGCGCGTGCGCGATGAAGGTCATCGCGTTGCCGTCGCCTGGAAACCCGCTGCCGCACTGCTCGGTTCCGCCCAAGCCCTCGGACATCAGTAGGTCCGGAATGCCGTCACCGGTGACGTCGCGCATGGCTTCGAAGGCGTAAAGAGCTGCTGGCGCATAGGGCTCGATGCGACCGTCCTTGAACGTGAGCAGCGCGTCCGAACGCTCGCTAACGCCTTCGTGACCGTAGGAGGCGCCAACGTGCACCTCGGGCTCGCCATCGCCATCAAAGTCGTAGAGCTCCATCGGTTCGAGCCCGCCAAACACCCACTCGCAGCAGTTGGGTGTTTGCTCGGGGTTCATGAAGATGCCTCCTGCCCCCGAACCTGCCTGCGTAGAGACGGGCGCCAGGGCGACCGCTCCGGAGGCGTCGACGTGCGCGAGAGCGACCTCGCCACTCAGCGTCCACTCGCCGCTCCAATCGTAGTCGCCTTTGGGTGTTAGGGCGGCCTTGGCGAGCACGAAGGCCCACGCGCCGCCCTGCGTCTTGGTGCACTGCAGCCACGAGCTGACTTCGAAGGATTCGATCGGCAGAGCGGGCTTTGGCTTGTCGTATTTGCCAGCCGCAAGCTCCCTGTCCATGACACCGCTAGCGAAAGCTTGGGCCTTCGCGATGGCGGCGTCGGTCACGCGTTGAGCGATGAGGCACGGATCGCTCGGGGCTGCGGGCACCGGAAGCTCAGCAGACGGCGCTGCCGATGCAGCTGCTACGACGCTTGCCGCGCTCGCTTCAGGCTTGGTGGGTGCGCGGCTCGACGCTTGCGAAGCGGCTCCAGCACAGCCCGACGCAGCGCCCCAGCACGCCAGCAAGGTGATCGCGATCGCAACGAGCCGGCCCGGCACTCCCATGGGCCGGAACGTCTCGCGGAAGGTCCATGAAATCAAGTCAGCAAGCGTGAACGCCACGCTTCAGCCGAGCCGCGAACCGTGAACGGTTCGCGACACGACACGACCGACCGATTTGCTAGCGACACTGGAACTCCCGTAAAAACGCGCTTCCCGGGGGGCCCTGGTACTGGCACATTGATTGCTGGGAGAGGTCGTTCGCGCTTCGTTCGAACAAGGAGTCTGCATGCGCTTAGTCGGTCTCGTTCCATTCGCGTTGGTGTTCGGTTTGATTCCAGGCTGCGGTGGCACCGCCAAGGACGAAGGCGACGACGCGCCGAGCATTTCGATCGAAGAGCTACCGGCCAAGTACGCGGCGGCGTTTTGCGAGACCTTCACCAGCTGCGTGGGTGACTTGTACGGAATCTATCGCCCGGGCGAAGACTGCATCAAAGACTTCACGGTCACAGTCGAAGAAGCGCTGGCAACGCTGCCCAACGCGATCGACGCCGGGCGAGTCAAGTACCACGGCACCAAGGTGCAAAAATGCTTGGACGAGCTCGCGGCCGGCGGCTGCGACACGCTGTCCGACCGCGAGCCCGAGAGCTGTAGGGCGGCGCTCGAAGGCACGCTGGAAGAGGGCGAAGACTGCTCGCTCGACGCCGAGTGCGCCGGGGAACAATTCTGCAAGCTCGGCGCCAGCTGCCCCGGCAAGTGCGCTCCGTACGAGCAAGCCGGCGGTCCCTGTACTAGCAGCGACAACTGCGCGAGCGGTCTGAAATGCGGCGACACCGGCTTGTGTGTCGCGCCCTCCAAAGAGGGCGAAGCCTGCGAACAGGGTGAGCCCGACTGCACCGACGGTTTGATCTGCCTAGGTCAGGACGGCACGCAAAAGACGCCGGGCAAGTGCTACTCCATCAAGGAAGCGCTCAGCGGCAAAGAAGGCGACGCTTGCTCGCTCGATGGCCACCTGTGCGCGGACGGCTTCGCTTGCGAGATCACGTCCCTTGCGCCCATCGGCGGCACGTGCGTGGCCAAGGTCGGCTCCGGCGATGCCTGCAAAGCTGCCTTTCCGGACCAATGCCCCGCCGACGAGTACTGCGCGCTCGGCCTGAATCCATTGATGGGCGGCACCTGCACCAGCAAGCCCACGGCCGGCGAAAAATGCGCGGCGGGCCTCGGTGGTGGCCAGATTTGCGCCCCCTACACCCGCTGCGACGCCGGCGTGTGCCGCGACATCGCCCACGCTGGCGAAGAGTGCAACGAAGACGACACCTGCTACAGCGGGCACTGCGTGAACATGGCGTGCGTGACGGGCAGCAGCTGTCAGTAGCCGCCGCGTCTTGGCTCAGCGAGCCAGTGCGCGAGCTGGTGAAGGTGATTCTCTGCCGTCAGCCGGCTGTGTGACGATTGCGTGGCAATGCGTCGGATCGAGTCGCACCGGCATTGCTCCGGAAACACGGGTCATCACGTGTTGAAGCGCAACGCTGGGCGTGAGCGTGCTATGTGAATTTCTTGAGTTCCGAGCTCCTCGCCGCAAGGCCCGATGGCGCAGTCGTTTCGTTGCTCGAGTCCGTGGCACGCGAGCTCGTCGGCGTGCTGGATAGACTGCGAAACCTCGAAGACGAAATGCGCCCGCTGCTGGCTGAGGTGGCCCCCGAGCGCCGAGAAAGCGCCAGGAACCTCGTACATTACGTGGCGCTGAGGCAAAGTGATTTGCGCGACTTGCAGCTCCAGCTTTCGAAGCTGGGCCTCACTTCCCTGGGACGCTCAGAGAGCTGCGTCATGGCCGGTGTGCACGCCGCGAGCACGCGCGTTCACGAGTCGCTCGCGTTCCGAGGCAACCCGGACGCCCAGCATGAGCTAACTCGTCTCTTGGCGGAGCCTCCGGCCACATCGCCCGAAACGGCAAAGCGTTACCTGCACCAGCACACGCACCAGCTTCTGGGGCATCGCCCGTTGGACCGGCACATCTACATCATGGTCACGGCGCCCTCGGCCGCAGAGGCGAATCGCGCCTGGATGGCAAAGATGCTCGACGCCGGCATGAACGTGCTGCGCATCAACTGTGCCCACGAAGGCGAGCGCGAGTGGCGCCAAGTGATTGACGCGCTGATCGACGCGCGGACCCAGGCTGGACGAGAGTGCCGCGTGCTGATGGATCTTGCCGGCCCCAAGATTCGGAGCGGCTCGGTTGCCGGTGGACGCCAGATCGCGACCTGGAAGCCCTTCAAGGACGACATCGGGCAGGTCACGGCTCCCGCGCGTGTCGTCCTCAGGCGCAGCTCCGCGCGGCTGCATGAGAGCGCTGCTCCGACGCTGCTCGTGAACGACAAAGCGTTCGCGAAGATCCGCGAGCACGACCAACTCCGCTTCCGCGACGCCCGAGGCAGGAAAGTCAAGCTACGCATCCACTCCGTGGCATCGGACGAGATCGTTTGCTCCTCCAAGGTCCGCGGCTACGTGCTCGAGCAGGTGGACGCGCGCCTGTATCGCCACGGCGAGCACGAGGCCAACTTGACGATTCATGTTGGCGGTAGCGAGGGCGGCGTGATTGACGTCAAAACCGGCGATCCTCTAGTGCTGACCCGCCGTGCCGTCGAAGGCAAGCCGCCAGACCGCGATGGCAAGGGGCAGGCGGTGGTGCCCGGAATCGTTGCGTGCACTCTGCCTGCTGCGCTCGACGACCTGGAGGTCGGGCACCGTGTGCTGTTCGATGACGGGCGCATCCTCGCGGTCGTGGAGAAAGTCGAACCAAGCGGTGACGACTTTCTTTTGCGCGTGACCCGTACGCAAAAGGACAGCGTCAAGCTCCGGCCCGAGAAGGGCATCAACCTCCCGGACACGCTGACCGCAATCCCGAGCCTGAGCGAGGAGGATCTACACGCACTCGCTTTCGTGGCGAAGCACGCCGACGCCGTCAGTCTGTCGTTCGTCCGCACGCCGGAAGATGTCCGGTCGCTTCACGCCGAGCTGGATCGGCTCGGGTGTTCCGGAATCGGGGTCGTCCTGAAGATCGAGACGCGGGCGGGCTTCGAGAACCTGCCGCGGCTGCTGCTCGAGGGCCTGCGACGCCCTCCCCTTGCGATCATGATTGCGCGGGGAGACCTCGCGGTCGAGATCGGCTTCGAGCGCCTGGCAGAAGTGCAGGAAGAGATCCTTTGGCTGTGCGAGGCTGCGCACGTGCCAGCGATCTGGGCCACGCAAGTGCTCGATACATTGGCGCGGACCGGGGTGCCCTCGCGGGCAGAGGTCACGGACGCCGCTGCGAGCGTGGCAGCAGAGTGCGTGATGCTCAACAAAGGCCCGTTCGTGAACGAGGCCGTGGCCGCGCTCGCGGACATTCTGCGCAGGATGGAGCAGCATCGCTACAAGAAGCGCAGCCTTTTTCGAAAGCTGGAGGTGTCCACCTTCCATCAGCGGCCGAGCAACGCGGGTGTCGGCGACGGGCTGGGCGAGGCGCCAGCGTCCAAGTAGGGCCGAACGGCAATTCAGCTACGGGTTTGCGGCGTCAGCTCGCCGCGTGTTGCCTAGGCTGGCCGCTGCGCTTAACGTAGCGGCCAGCGAATGCTCGGCCAAACGATCGACGGCAAGTACCAGATCGTTCGTTTGTTGGGCCAGGGCGGCATGGGCGCGGTGTACGAGGCCTCGCATTCGGGGACCGGGCGGCGCGTGGCGCTGAAGGTGATCATTCCGGGAGCGCTCATTTCGCGTGACGCCATCTTGCGTTTTCAGCGCGAGGCGCGCGCCGCCGGGGTGATCGAGTCGCAGCACATCGTGCAAGTGCTGGATACGGGTATCGATCGCGAGCAGGGCGTGCCGTTCATGGTGATGGAGTACCTAGTCGGCGAAGACCTGCAGAAGCTGGGCGAGCGCCTCGGCGCGCTGGCGCCCGAGCTGGCGCTGCGCATTGGCGCGCAAGCTTGCAGCGGCCTGCAGAAGGCTCACGAGGCGCGCGTCATTCACCGGGACATCAAGCCCGCCAATCTGTTTTTGGCGCGGCGTGACGACGCGGACGTGGTCGTCAAGATTTTGGATTTTGGCATCGCCAAGGTCAAAGAAGATCAGCTCACCGGCGCTCCCGACCAAGCTTTGACGCGCACGGGCGGCATGATGGGCTCGCCCTTGTACATGTCACCCGAGCAGGCCGTCGGCTCCAAAGCCATCGATCACCGCACGGACGTGTGGTCCTTGGGAGCGGTGTTGTACGAGGTGCTGACCGGCAGGTCGCCGCACCACAGCGCGCAGACGCTGGGGCAGTTAATCATGGCGATTTGCTCGGCGCCGCCCCTGCCCTTGACGCAGGTCGCGCCCTCGGTACCGCGAGAAGTAGGCGAGATCGTGCAGCGCGCGCTGCGCATCGATCCGAACGAGCGTTTTCAGTCGGCCGCCGAGATGCGCGACGCGATTCGCCAACTGCTACCGAGCGGCACGAACGTGACCGAAAGCATGTTGGTGCCGGCGCCAGCCACGCTTTCCACGTCGCAGCCCGTGCTGGGAGCTGTTGCGACGAGCGCCCCGGCACAGAGCACCGCAGAGCCCTTCACGCGCACGGCGCCCAAACCTGCCGGCAAAGGACCGCTCGTGGCTCTGGGTTTGCTGACCGGGGCAGGCGCGGTGGGAGCAGCTTTCGGGTTCATGAGCAACCGAACCGACGGCTCGACGAGCAGCGCCGATGCCTCGGCCCACGCGAGCGCCTTGCCGGTCGCGACAGTCATGGCTACGGCCGCCGCCGAGGCGACGCCGGAGCCGCTTCCGTCAACTACGGCCATGCCTACGCCGAGCGCGTCGGCAGCACCAGCCGTTGCCGCCACCAACCAAGCTTCGAACGGCAAGTCCGGGAGCGCTATGGTTGCGGTCAAGAGCGCTACCGCTGCAGCGTCCGCGGCAGTCGCAGCACCAGCGCCTGCGGCCCCCGCACCTGCAGCAGCTCCGGCGCCGAAGCCTCCCGCGCCCAAGCCGACCGGGCTTACGGTGGATCGAAACTTCGAGTAGGCGTCACGACGACCCAGCATTCTGCAAGCCGAAGCCTTGCGACGTCAGCTTGCATCCTCGAGGTTTGGCCGCAAACCTCGGCACCGCGATCGACGAAGTGAGCTTGAACGGCCTGCGCATCGGGCCCTCCGCCGAGTACCACCGCGGCGAAGGGTGGTGTCTCCAGGCTTGGGCGCTCGCTTCGATTTCTGATAGCTGCGCGGTGACAACGCGGTTATTGAGCCACCAATGGTGGGTTCGAACCTGACAGCGTGGTCGAAGTGGTGGGCGCTGGCGCTGGTGGCTTTGGGTGCGGGCTGCAGCAACGCGGGTCCACAAGCGACGGCCGATGGTCGAACCGGTAGCGTGGCTCAAGGGCTGGAGGTGTGGTCGCCGCAGGGCGATCCGTTCGTCGCGAGTGACGGCGCAAAGGACAACGGCTTTGGCGAAGCTGTCGCGGTTTCGGGCGACACCGCGATAGTCGGGGCCTACGGCGCGAGGGTCAGAATTGGGGGAGCGTACGCCATGGTGCGCACGGGCTCGACCTGGGCTCAGCAGGGGCCCCCTCTGAGCGCCAGCGATGCCGGGTATCCCTTCGAGTTCGGCGACGCAGTCGCGCTGTCGGGCAACACCGCGATCATTGGGGCGCCCAACCAGAAGGTTGGCGCGAACACCGTTCAGGGCGCGGCCTACGCGTTCGTTCGGAGCGGTACCACCTGGACCGAGCAGGCGAAGTTTCTGGCGGCAGATGGGGCAGCAACCGACAACTTCGCATGGGCCGTCGCGATCGAGGGCGACACAGCCGCCATTGGCGCACCCGGCTCGGATCCCTACGGCTCAGTCTATGTGTTCGTCCGCACTGGTTCGACTTGGACCCAGCAAGGCCCTCGGCTCGTCCCGAGCGACGGATTGACCGCTGGCGACTTCGGCAAAGCCGTCGCGCTGTCGGGCGACACCTTGGTCGTCGGCGCGCCGGGCACGTCAATTGGCACCAGAGGCGCTGCCGGAAGCGTGTACGTGTTCGTTCGCTCGGGCACGACTTGGGCGCAGCAAGGCGAGCGGCTCGTTGGAGCAGACATCTCGTCGGGAGGGGAATATTTCGGATGGGCCGTCGCCGCCTCCGGAAATACGTTGCTCGTAGGCAGCCAAGGCGCGCGCTCGCCCAATGTCCGACAAGGAGCAGCCTACGTCTTCACTCGCTCGGGCACGACCTGGACTCAGCAAGGCGCGCGGCTAGTCGCAAGCGACGGAGCAACTGAAGACCGCTTCGGTTGGTCCGTCGCGCTAGCCGGCGATACCGCAGCGGTGGGCGCGCCGCAAAGCGGTGAGGGCTCCACCTACGTCTTTACTCGTTCGGGCATGGCGTGGACTCAGACCGAACCGAAGCTCACGACCACCGTAACCGGGGCTTTCTTCGGCGGCAGCGTGTCGCTATCGAGCAACACGCTCCTCGTCGGTGCCCCCTACGCAAACGTCGGGCAGACTGAGGCGCAAGGCACCGCGTTCGCCTTCTATCGCGCAGGCGCGGCCGGTGACCCCTGCACCGAGGCTAGCGACTGCGCCAACGGCCTCTGCTCCGACAACGTGTGCTGCGATACGGCCTGCGACGGAGAATGCGACGCTTGCTCGGTTGCGGCTGGGGCCGCCAAAGACGGCACTTGCAAGATCCTGAGCGCCGGCAACCCTGGCTTGCCCGCCTGCGATGCCAAGGCCTGCAACGGCGTGAGCGCCACCTGCGTGGCCTGCGCCAAAGATGCCGATTGTACCGAAGGCCACTACTGCGCCGCCAACGGCAGCTGCAAGGCGAAGCTTGACCAGGGCAAGAGCTGCGACACCGCCGCTGGCAAAGACTGCAAAGTCGGGGGCTGCGACGTGTGCGCGAGCGGAAACTGCGTAGACGGCGTGTGCTGTGACGTCGCTTGCGGCGACGCTTGCCAGGCTTGCATCTCGGCGTTCACGGGAGTGCCTGACGGCACCTGCGCGCCCGTACCCGCGGACCAAGATCCACGAAACCGCTGCAATCAGGGTCCCGGCTACCCCAAATCCTGCCTGAGCGACGGGTTGTGCGACGGAGCGGGCAAATGCCGCGATTTCGCGAAAAACACCACCGGCTGCGGTGATACGGCGACGACGTGCTCCAAGGGCTCAGTGACCGGCAAGCTGTGCGACGGCCAAGGCACTTGCAGCACCGACACGGTTTCGTGCGCGCCCTACGTGTGCGGTGGCGACGCTTGCACCACCAGCTGCGAAACAGACGATGACTGCGCCAGCACTGGCTTCTGCCTGAACGGCACCTGCCAAAATAAGAAAGACGACGGCGAGCCGTGCGGCATGGCCGTGCAATGCGCCAGCAACTTTTGCACCGACGGCGTGTGCTGCGAAGCCGCCTGCGACGGCCAGTGCGAGCTCTGCAATAGCAAGGGCGCCTGCGAGCCCGTCAAAGGCGAACCGCAAGGCGGCCGCGACGCTTGCAACGGCGACCCCGAAGTGTGCGGCGGAGTCTGTGACGGTCAAACCCGCGACGCCTGCACTTACCCTTCATCAACGCAGTCGTGCGGCAGCTCGTGTACCGAGGGGCAGCAGCTGCCCAGCGTGTGCGATTCCAACGGCGCCTGCGTCGAGAGCACGCCGATCCCGTGCGGCAATTACGCCTGCGGCGAGCTCGAGTGCCTGACCAGCTGCCAAAGCGGCAGCGACTGCGCCGCTGGTTTCAGCTGCGACGGCGAAAGCTGCACGCCCACAGGCTCCAAGTGCTCGGACGACCTGAGCTCATCCATCACGGAAGACGACTCCACGCTCTGCGTGCCTTACGTGTGCGACGCCTCGAGCGGCTCTTGCAAGTCCGAGTGCACGAGCATCGACGACTGCGCGCCGGGCAACATCTGCGACGCGAGCAAGAGCTGCGTGCCAGCGTCGAGCAGCAAGAGCGGAGGCGACGGCGGCTGCGGCTGTCGGGTCGCCGGGCGAACCAACGAGCGCGGCGTGTGGTTGCTACTGGTCGGAGTCGGGCTCGGTTTGAGGCGGCGAAGTCAGCGCGCCAGCGCCCGCTCGGCGACTTTGCGGAAGCGACCGTTGGGCCCGAGCGCCCCGTCACTCCTCTGAGTGATTCGTTGTGGCGGACGTGGCCGCACAGTCGCGTGGGTCGGGCAACTCCAAGCATTGGGCGAGCCATTGCTGGCGTTCGGCGAGCCATTGCTTCAGCAGGGTCAGCTCGTTTTGATGGCTGACGCGGGGCGCGTAGTAGGACCAGCGCTCGAAGTTGCGCTCGACCGCGGTGGCGTCTAGTTGGGCTGCGATCTCGTCGACCCGGTCCGCAACCGCCGACTCTGACAGGGGGCCGGCCAAGAGCGTTTGCCAGCGCGCCCAATACTTCGCCGTGAACTCCGGGTCAGAAAAGAGCCCTCGGTAGAACCCGACGTCGAACGCCTTGGAAGCGTCGGATGCGCCGGAATCGTCCCAGCCGAGTGGAGACGCGGCTCGGACGTCGGATGAGCAGCCCATCGTGCGATCGAAGTCCCACAGCGGCCCCGCGACGACTTTGTCCCCACGATCCTTGTGCATGAAAGCCGATAGCCGGAATGCGTCCGGGTTCTTGGCGAGCACGTTCAAAATATGATGATCGATGAAGGACGTCACGTCGATGAGCTCGTCGTAGTGAAGGCCCGTTGTGGGATTGACGAAGTCGTCGGCTACGAGGGCTTCCGCGACTTCGTCGAGGTAGCTGGATAGGTACGCGCGCTGCTGCGGCGCGATGTCGAGGTCGTTCGGGTCATCGAAGACGAACGGTTGTTGAAAGTCGAACGCGCCGCCGGCGTTTCCCGCGACGAAGCCGCTCTCGCCCGTACCCAGTCGGTCGACCTTCCACAAGTATCCGCCCGTGACCGCCGCTCCCGCGACGTCAGTCGGCTTCAGAGGCGTGATCGCCACGCGCTGCGGATCGGGCTTGATCTGTTCGACCACTTCGTAGACGCCGACGTAGTGAGCCATGCTGACGCTCGCTCCTGCGCCAACCACGAACACCTCCGCGTGGCGGGTCCGCGGGGCATAGCGGCCCATGTCATTCGACAACGCGAACGCCAAGCTATTTCTGAGCAGGGC
>DATAKF010000479.1:0-7460 GCA_036261775.1 Polyangiaceae bacterium | reverse complement strand
GTGAATCGCTTGGAACGGCAGGTTTACCTAAGTAGTAGCGAGCAAGCGCAGGTCGCGGAGCTCAAGAAAGAGAAGCTCCGGACAAGAGACTTGATTCAAGACCTACGTCGCAGTTGATCAGCCGCACGGGGGGCTGTCAGTCATCAGCTGTCAGCCCCCAGTTGCGAGCGCGAGCGGGCTGCCGCTCGGGCACATGCTGCAGCTCGTGCAGATGCTGCTGTTGCTGCTGCTCGGTCCGTGAGTTTGCTGAACAACGTGAGCTCGCGCAAAGCGCGAGCCAGGACGCCCTCACCCGACCTTGGCACCAGCAGATCACGATCCGCGATCGAGAGGAGGCCAGTCACAAACTCGGCGAGGCCGAGCGCCGATCGCGCCTCAGCTCGCCACGGACGCGACGACGCCATCAGCGGGAACAACAAGCAAAACCACGTCAGCCCTTCGCGACTGAGGCCCTGACGCTGACCTACAACTTAACGCACTGCTTGTTGTCACACATGAAACCATCGGGACAATCCGAGTTGGCGTAACACTTGCCACTCGCCTTGTCGGTGCCCATGTCGTCGCCGGCTTCTTTGGTGTGCTCTTTGAAGGTGGAGCGGCTCTTGTCGAAGCGCTCGGCGCCGCCGTACACGTCTTTGTTCAAGTCTTCGAGCGACTCGTCCAGGCGCTGCTTCCACTCGGGGCTGAGGCCACCGCTGTGCTCTTGCTCGATGGCTTTGGCGATCGCGAGCCAGTGCCGCGAATCCGCGCGAAAGCCCAAGCGGTAGTCGGTCATGCCGCGCAGGTAGGCGTAGCGCGCCTGCTCGTTGAAGCTGAGCGAGTCCGTGTCGGACTCGAGCACGCGCCACAGCGCCAGCGCTCGCTCGTACTGGTTGTCTTCGTACAGCCGCTGCCCGCGATACAGGTCTTCTCGATAGGTAGCGCACCCGGCCAATGCCAGGGCCAAAGCGAAAGCCGCACCGAGTCTCAGCCGCATGATTCCAGGCAGCCTACCCCTACTCTTTCCGGTACAGCAAGCGGTGGATAGGAAGCCCGGCGTCGCGTGGGTTGTTGGGGTCCCTACCCCAACAACTGCGGCTGCTAAACCTTCGTGTACAGGAGGCGGTGGATAGGAAGGCCGTCCCTGATGGCCCGATGCTCGCGGGGGCTACGGGCGATGAACGGATTTTCGGCCAGGCGCGGGCCGCCGGGCACGGGAGCCAGGCCGGGGGTGGCGTTGATGGCGGCTTCGTATTCGAGCGCGCGATCCTCCACGTCGGTCTGCACGAACAGCTCGCCACCGGGGACCAGGGCGCGCACGACGTCGGGCAAGAGCGTGGAGCTTACCACCAAGCGCTTTTCGTGGCGCTTCTTCCACCAGGGGTCGGGGAAGTGAATGTACACGCGCGACAGCGACGCCGCGGGCACGCGCGGCAAGGCCACGCGCGCGTCTTCGTAGAACACGCGGCTGCGCGCGCCCAAGCCGTGCGCCTTCAGCTTGTTGTCGATGATGGTCGCCCACTTGCGACGGATCTCGAACCCGAGCATGCAGAGCTCTGGCACGGCCGCGAGGCGCTCGAACAAGAAGCCGCCCCGACCCGGTCCAATCTCCAGCTCGATCGGGAAGCCGGGCAAGACCAGCTCCGCGAGATTCACTGGGTTTGCCTCGGGCAAGCGCGGGGCGTCAGCGTACGGGTTCGGCTTCGTGTTAGAGGCGGCGGACATGACTTTGAGCGGCCCAGGCGACGCGGGCGGCGCAGCCGTAGCACAGCCGGGCGGAGTCTTCCGCCGGCTTGACGCGGCGTGCCTGGCCCTGTTCGCGGCCGTTACGCTGGGCCTCGCAATTTGGGCGGGATCTGCAGTGTGGGCGGCTTGTGACGGCCGCCTCGGCGCGCCGCTCGACGACAGCTACATCCACTTTCAGTTCGCGCGCAGCTTCGCGCGCCTTCAGCCGTTCGAGTACTCGGCGGGGCTGCCGCCCGTGCCCGGCGCGACCAGCCTGCTGTGGCCAGCGCTGCTGACGCCGGCGATTTGGCTGGGCGCCGGCCCCGGAACGCTGCTCGCGCTGACCTGGGTGCTCGGCTTCGGGGCGCTGTTTGGCCAGGCGAGCGAGATCTACCTGTCGAGCCGGCGCTTCTTGAGCCAGCCGTTCGCGTTCGCCGCTGGGCTGCTCGTGCTGTCGTTTTCGGCCAACACTTGGTTTGCCGGCAGCGCGATGGAGGTGGTGCCGCTCGGCTTCGTGCTCTTGCGCTGCGCGCGGCTGTCGGCTGAGTTTTGGGAAGGCGAGCGCTCGGCGACGCGCCAGCGAGAGCTCTTGCTGCTGGCGTTCGTGGCCGCGCTGCTCAGGCCGGAGGGGGTGCTGGGCGCGCTGTGCGTTGCGGCCGCCTTCGCGCGCGGCGGCAAGGCAACGCGCGTTGCCGCCCTGCTAGCGCTGGCAGCGCCGCTGGGCGCGCCGCTCGTCAACTTGGTCTTCACTGGCACGCCGACGCAAACGACCACGCTCGCCAAGTGGCTGCCGACCAACCCGTACTACCGCGGCCATTTGCTGGACGCGGTTTGGTACAACGTGCAGCTGTTCTACGGCACGCTGCTCAACGGCGAGAAGTGGTCGTGGACCTTCATACCCGAGGGTTATCGCCTGGTCGGGCTAGCCAGCTTGCCGGCGCTGTGGCTGGCAGCAGAGCGGCGCGGCGCGCGCGTGCACGCGGCCTGCTTGTGCTTGGTCGGGTTGGGCATGTTGATCCCGACGACGTACGAGACGTTCCTGGTCAATCGACTGCGCTATTTGTGGCCCTTCAGCGGGCCTTGGCTGCTCGGTTTGGCGGCCCTGGGAGAGCTACTGGCGCTGCCGTTGACGCGCTTGCAGCCACGGCTCGCCTGGTTGGGGTTGGGAGCACCGGCCTTGGCCGGGTGGGGCTTCTGGCAGCTCGCGCCGATCTCGGTCGGTGATCTGGCGCAGAGCGCGGCCGCCATCACGAACCAGCAGGTGTCGCTGGGCCAATGGGCGGCCCAGCAGCTCCCACCCGACGCCAAGCTGGGCGTCAACGACGCTGGCGCCATTCCGTTCTTCTCCGGACGCCGCAGCTTCGACATCGTGGGCCTGACGACGCAAGGCGAAGCGCGTTACTGGATCGCTGGCGCGGGCTCACGCTTCGAGCACTACGAGCGCATGCCCCGCCAAGAGCTGCCGACGCACTTCTTCGTCTACCCGGAGTGGTTCGGCATCCCGAGCCTGCTGGGCGACTGCCTGACGCAGCGGCGCGTCGACGGCGCCACGATCCTTGGGGGCCCGGTGATGGTTGCCTGCCGCGCCGACTACTCGAGCTTCGGCTCCGGCGCGAAATCGATCACGTTTCCTTCCGTCGCCCCAGTCGATGAGCTCGACGTCGCCGACCTGGAGAGCGAGACCAGTCACGGCTACGTGGTCGGCCCTGCCAGCTCGCAGGACAACGTCGTCGAGGTACAGGGTTGGCCGGGCGATGGCGGTGCTCGCTTCGTCGATGGCGGGCGGCGCCAACGCCGGGTCGAAGCCTTTCGGCTGAAGCTCGAGCCGGGTGGCTCGCTGGTGATGCGCGTAGCCGCAGCCGAGCGCGCCGAGGGGCGGATAACGCTCGCGGGGCAGCTCGCGCAGGACGTCGCCCTGGAGCCGGGCAATTTCCGAGAAATCGTGGTGGGTGTGGGCCAGCTGAGCGGAGAACGAAGCGTGCTGGTGCAATGGAGCCAGCCCGTCACGGTGCTTCATTACTGGTCGTTCGGCCGCGTGCTATAGCGGCCGTCATGCGCCTCCGCACCCTCGGCAAAACGGGCATCGAGATCCCCGAGCTGTGCCTCGGTACTTGGGGGCTTTCGGGCGACGGCTACGGGCCGGTCGAAGAGGCCGAGCAAGACCAAGTCATCGAGCGCGCCATCGGCCTGGGACTCACGGCTTTCGACACCGCCGATGCCTACGGCGATGGCGCGATGGAGAGCCGGCTCGGGCGGCTGCTCAAATCGCACGCGAACGCCATCGTGCTGACCAAGATCGGTACGGACCGCTCGGCGACGCCGCCGATCAAGCGCTTTGACGCCGAACACCTGCGCGCAGCTGCCAAGAAGTCGAAGGAGCGCCTCGAGCGGCGCATCGACGTGCTGCTTTTGCACAATCCGTCCAGCGTTGCGCTGAACAAGCCGCACGTAGCCGAGACCATGAACGCCTTGGTCGAAGACGGCACCGCGCGCACCTGGGGCGCCAGCGTGGGCGACGCCGAAACGGGCAAGCTTGCCATCGAAAAAGGCGCGCAGGTGCTGGAGCTGGCGTACAGCGCGTTTCACCATCAAGACCTGGAAGGCGTGCTCGAGCTGGCGCGCGAAAAGCAGGTCGGCTTGGTCGCGCGCTCGGTGCTGGCGCACGGCCTTTTGTGCGGCCAATGGCCGAGCACCAAGCAGTTTCCCAGCGGTGACCACCGCCGCGATCGCTGGACGGGCGACGACTTTCGCAAGCGGATTTCGCAGCTGTCGGCGCTGCGCCCCGCCGTGATGGGCGACGTGACGAGCCTGCGCGCCGCGGCGCTGCGCTACGCGCTGTCGCAGACCGCCTTGAGCTCGGTGGTGATCGGCCCCCGCAGCGCGGTGCAGCTGGACCAGCTGGTGCGCGACGCCGGCAAAGAACCGCCGTACCTGAGCGACGACTCCAAGCGCGCGCTCGAAGCGCGGCTGTCCAACGTGGGTATTCGTCCGTGAACGCCGAGCTCGCCGTTCTTTTACGCATCGCAAGCAGCGCCGCCAAGGTCGTGATGGAGGTCTACGCGCGCCCCTTCGACGTCGAGTTCAAGGGCCCGCAAGATCCCGTCACCGAGGCCGACAAGCTGGCCAACGCGCTGATCTGCGAGCAGCTGGAGCGCGAGTTTCCGGGCGTGCCGATCGTGGCCGAAGAAAGCGACCCGGCTACGTTCGAAGACTTTCGCAAGTACGATCGCGTGTTCTTCGTCGACCCGGTCGACGGCACGCGCGAGTTCGTCGATCGCAACGGTGAGTTCGCGGTCATGATCGGCCTCGTCGAAGGTGCACGCGCCGTCGCGGCCGTGATCGACGCGCCCGCGCGCGGCGACGTGTTCGCGGGCTGGGTCGGCCAAGGCGCGTTCCGCATCACTGGCGGCAAGCAGACGGACCTTCACGTCAGCGCCATTTCCGAAGTCGCGCAGGGCCGCTTGGTCGGCTCGCGCTCGCACCGCGGACCGCTGTTGGAGCGCGCCCTCGCCGAGCTGAACCCGCGCGAAGTGCTGGTGATGGGTAGCGCCGGCCTGAAGGGCACGCTGGTCGCATCCGCCGAGGTCGAGGCGTACGTGGCGCCCGGCTACGCCGGCAAGCGCTGGGACGCCTGCGCCGCCGACGCGCTCGTCACCGCAGCCGGCGGCAAGCTGACAGACACTCACGGCGACGCCATCGACTACCGCGCCGAATCGCTGAGCAACTCACGCGGACTTATCGCCAGCAACGGCCACGTCCACGAAGCCCTGGTGCGCGGCTTCGAAGCCCTCCGTTAGAACGAGCGGGGGTAGGCCGAGTCAGCCGCCCAGCTGGGCGGCGTCGCTACATGCGAAACTGGGCCTCCCTACCCAGTCGCATCACGTCGTGGTGCGGCTCGAGATTCACAGGAGGCGGGGAGGCGGGGAGGTCCGCGAGGGCGAGAACGCATTTTTGTCTTTGGAGGACCAAAGCCAAAAATATTTCCCTCGAGGGTCGAGAGCGAAATGAACGACTCGGTTTTCAGGTTGCGGGCGGCAGCGCCAACCCCAAAATTCTCGCCTCGCGGACCTCCCCGCCTCCCCGCCTCCTGTGAAAAATCTCGAGACTGACAGCGCTCTACGGGCGTGAGGCGTAGCTGCTAAGGTTTGGGTGTGACTGTGCGTGGTGGATCTTTGCGGCCTTTGCCGGATGCGGTCGACGTGATTGTCGTCGGGGCGGGCATCATGGGGCTCGCGACGGCTTATCATTTGGCGAAGGAGCACCCGCGGCGGCGCGTTTTGGTGCTGGACGCGGGGTACCTGTGCGGTGGCGCGAGCGGGCGCAACGGCGGCGGGGTGCGCGCGCAGTGGTCGAGCGAAGCCAACGTGCGGCTGATGCAAGAGAGCTTGGCGATGTGCAAAGAGTTTGCGCACGAGCACCGCATCAACACGTGGTTTCGGCAAGGTGGGTATTTGTTCTTGGCGCGCGACGACAAGCGCGCTGGCGAGCTGACCAAGAGCGTCGAGCTTCAGCGGCGCTTGGGCCTGGAGACGCGGCTGGTGGACGCCGCCGAGGCGGAGCGCATCGTGCCGCAGCTGGAGATGCGCGGCGTGCTCGCGGCAAGCTTCAACGCCGACGACGCGGTCGTGTTTCCGTGGCCGTTCGTGTGGGGCTACGCCGAAGGGGCGCGCGCGCTCGGCGTCGACATTCACACGTTCTGCAAGGTGCACGCGATCGAAACATCGGGCGGCAAGGTCTCGGGCGTCGCGACCGAGCGCGGCCCGGTGCGCGCCCCGGTCGTCGTGAATGCGTGCGGCGCGTTCAGTCCCGAGCTTGCTCGGAGCGTTGGCATCGAGCTACCGACAAAGCCGCACCGCCACGAAATCTGCGCCAGTGAGCCGCTCAAGCCCTTCCTGGGACCGCTCGTCGCCGATCTGGGCTCGGGCCTGTACTTCTCGCAGTCCACGCGCGGTGAGATCGTCGGAGGCATCGGCAACCCGAAGACGCCGCCAGGTCCGAGCCAAGCGTCGTCGCTGCGCTTCTTGGCGCTGTACTCGCGCGCGCTGATCGCCACTTGCCCCGGATTGTCGTCGCTCAAGATCCAACGCCAGTGGGCCGGGCTCTACGACCTCTCGCCGGACCACGCGCCGATCGTCGGGCCGGTAGAGGAAGCGCCGGGACTTTTTCTCGCCAGCGGCTTCATGGGCCACGGCTTCATGATGGCGCCCGCGGTCGGCAAACGCCTGGCTCGCGCCATCGCGACTGGCGAAACGCCCGAGCCTTTTGGCTCCTGGGCGTTCAGCCGCTTCAAGCGTGGCAGCGCGCTTTCCGAAGCGATGATCATCGGCTGACGCTCACGCTTCAGTATGCTGCAGCGCGTTACCCACGCGGCCCTACAGTGTGGCTGTTTCGGCGTTCATTGACAGGTTCGGGGCTAGCAGCGTAGCGTCCCCACGCACGCGAACTTGGGGTTTTTGCGCGAGTTTCTGGCGCATCCCCCCTGCTTCTCAGGGTCTTCAGCTGTCCATTCGCCTATCCGTCTCGGGAGGAATTTCCATGCTCCGCTCCTCGCGTACTGTCGTGTCGCTAGTCCGCTCGCTCGTTCTTGGCACCGCCACGACCACCACCGCCACGGTGATGGTCGCTTCCATGCTCGTCGGCTGTAAAGACGAGAGCCAACCCGACTTCTGGGTGGAGAAGCTGAGCGACGCTTCGTGGAAGGCGCGCGCCGTCAAACGCCTCGAACAATTCTTCGAGGACGCTGCAACCAAGAACGG
>DATAKF010000478.1:0-54751 GCA_036261775.1 Polyangiaceae bacterium | reverse complement strand
GTCTGATGCAGAGCTTCGAGCGACTCAAAGAGGTCAGCTCGTACATCACGGTCATGGATCCGATCGAGCACCCGGCCTTTCGCGATCTCTACAACGGCCTGAAGGCGGACGTCGAAGAGCTGCAGGCAAAGGCCGGGCGTTCCCCGCGCGTCTACGAAGGGCGAATGTGGCTGTTCATCGCGTCCCCGAACGCGATTACGCCGTTCCACTTCGATCGCTACTCGAACTTCTTGATGCAAATTCGCGGCTCGAAGCAGATGGCGGTGTTTCCGAACTTCCGTGAAGACATCGTACCCGCGCGAGCCTGCGAGTCCTACATGGACCGCGAGCCCTCGAAGGACCTGTGGCGCGACGATTTGGACGTGCACGCTTCGAAGTACGACTTTCGCCCGGGCGCGGCGCTGCACATTCCATTTGCGGGCGGCCACTACGTGAAGAACGGCGCCGAAGACATCTCGATTTCGCTGTCGTTCTTCTTTCAGACCGACGAGACGAACCGCTGGGTCAAAGCCGCGCAGTTCAACAACCGCGTGCATCGGCACCTCGGCTGGCAGCTCAACCCGGTCGGCAAGTCGCGACTGCGTGACAGCCTCAAAGCATCGACCCTGAACGCCGTGCAAACGACGACGTCGTCGCTCAAGAAATTGCGCGCCGTGGCTCGCGGCGCCTAGCGCGCGCTCAGGGCGACGTCACCGCCAGCGCCCGCCCGAAGAACTCGACGAGCTTGGCAGGGTACGAGGCGGGCTGCGCGTCGAAGTAAGCGCCATGAGCCGCGCCCGGAACCAAGTAGAATTCCTTGGGCTGCTCCGCAGCGTGGAACAGCTGCCTGGCCATGCGCTCCGGAACCAGGGCGTCTTTCTCGCCGCCCACAACCAGCAAATGACGCGGTGACAGCCGCGAGACCAAGGCGAGGGGTTGTTCGCTATCGAGCGTCATGCCGTGGTGCTTCAGCGCGAACAGGGCGCCGTTCGACGCCAGGCTGCCCCAGCGCGCGTATTCGAGTCGAATGACCTCACTCAGGTCGGGCGGAGTACCGAGCAGCGCGAGCGCGCGGACTCGTTGGTCGGTCACCGCCAGCCGCACGGCGATGAGCCCACCCATCGAGTAGCCGGCCACGCCGAGCTTGTCTTTGTTCACGTCAGCTCGCGCGGCGACGAAATCCAGCGCGCCGGACAGCGACGCCACCTCGCCTTCACCCCACTGCACTTCGCCTTCGCTCTCGCCATGACCGGGAAAGTCGAACGCCAGCACCCCGAAGCCCTGCGATACCAGCTCCTTGGTCTCGGGTAGCGTGCTCCGGCGATCGCCGCCAGTGCCGTGTGTCAGCACGATCGCGGCGCCGTTGCGTGAGGGCGCGTACCAACCGCGCATGACATTGCCGTTGCGAGACGGAAACTCGACGGCCGAGAGGCCTGGGATGGCCCGCGCCTCGTCGGAGAGCGGCACGGCGTGGCGCTGTCCTTTGAACACGCCCGATTCGGAGTGGAAGGCACGCACGAAAACGGCGGCCGCGGCAAGCAGCGAGAGCGCGACACCGCCGACCGCGAGTTTGCCGAAGCGTCCGAGCATTTGCCGCTTGTTAACACTCGCGGGCACCGGCCCGCCACACTGGCCGAAATCAGCGCTCTGACGCTACGCCCGCGAGCTGAACCCGGCAAACAAGCCAAGCCAAACAAGCCAAACGAGCCAGACAAGCCCCGCGCCGACAGCGCGGGCACTCGTGTAACCCTGCGGAAATGCCTATCCGGCTGGTAGCTCGCGAGCGCCCTGCGCAGGCGTTTCGGACTCGTAAGGGCTTTGTCGTTCGGACGCGCGGCGCTACTGTTCTGGCCCCGGTACGGGCAGGAAAATGAGCGGGCAATCTTTCGTCCAACGATTCGAGGCGCAGGTAGACCAGCGGCGTGAGGCCCCTGCCGTCACGTTCGGTGAGCGCTCGCTCGGCTATGCCGAGCTGGACGCGCGGGCCAACAGCCTGGCACGGCAGCTCGTCGCGCAAGGCGTGACGCCGGACAGCGTCGTCGCGATCGCGTTCGAGCGCTCGCTCGAGGCCGTGGTGGCTCTGCTCGCGGTGTTGAAGGCGGGCGCCTGCTACTTGCCGCTCGACCCTGGTTACCCCGCCGAGCGGCTGGCTTTCATGCTCGAAGACGCGCGGCCAGCGCTGGTGTTGAAGCAACGCGGCTTGGCCCTGCCAGGCGAGACGGCGGTGGCACAAATCGACTTCGTCCTCGAAGGAGGCGTGCCCACTGGCGCCGACGCCGAGCGCCTGCCCGCGCGCCACTCGCCCGAGAGCCTGGCCTACGCCATCTACACCTCGGGCTCGACCGGCAAGCCCAAGGGCGTGGCCATGATCCATGGCGCGCTCGACAACCTGATCGACTGGCAGCTCAAAGACTCCATCGGCAACACAGAGACGTCGACGCTGCAGTTTGCGCCGCTCAGCTTCGACGTGCACTTTCAAGAGATCTTCTCCACTTGGTGCAGCGGCGGGCGCCTGGTGTTGGTCGAAGAGCGGCTGCGGCTCGAGATGCTGCGCCTACTGGAGCTGATCGAGCGCGAGAACATTGCGCGCATTTTCTTGCCGTTCATCGCGCTGCAGAGCCTGGCCGACATCGCGGTCGCGCACGGCCGGCTGCCGCGCACCTTGCGCGAGGTGATCACCGCGGGCGAGCAGCTGCAGATCACGCGCGCCTTGACCGAGCTGTTCACGGCCTTGCCCGAGGCCAAGCTCTACAATCACTACGGCCCTTCCGAGACGCACGTCGTCACCTCGCACGAGCTGACCGGCGCGCCCTCGACCTGGCCGGCGCTGCCGCCCATCGGCGTCGCGCTGCCCAACGTCGAGCTCGCCGTGCTGCGCGAAGACGGCTCGGTCGTCGCCAAGGGCGAAGAGGGCGAGCTGTTCTTGGGTGGCGTGGCGCTGGCGCGCGGCTACCTGTACCGCCCCGAGCTGACGGCCGAGCGCTTCGTCACGCTGGGTCAAAATTCCGGGCAGTACGCCGGGCGCCGCTTCTACAAGACCGGCGACTTGGTGAAAGAGCTGCCGGACGGCCCGCTGCAGTTCCTGGGTCGCCTCGACGGCCAGGTGAAGGTGCGCGGCTACCGCATCGAGCTGGGCGAAATCGAGGTCGCGCTGTCCGCTCACCCCAGCGTGAAAGAAGCGGCCGTGGCGGTGCGCGAGCCCAAGCCGGGCGACAAGCGCATCATCGCCTGGGTGGTGATGGAAGGCGCGGAGAGCCCGGCTGTCTTGCGCGAGTTCTTGCAAGGGCGCTTGCCCGAGTACATGTTGCCCAGCGCCTTCGTGGCGCTGCCGTCGCTGCCGCGCACGCCGAGCGGCAAGGTCGACAAGCGCAGCTTGCCTTCGCCCAACACCGAGCGCCCCGCGCTGGCCAGCGACTACGCGCCCGCCAGCACCGACACCGAGCGCAAGCTGCTCGAGATTTGGGAAGACGTGCTGGGCGTGCAGGGCATCGGCGCGAACGACAACTTCTTCGAGCTGGGTGGCAACTCGCTGTTGGCTTTGCGCGTAGCGGCCGCGGCCGAGCGCGCGCTGGGCCAGCGGCTGCCGATCGTGCAGTTCTTCGAGTACCCCACCATCGCCGGGCAGGCGGCGTACTTGGCGGATCCGTCCGGCGCCTCGGGCAAGGCGCGGCGGGTCGTCAAGCGTGACCGCGGCGCGAGCGCGCCCATCGCGGTGATCGGCATGGCCGGGCGCTTTCCGGGCGCCGACTCCGTGCGCAAGCTTTGGCAGAACCTGGAAGCAGGCCTGGAAAGCGTCGCCACGCTCAGCGCGCAGGCCTTGGCGGCCGTGCCCGCACAAGATCGTGACGACCCCGCCTACGTGCCCGTGCGCGGCATCGTGAACGGCGCCGAGTTCTTCGACGCGGCGTTCTTCGGCGTGTCACCCGCGGAAGCCGCGGTGCTCGATCCGCAGCAACGCCTGCTGCTCGAGCTGTCGTGGCACGCTTTGGAGGACGCCGGCTACGGCCCCAAGACAGGCGACGCCATCGTGGGCGTTTACGCCGGCACTCACAACAACAGCTACTACCTGAACGCCGTGCTGCAGCACCCCGAGGCCATCGGGCGCGTCGGCGCGTTCACCACGATGGTCGCGAGCGAAAAGGACTACGTCGCGACCCGCATCGCCAACAAGCTGGATCTCACGGGGCCTGCGCTGAGCATCCACACCGCGTGCTCCACGTCGCTCGTGGCCATCGCGACGGCCGTGCTGCAGCTACGCGCCGGTCTGTGTGACGTCGCGCTCGCGGGCGGTGCGGCGCTGTCGGTGCCGCAAGAGACCGGCCACGTCTACCAAGACGGCGGCATGCTCTCGCGCGACGGCCACACTCGCACCTTCGACGCCGATGCGACCGGTACGCTGTTCAGCGACGGCGCGGCCATGGTGGCGCTCAAGCCGCTGGAAGACGCGCTGGCCGCCGGCGACCACATTTACGCGGTGATTCGCGGCGTTGGCGTCAACAACGACGGCGGTCTCAAGGCCAGCTTCACCGCGCCCAGCGTGAAGGGCCAGGCCGCGGTCATCCAAATGGCGCTCGAAGACGCCGGGGTCAACGCCCGCGAAATCCAGTACGTCGAGGCGCACGGCACCGCCACGCCCGTGGGCGATCCGATCGAGGTCGAAGCGCTAACGCAGGCGTACCGCGCGCAGACTGCCGACAAGCAGTACTGCGGCATCGGCTCGGTAAAGAGCAACTTCGGCCACCTCACGGCCGCAGCGGGCGTCACGGGCCTGATCAAGGTGGCGCTGTCGCTCGAGAACGACAAGTTGCCCGCCAGCCTGCACTACCGCGCGCCGAACCCCAAAATCTCGTTCGGTGAGAGCCCGTTCTTCGTCGTCGACTCGGCGCGCGCCTGGCCGCGCGGCCAAGCCAAGCGCCTGGCGGGCTTGAGCTCGTTCGGCGTCGGCGGCACGAACGCGCACGCCATCTTGGAAGAAGCGCCGCCCGCCGCCGCTTCCGGTCCCTCCATCGCGCCACAACTGCTGTTGCTCTCGGCCCGCACCGAAGGCGCCCTGGAGCGCGGCTCGCACGCGCTGGCGGAGCACCTCGCTGCGCGCTCCTCGCTCCCACTGGCCGACGTCGCCTACACGTTGGCGCTCGGGCGCACGCCTTTCGCCGAGCGGCGCGCCATCATGGCGACAAGCGTCGAGGAAGCCGTGAACAAGCTGCGCTCTGCCAGCGATGGCGCGCGCAACAAAGCCGCAGCCTCTGCGCCACGCTTGGCGTTCATGTTCCCCGGTCAGGGCGCGCAGTACGTCGACATGGGGCGCAACCTGTACGAGTCCGAGGCGCTGTTTCGGCTCACCGTCGACGAATGCGCGGAGCTACTCAGGCCGCGCCTGGGCCGCGATCTGCGAGAGGTGCTGTACCCCAAGGTCGATCGCGACGCCGCCCGCGCCGAGCTGAAGCGCACCGAGATCACTCAGAGCGCGCTCTTCACCATCGAGTACGCGCTGGCCAAGACGCTGATGGCCTGGGGGGTCGAGCCCAGCTGCTTCATCGGGCACAGCGTGGGCGAGTTCGTGGCGGCCTGTCTGGCCGGCGTGTTCGAGCTCGAGGCCGCCCTGGGTCTGGTGGCTGCGCGTGGTCAGCTGATGCAGCGCATGCCGAGCGGCTCCATGCTCAGCGTGCGCGACAGCGCCGAGAACGTCGCGCGCTACTTGCCGGCGGATCTGGACCTGGCCGCAGAAAACGGTCCTGGCCTGTGCGTGGTGGGAGGGCCCACGGCCGCAGCCGAGCGCTTCCAAGCCGAGCTCGCGAGCCGCGACATCGCCGCCAAGCTGCTCGAGACGTCCCACGCCTTTCACTCGCGCAGCATGGACGAAGCCGTGGTGCTGTTCGCCGAAGAAGTGCGCAAGGTGCGACTGAGCGCGCCCAAGCTGCGCATCGTCTCCACCGCGACGGGCACCTGGTTGACCGACGCCGAAGCGTGTGATCCAGGCTATTGGAGCTCGCATTTGCGACGCACGGTGCGCTTCGTCACCGCGCTGAAGACGCTCAACGCCGAGGGCCCGTTCACGCTGCTGGAGGTCGGGCCGCGCAAGACCTTGACCACGCTGTCACTCCAGCGCTTGCCGGGCGACACCAGCCAGAAGCCGACCGCCATCGCCTGCCTGAACGACAAGGCCGAGGACGACGGCGAGTGGAAGCCGCTGCTCGAAGCGCTCGGGCGGCTGTGGACCCTGGGCAGCAACGTCGACTGGCAAGCGTTCTTCCGCGCCGAAAAACGCCGACGCGTGCCCCTGCCCGGCTACGCCTTCGAACGCACCAAACATTGGCTCGAGCCGCTCACCGCGCAACCGGTGGCGGCCGCGCAGCTCCCCAACGGCGCCGGGCCAGTCACCGCCGCCGCCAGCCCATCCCTTCCCCAAGAAGCCACCTCGACAGTCAGAGAGCCAAGCACCATGAGCACCCAACAAGCCACCAACGGTTCACGCACTCCGCGCCTCGTCGACGAGCTGAAGCGCCTCTTCGAGCAAGCCAGCGGCATCGACTTCGGCACGACGAGCGCCGACGCGAACTTCCTCGAAGCCGGCGTCGATTCGCTGCTGGTGACGCAGCTGGCGACCAAGGTGAAGAACACCTACAAAGTGAACGTCTCCTTCCGCCAATTGATGGAAGAGCTGTCAACCTTCACGCTGCTGGCCAAGCACCTCGATCAGAACCTACCGGCCGAGGCTGCGCCCGCGCCCGTCGCAGCAGCGCCTGCCGCAGCAGCGCCCGCCGCCGTAGCCACGGCCGCTGCTCCCGTGGCCGCCGCGCCCCAGTTCGCCCTGCCCCAGCCCATGGCCTTCGCGCCTGTCGGCGGCGGCAACAACCTGGCCATGACTCAGCTGCTGCAGCTGCAGATGGCTCAGCTCACCCTGCTGCAACAGCAGCTGGCGCTCGTGGCTGGCGGCTCGATGCTAGCGGCTCCGGCCGTCGCGGCGCCGGTCGTGGCCGCTCCCGCCCCGGCTCCCGCGCCCGTCGCAGCTCCGGCTCCTGCGCCCGCCGCCGCCGCTGCAGCCCCGGCCGAAGCCAACGGCTCGACCGAGGGCGTGGAAAAGGGCCAAATCACCTACGATGTGAAGAAGGCCTTCGGCGCCATCGCCCGCATCCACAAGCAGAGCGACGCCATGACGCCGAAGCAACTCGCGCGTCTGGAGCAGCTCACCCAGCGCTACGTCGGCAAGACCGGCAAGTCCAAGGCCCACACGCAAGAGTACCGCCATTGCCACGCGGATCCGCGCGTCGTGACCGGCTTCAAGCCGCGCATCAAAGAGATCATCTACCCCATCGTCTCGACACGCTCGGAGGGCTGCAGGCTCTGGGATCTCGACGGCAACGAGTACGTCGACGCGCTCAACGGCTTCGGCTCCAACTACTTTGGCTACGCCAACAAGCGCATCAACGCGGCCATGCAGGCGCGCATGGAAGGCGGCGCCGAAATCGGTCCGCAGACGCCGCTGGCGGGTCAGTCCGCCAAGCTGGTGTGTGAGCTGACGGGCATGGACCGCGCCGGCTTCTGCAACACCGGCTCCGAAGCCGTGATGGGCGCGCTACGCATCGCCCGCACCGTGACGGGCCGCGGCTTGGTCGTCGCGTTCTCGGGCTCGTACCACGGCATCTTCGACGAAGTGATCGTGCGCGACACCAAGAACCTGCGCTCCATCCCGGCCGCGCCCGGCATCATGGCCGAAGCGGTCGCGAACATCTTGGTGCTCGAGTACGGCACCGACGAGACGCTGCGCATCATCCGCGAGCGCGCCGACGAGATCGCCGCCGTGCTGGTCGAGCCCGTCCAGAGCCGCCGCCCGGATTTCCAGCCGCGCGCGTTCTTGCACGAGGTGCGCAAGATCACGAAAGAGAGCGGCTCGGCGCTGATCTTCGACGAGGTCATCACGGGCTTCCGCGTGCACCCCGGCGGCGCGCAGGTCTACTACGGCATCGAGGCCGACCTGACCACGTACGGTAAGATCGTCGGCGGCGGCATGCCGATCGGCGTCGTAGCCGGCCGTAACCCGTGGATGGACGCGCTGGACGGTGGTCAGTGGCAGTACGGAGACGCCTCGATTCCGACCGCGGGCGTCACCTACTTTGCCGGCACCTTCGTGCGCCACCCGCTGTCGATGGCGGCCGTGCACGAGGCGCTCTTGATCATGAAAGAGAACGGCCCGGCCCTGCAGGAGAGCATCAACGCCCGCACGACCGCCATGGCCAACGAGCTGAACGCCTTCTTCAAGTCGGTCGGCGCGCCGGTGGAGATTCGCCACTTCAGCTCGCTGTGGAAGACGTTCTTCACCGAGCCGCAGCCCTACGGCGAGCTCTTGTTCTGCTACCTGCGCGACCGCGGCGTGCACATCTGGGACGGCTTCCCGTGCTTCATCACCATGGCGCACGGCGACGCCGAGGTGGCGTACATCGTCAAAGCCTTCAAGGAATCGGTGCGCGAGATGCAGGCCGGCGAGTTCTTGCCCGGCGGCGAAGCCTCCGCGTCACTCGACGCCAACCAGCCGCCCGTCGCCGGCGCGCGCCTGGGCCGCGACCAACAAGGCAACCCAGCCTGGTTCGTCCCCCACCCCGAAACTCCCGGCAAGTACGTCCAAGTGAGCTGAGCCCTCGCTCTTAGCGTGAACATGCCCGTACCGAAAGGCGTACGGGCACGGACGACATGCATCGGGAATGCGCCTCGGGTTGCTTCCGGTCTGCTAGCTCGTCGCGAGTGCCTTTCGGATAACAGGGAGGCGGGGAGGTCCGCGAGGCGAGACTTTTTTGATTTCGCGCTGCCGCCCGCGACCTGAAAGCACGCGGACCACCCGCAACCTGAAAACCCGCTCCCTGCTGGCTCCCGAGGAAATGATTTTTTGAATCGGTCTTCCGAATCAAAAAATGCGTTCTCGCCCTCGCGGACCTCCCCGCCTCCCCGCCTCCCTGTAAAATCTCGAGCCGCCCAAGGCGACCCGGATCCGACACGGTAGTTTCTGCAAGGGGGCTGCGTTACGGCAGCCCCCCGGCGAGGCTTAGCCGCCCAGGAGGCCGCGCAAGCCCTTGAGCACGCGACCGGCGACGCCGGTCTCTTCCTTGGCGGTCTGGCGCTTTTCTTCGGGCTGGCCGCCCTGCAGCTGATCGAGCGCCGCGGCCGCTTGCTCCAGCGTGTTGAGCAGCAGGATGCGGGGGCTCATGCGACGCTTGGTCTCGCGCTCGATCATGTCGATGACGCGCAAGCACAAGAGCGACTGGCCACCCAGGTCGAAGAAGTTGTCATGAACCCCGACGCGGGGCACGCCGAGCACCTCGAGGAACAGCTTTGCCAGCAACTTTTCGGACGGGGTGCGAGCTGGGATGTGCGCAGCAAGGGGCGCCGCGAACGGCGAAGGCAAGCGCGGTTGGTCGACTTGGCCTTGGGCGTCGCGCGGCAGCTCGCCCAGCTCGACGAAGACGTGCGGTACGAGCGCAGCCGGCAAGACCGCGCGCGCGTGACGCCGCAGCTCGGTCTCGGTGAACGAGGCGTTCGGCGCCGGGACCACGTAGGCGACCAGGCGCCCCGCTTCGATGCGCACGAACGCTTCGGCCACGGCAGGGTGCCGAGCCACGCCAGCCGACACGGCTCCGCGCGCGAAGCGATGCCCGGCGAAATCGAGCACGTCCGAGCTGGGCGTCGCTACCTCGAGCACGCCCGACGCGAGCCGACGTGCGCGTAGGCCCAAAGGCAGCAGCTGGCCGCCGCGACGCAGCTGCAGCTCGCCGAGCACGCCGATCGGGCAGGTTTCGCCCCGAGCGTTCGTGACGACGCCCGCGTCAGCCCCCACCAAGCGGCCGCTGAGCGTACCGGGCAAGCCGTTGCTCGGAGCTTCGTTCAAGAGCGCAAACGTCGGCGTCTCGAGCTGGCGCAGGAACAAGACCCGCCCCGAGCTCGCCGCCAAGCTGGCGCGTAGCTCGGCCGGCGCGTCCCCGAGCACGACCGTAACCGGCGGCAGCTTGCCGCCCGCTGCTTCCAGCTCGGACACGGCGGCGGCGACGACCAGGGCAGCGTCGCTGGGCTGCACGTCGCCCAAGTTGTCGATCAAGGCTTCGTCGATGCGAGCGTCCGGCGGCGGCAACGAGAGCGCGCTGCCGCTGGCGAGCCCGACAGCGATCTCGAGCGCGAAGGATTGCGAGAGCGGAGCCAAGCTGACGGCCAGGCGGCCCTGCTTCTGCCCCACCAGCTCCGCGAGCGCGAGCGCCGCCGAGGTGAGCTCCGCGTGGCTGACGCGGGTTTGCTTCGAGGATCCATCCGCCGCCAGCTCGACCCGCAGCCAAGCCGGCGCGTCCGAGCTCACACCCGGGCCATCTTGCCCGGGCTCGCCCAACGCCGCCTCGAGCGACAGCGCGCGTACGCCTTCGATGGCGGGCGCCGCGTCGCTGCGCAGGTGCAGCTGGGCCTTGCCGCTCTTTGCCAGCTCGGTCTGGACGTCGACGGGCGCGCGTGGATCCAACGCCAGCAGGACGCCACCGGCGCGCCAGACGCCCAGCGCGGCCGCAACCTGCTCGGGCCCGCTCGAAGCGCTGAGCGCCACCACGGCGCCGCGCCCCAAATCGGCTTTGAGCAGCGCGGCCGTGACCGCGCGGCTCTGCCTGTCTAGCTCCGCATAGCTGGTGGCAGCCGCGCCGCGCAGCACCGCGGGCGAAGCCGCTTGCTCGGCCACGCGCTGCGACAAGAGCTCGTGCAGAAGCGGTGCAGGCTGCGCCGCCGGCGGGGTCTCTTTCAACAGCGCCGCGTCTTGCTCGTGTACCAGCTGCAGCTTGGCCAGGCTCTCGCTCGGCCGCTTGATGATGTCGTCCACCAACGTGGCGAAGCTGCGCACCACCATGTTGATGGTGTCGGTCGTGAACAGCTCGGTGCTGTAGTTCACCACCGCGACCATGTGGTCGTGACGCTCGACCATCCACACCATCAAGTCGTTGGCGGCGGCCGGCGGCTCGACGTCAATCTGCTTGAGGCTGATGCCGCCGATGCCGACAGGGCGCGTGCGAGCGTCTTGGAAGGAGAACAGCGCGCGCACGACGGGCGGGCGAATTTGCAGCATTTCGAGCGGCAATTGCTCGTGGCTGAAGGCGTCCAGCGCGCGATCGCGCGTCTTCTTCAAGAAATCGACGAAGGACTCGTCAGTCGCGAATTTGGCGCGCAGCACGATGGTGTTCGTGAACGAGCCGATCAGGTTCTCGAGCTCTGGCAGCTGCCGGCCGCGCACGGGCAAGCCGACCAAGATGTCGCTCTGCCCCGTGTAGCGGTGCAGCAAGGTGGCGTAGGCCGCAAACAGCACCATGAACAGCGTGGTGTTGGCTTGGTGCCCCAGCGCCGTGAGCGCGTTCACCTGTTCTTGGCTGAAGCGCAAGATGATGGTGCCGCCCTCGTAGTTCATGCGCGTGGGCCGCGGAAAATCGTAGGGCAGCGCTAGGTCGAGGGGCGAGTCGGCCAGCTCTTGGTGCCACCAGTCGCGTTGACGCGCGATTTCGGCGCCCTTCACGGTCTCGCGCTGCCAAATCACGAAGTCGCCGTAGGTGATGGGCGGCTCGGGCAGCTTGGATGGGCGCGCTTCGGCCAAGGCCGCGTAGCTCTCGGACAGATCGGCCAAGAACACGTCGTAGGACCAGCCGTCCCAGATCACGTTGTGGCGCAGCGTGAAGTACACGAACACCTGGTCCTCGAGCTGGTACAGCACCGAGCGGAACAGCGGACCTTCGTACAGGTTGAACGGCACCGTGGTGCGTTCACGGATCTCTTTCATCATGGCCGGGCGCCGCTCGGCCTCCGGCAGGTCGCGCAGATCACGCGACTCGATGGGCAGCTTCATCTCGGGCTTGACGTGCTGCAGCATCGGCGAGCCCGAAGCGCCCATCACGGTGCGCAGCGTCTCGTGACGCTGCGCCACGACGTCGAGCGCGGCCTGCAGCAGCTTCAAGTCCACCGGGCCCGTCATCTGCCAAGCCGCGGGCAAGATGTGCGTCGTCTGCTGCGACGGATGCATCTGCTCCATCAGCGTGATGCGCTCTTGAGCCATCGACAGCGGCACGGCCGTGCCGGGCGCGCGACGCACCAGCGGCACCTGCACGGGCGCCGCGACGCCAGCAGCCGCTTCGGCTTCCTTGGCCAGGCGCGCCACGGTGGGCGCTTCGAAGAACTTCCGGAAAGACAGCTGAACGCCGTGATCGCGGCGCAGGCGCGCCAAGATCTGTGAAGCGAGCAGCGAGTGCCCGCCGAGCGCGAAGAAATCATCGTTCACGCCGACGCGACCCACTCCGAGCATGGCCGCCCACAGCTCGGCCATTGTCTTTTCCATGGGCGTGCGCGGGGCCACGAACTCGGCGTCGGAGCCAGCCGGTTGCGCTTCGGGCGCGGGCAACGCGCGGCGATCGATCTTGCCGCTGGGCGTCAGCGGCATGCGATCGAGCTTCATGAAGGTGGCCGGCACCATGTAGTCCGGCAGCGTCTTCTTCAGGTGCTCGCGCAGCTTGGCGGCCGGCGGCGCCTCCGTCTTGGCCACGAAATAGGCGACCAGCTTGGCGTCACCCGGTCGGTCCTCGCGCTTGATCACCGCGACCTGGCCGAGCGCTTCGTGCTGACCCAGCGCGCTCTCGATCTCTCCGAGCTCGATGCGGAAGCCGCGCAGCTTGACCTGGTTGTCGTTGCGGCCCATGCACTCGAGCTCACCGCTCGGGAGCCAGCGGCCTACGTCACCCGTGCGGTACATGCGCGTGCCCGGCACGAACGGATCGTCGACGAAGCGATCGCTGGTGAGCTCCGGGCGGTTCAAATAGCCGAGGGTCACGCCGCTGCCGGCGATGTAAAGCTCGCCCGGCACGTTGATCGGCACCTGGTGACGCAGCTCGTCGAGCACGTAAATCTGCGTGTTGTCGACGGGGTGACCGATCAGCACGCGCGTCAGCGTCGGCGGCACCTGCCAGAACGTCGACCACACCGTGGTCTCGGTCGGGCCGTAGCCGTTCCAGAGGCTGCCGCAGCAACCGAGCAGCTGCCGCGCCAAGTCGAGCGGCATGGCTTCACCGGTGCAGATGGCCTTGGTGGACTTCGAGCCGGTCCAACCTGCGGCGAGCAAGAGCCGGTAGGTTGCGGGCGTGGCGTCGATGAACGTCACCTCGCGCTTTTCGACTACCTCACGCAGCAAGCCGCCGTCGGACGCGGTCTCGCGGCTGACCATCACGATTTTGGCGCCCACCGTGAGCGGCAGCCAAATCTCGGAGACCGCGATGTCGAACGACAGCGTCGTCACCGCCAGCACGACGTCGCTGCTCGAGAGCCCGGGCTCCTTGGCCACGCTGGACAGCAGATTGACGACCGAAGAGTGCGGCACCAGCACGCCCTTGGGCTTGCCGGTCGAGCCGGACGTGTAGATGACGTACGCGGGGCTGCCGG
This sequence comes from Polyangiaceae bacterium, assembly GCA_036261775.1. Lineage (GTDB taxonomy): Bacteria > Myxococcota_A > Polyangia > Polyangiales > Polyangiaceae > PMG-095. The sequence goes on along the minus strand of DATAKF010000478.1, from coordinate 41,341 downwards.
GCGTCGCGCGGTCGTGGTCGAGCGAGATGTCCGGAAAGCTACCCGGAGCTTCGTCGATGAAGGCTAGCGCCGCGCCTTGCAGCGCGAGCTCCTTGTTCACCGCAGCTTCGGTGACTAGCACCGGTGCCTGCGAGTCTTCGAGCATTTGGGCCAGACGCTCACGCGGGTAGCCCGGGTCCATCGGCACGTACGCGCCGCCGGCCTTCCAGATCGCCAAAGCGCCCACGATCAACGCGGGCGAGCGCTCGACGCACAGTCCGACCAGGCTGCCCTGGCGCACGCCCAGGCTGCGCAGCTTGCGAGCGAAGGCTTCCGCCCGCTCGTTCAGCTCGGCGTAGCTCAGGCTCTGGCCTTGGAACTCACACGCCACCTTGTCCGGATTGGCCTGAGCGACGGCGCCGACTAGATCGTGCGCGCAGCGGTCACGCGGGAACTCGGCGTCACCGCGCTTGTTCCAGGCGGAGATCTGTTGGCGATCGGCCTCGGAGACGGCGTTCAGGTGGCCGACCAACGCGGTCGGCTCCTGCGTGATCGAGCGCAGCAGCGTCTCGTACGACGCCAGCCAGCGCGTGATCGTCGAAGCGTCGAACAGATCGGTGTTGTACTGGCACTCGAGCTCGAGCTTGCCGTCCACCTCGACGGCGTTCAAAAACAGGTCGAAGTTCTCGAACGCGCGCGGGTTGCTGAACACGCGGTGCGCAAGCTCTGGAAAGTGGACCTCGCTCGACGCGCGGTCGACGTTGAAGATGACGGACACGAGCGGCAGCCGGCTCGGATCGCGCGGCAGCGGCAGCTTGGTCAGCAGCTTGCCGAAGGTGAAGCTTTGGTGTTCCTGAGCGTCGAGCAGCGCCGCTCGCACGCGCCCGAGCAACTCGGAGAACGGCTCGGTCCGGAGCACGCTGCTGCGAATCGGCAGCATGTTCACGCAGTGACCGACCAGTCCGGCGTAGTCGCCCTGGCTCTGACCTGCGGCCGGAATGCCGACGACCAAGTCTTCTTGCTGGCTGAGGCGGTTGACCAGCACGTTGAACGCGCCAAACAACGTGGCAAACAGGCTGGCCTTGAAGGTGGCGCCCGTGCGGCGCAGCGCCGTCACCAGCTCGCTGTCCAGGTGTAGGTCGACACGGCTCGCGCAGTAACTCTTGAGCGGTGGGCGTAAGCGATCGCTTGGCAGGTCGACGTTGGTCGGCACGCCGCTCTGGAAGCGCTGCAGCCAATAGGCCTCGTCCGCGAAGCCCTCCTCGGGAGGCAGCCCGGCCTGAGTGCGCGCGTATTCAGCGAACGAGGGCGCGGGCTCCGGCGCCGGGGCGACCCCGAGCCGCTGGGCGTAGAGCGCCGCCCAGTCCGCGACCAGGACCGCGTTGGACCAGCCGTCGAACACGATGTGATGCGCGGTCAGGACCACGTAGTGCTGCCGGTCGTTCAGCTTGACCAAGCGCGCGCGAAACAGCGGGCCCTTGAGCAAGTCGAAGGGAGTGCGGACCTCTTGGTGAGCCAGCTTGAGCCGCTCGGCTTGCTGCGCCGCCGGGTCGAGGCCCGAATGGTCGACGAGCTCGAGCGCTCCGGGCGTCGGAGCACCCACCAGCAGGCTCAGACCATCCGCGCTGAGCGTGGAGCGCAGCGAGTCGTGCCGCGCGATCACGTCGTCGAAGGCGCCGCGCAGGGCGTCGACGTTCAGCGAGCCGTCGAACGTGAGCGTCACGGACTCGTTGAAGGCCAGGGAAGCGTCGTCCCCCAGCGCGCAAGCCGTCCAGATTTCACGTTGGGGCTCTGTCGTCGGCGCCGTGGCGACGATGGCAGGACCAGCAAATGGATCGAACGTGGAGGTACCGTCGTTGTCAGCCAAGGGGCGCCGATCCTTACACAGGAGAACCCGTGCGAAAAGCGCAGCCGGCAGCCGCAGTAGACGACTGACAGCCAATGTGGAACGGTCCTTCCCGTTCATGTCGGCGGTGCCCAATTCAAGCCCCAGTCAGAGCGCGCCGGACCCGGGGCCAGCCCCAGCCGAGTCGGCCGGTGTGTCCGCTGCTTCTGACTCTGAGGCGGCTGGAAACCGGCAACTCGTCAAGAACACGTTCTTCCTGACCGCTGCACAAGCGGTCACGATTCCGATCTCCGTAGTAAGTAACGCGTTGATCGGGCGCTACCTGGGGCCGGAGGAATTCGGCTATTTGTACCTGGCGACCACGGTCTGCGCCTTCGCGATTCTCGGCTTGGAGTGGGGGCTACAAGGCGCTACCCCGGCCTTGGTCGCGCGTGACAAAGCCAAGGCGGGCACGTTCCTGGGCACGGGCCTGGTTTGGCGCGCCATGTCTTCGTTGGTCGTGTCGGGCCTACTCGCGCTGGTTTGCTGGCTGCTCGGCTACAACACCGGCGCGCGCTGGGCCGTGGCGCTGTCATTCCCGCTCGCCGTCTTGAACTCCGTGGCGGCCGGTTTCAAGGACACCATCCGCGGCTTCGAGCGCACCGACATTCCAGCCTACGCGCACGTGGCGCAGCAGCTGATGATGGTCGTCGCGCTGGTGCCGGTTCTGATGCTCGGCGGCGCTCTGAGGGCCCTGCTGATCTCGCAGATCGTCGTGGCGATGCTGACCGTGTACTACCTGAAGCGTTCGCTACGCCAAGTCGGGGTGAGCACGCTCAGCTACGAGCGCGGCGCGCTCAAGGCGCTGCTCGGCCTGGGCACGCCGTTCGTGGTCTTCGGTTTGGCTATGGTGCTCGGGCCGTTCATCAACGGCGCGTTCTTGGCCAAGCTGGTGCCGCCGGAAGTGATCGGCTGGTACGGCGTTTCACAGCGACTGATTGGGCTGCTGATTTTCCCGGCCACCTCCATCGTCAACGCCCTTTACCCGACGCTGTGCCGCCTGCACACCGAGAACAAAGACGAGTTCGTCCGGGTGACGCGCGGTGCCCTGTATGGCGTGGCCCTGATCGCGATCCCAGCCACGGTTGGCTGCGGCATGTTCCCCGAGGTCGGGGTGTCGATCTTCGGCGCCGAGGAGTTTGCAGGCGCCAACGATCACCTGCGGCTGATGTCGCTGTTCGTCTTCCTGGTCTATTTCAGCATGCCGCTCGGCACCGCCACCCTGGCAGCGGACCGGCAGAAGGCCTGGACCGTGGTGCAATGCATTTGCCTGGTCGTCAGCGTCGCGGGCAACCCGTTCTTGGTGCCCTACTTCCAGCGCACCATGGGCAACGGCGCCATGGGCACCTGCTTGACGCTGGTACTGAGCGAAGCGCTGGTCGTGGTGTGTGGCATAGCGCTGGCACCGCGCGGCTTGTTCGACCGCGGGCTGGGCAAATCGCTGTTCATGGGCTTCGTGGCCGGCGGTGCCATGTTCGCGGTCGCTTACTTCACCAAGCCCATCTCCATCTTCTTGGCGGTGCCGGCGTCGGTCATCGCTTACGTGCTGGTGGCTTGGTTCGGCGGCGCCGTACAGCCCGCTACGGTCGAAATGCTCAAAGGCACCGTGGGGCGGCGCCTGGCGCGCTTTCGACGCGTCCCCAGCACCTGACGCGCGTCACTCGACGACGATCACGTCGCCGCCGCGCAGCGGGAAAGCAGCCGCGCCGCCTTCGTTGCGCAAGATGTCTTCCCACTTGAAGCGGATGCGCCGAAAGCTGGGAAACTGCCGCAGCACGAAGATCTTCGTCGAGTCTGCAAAATCGTTGAGCCCGCCGGACTTGGCCAGCGCGTCCACCAAGCGCGCCGGCGGCTCCATGGTCAGGATGCCGACGGTGCCCACCTCACCGACGACCGTGACGCTGATGGGATGCGACGAGGTGACGTTGACCACCACGCGCGGCGACACGATGAACTCCTTCAAGCGCTGCTCGATCTCGCGCGACAGATCGAAGGGGCGCTTGCCAGCGGCGACGATCTCGCCCGCCAGCGGCAGGCCCAGCTTGCCGTCGTTCCTGATCTTCAGCTCGCCCGACAAGCCGTCCTGCTCGTAGACGCGAATGTTGACGCTGTCGCCCACGCCGATCACGTAGTCGCCCGCCTCCACGCCCTGGTCACTCTTGGGCAGCTCGGAGAACCAGACGTACTGCCCGGCGCTGGCGCAGCCGGGCAGCGCGAACGAGCACCCGAACAGGAGCAGAGACGTCGAAATAGCGCGCTTCAGACCGACCACGGCGGCACGCTTGGATTCGGAGTAGGTCACGTTGGGGCGCATGGTAGCTTGCGCGCTCGGGCCGCAGCAAGGCCGCGCAAAGCCGGGTTGCTTGCCGCGCGCGCAGGTTTCCCCTACACCGCCGAAGGAGCAACGTGACGCTCGGCACCGGCCTCGACATCCTTTTGTTTCTACTGGGCAGCCCGCTGCACTTTGCGGCGGCCTATCTGCTGTTTGCCACGCTTTTGTCCGCACCTTTGCGGCGGCCGGTAGCGGCCGAGCCCAGCCGTCGCTTTCGCTTCGTCGTTCCGGCACACAACGAAAGCGCCGGTATCACCGAGACCGTGCAGAGCCTGCGCGCCGTCGACTATCCGTCAGAGCTGTTCGAGGTCGTGGTCATCGCCGACAACTGCACCGACGACACGGCCGCAAAGGCCGCCGCGGCTGGCGCAACCGTCATGGTCCGCCACGACAAAGAGAAGCGCGGCAAAGGCTACGCGCTCGACCACGTCTTCTCCGCGACCCCGCCCGAGGTCGACGCGGTCGTGGTCATCGACGCCGACACGCTGATCTCGCCCAACTTGCTGCGCGCCTTCGCGGCGCGGCGAGACTTGGGCGCGCGCGCCGTGCAGGCGGACTACGCCGTCCGTAACCCCGACGCGGGCTGGCGCACGCGCCTGATCGCCATCGCCTTCGGTGCCTTTCACATCGTGCGCTCCCGGGCGCGTGAGCGGCTGTCGTTGTCTTGCGGCCTGCGCGGCAACGGCATGTGCTTCAGCACCGAGCTCTTGCGAGAAATTCCGCACAACGCCTACTCCGTCGTCGAAGACGTCGAGTACGGCGTGCGCCTCGGCGAAGCCGGTTACCGCGTGCATTACGCCGACGAGGCTCACGTGTACGGCGAAATGGTGACCACGTCTGCGGCCGCCAACACGCAACGCCGCCGCTGGGAGGAAGGCCGCAAGGCGCTGATTCAGCAGCACGCGCGGCGCCTGCTGAGCGCCGGTCTCCGTCGTCCCAGCCGCGTCTTGTTCGACTTGGCGCTCGATCTGTACATTCCGCCGCTGTCGCGCATCGCCGTGGGCGTGTTCTTGGGCGCGCTGGCTGCTGCGAGCCTGTGGCTCGGGCTCAGCGCAGGGCGGCTGTCGCTGGCCGCGTACGGGCTGGGTCTCGGCGCGGTCGTGGCCTACGTGCTGCGCGGCTGGTCGGTCTCGGGCACCGGCCTGCGCGGCTTGCTCGACCTAGCGCTGGCGCCCGTCTACGTGCTGTGGAAGCTGACTTTGCGCTTCAAGAAACCGCCGCGCGCCACCGCCGAGTGGGTGCGCACCGAGCGCGAAAAGCCTTCGAGCTAGCGGCGCAGCGAGAGCCCAGCCTCAGCTTGCCAGGACCTTTTCGTACGCGGCAGCCGTCTCGGCCACCATGCGCTGAGCGTTGAAGTACTCCACCACGCGCTTACGGCCGTACTCGCCCATGCGGGCCCGCAGAGCCGGGTCGCGCAGCAGGGTCAAGATGTTCGCGGTGTAAGCGGCAATGTCGTACGGCGCGGACAACAACCCCGATTTGCCGTGCTCCACCACCTCGGGCGTGCCGCCGTTGTCGAGCGCTGCCACTGGCCGACGCATGGCCATGGCCTCCAAGAACACCAAGCCAAAGGGCTCTTCGAAGCTGGGCAACGTGAAGACGTCGCAGGCCGCCATGATGTGCGCCACGTCGCGGCGAGCGCCCGTGAACACTACGTGCTCGGTCACGCCCAGCTGCGCCGCCAGCTGCTTCAGCTCTTCGGTGAACGAGCCGGCGTGCGCTTCGCGTTCGTCGGCGCCCACGATCAACAGCTTGAGCGCCGGTAGCTCGCGGCGCGCAGCCGCGAAGGCTTGCAGCAGCTCGCGCTGGCCCTTCCACGAGAACAGCCGCGACACCGAGGCGATCAGCGGCGCATCCTGCGCAATGCCGAACTCACGCCGCACCGCGCTGCCATCGGTCTCGGGATCCCACGCCGACACGTCCACGCAGTTGAGCAGCGTGTGAACGTCTTGGGCGGGTCGCCCCATGCCCACGACGGTGCTGGTCACGTACTTGGAGATGCTGAAGATGGCGTCCGACGAGCTCACCGCCCACTTTGCAGGCGCGCTGTAGTGACTCGCCCACTTCACGTGCACGTGCACGATCGACTTGGCAGAGGTCAGCTTGCCCAGCAAGACACCGGTCACGCAGTCGCGCGGGTGGTCACCGCTGTGGATCACCCGGATGTGATTGGCCCGCACGTAGCGACGTAGATCCGCGAAGTCTTTGGGGAAATGCCGCCCGGCGCGCACGCCGTTCAAGAGCGCGCCTACGCTGCGCCCGCGCAAGCCGGGCATGAAGTGCGTGGGCCGCACGCGGAGCCCCGGGATTTCGCTCAGAATCTGCAGCGGGCGAGATGGCGTCACGCCGTCGCCGGCCGTGCAGGCGACGTGCACCTCGAAGCGCTCGCGATCGAGGTGGCGCATCACGTGTGCGTGAATCACCGCGTCGGCGCCGAAACCCTCGTGCGATTGGATGAACAGAACGCCAATCTTCTCGCCCATGCCGGCCCGTATATCACCGTTTTCGCGCAGTAGCGGGCCGGCGCGCTCCGGGTGTAGCCTGGCCCGGTGTCAGATTCGCGCATTCCTGACGGCGTGTTCGCGTCCGAGCTGGTGAAACTCCTGCTGCAGGTGGCCTGGGCGGACCACGAGGTAGCCCCGGCCGAAGCCGAAGGCCTGCTCGCGTTTGCCCGTCGCAGCAAGCTGTCGGAGCCAGAGCTCTTGGGCCTGCAAGCCATGCTGACCGGCCGAGCGCCCCTCACGCCGCCCAACTTGGGGCTGTTGAAACAACGCCGCACCGACGCGCTGCGCGCCGTGAAAGAACTGCTCTTGTCCGACCTCGAGGTCGCCGAAGAAGAAGAAGACATCCTGGGTCAGATCGCCGCGCTGCTCGGTTGAACAGCGCGGCGCTCCGTCCTCTAGCCCAGGCTTCTTTCAGCCTCAGGCTTCTTCCAGATCTTCTTCGTCTTCTTCGTGGTCTTCGGCTTCGCGCGCGGCCTTCTCTTCGTGATCGGGCGCGCGCAGTTTGTAGCCGGAGCCGCGCAACGTCTCGAGCGGCAGCGCGTCACCCAGCTTGGCACGCAAGCGCCGCACGTGGATGTCGACGGTGCGGGGGCCACCTTCGTAGCGGTTGCCCCAGACGCGAGCCAACAAGTGCTCGCGTGAGAGCACCTTGCCACGGCGCTCGCACAGGTACGCGAGCAGCGCGAACTCTTTGGCCGTCAGCGCGATCGGTCGGCCATCGACGAACACCTCGTGGCCGGCCTTGTCGACCACGATGCCAGCCACCTTGTGGCGCTCTTCGGTGGCGAACTCGCTGCGCCGCCATTCCAGGGCCCGGATGCGGCCGTACAGCTCTTCCGGGACGTAGGGATGCAGTACGAAATCATCGAAACCCGTGGAGGGGTCGATGCGGGCAATTTGCCCGACTGTTACGGCAATGATCGCGCCGACGTTGTCGAAATACGGTTCCTTCCGGACCGCTCGGAGGGCGGCGACGGCGAGGTCGGGGCGGTCTAGCGCCTCGAAAACCAGAGCGCGGGGGCGCACTTCCAGCTCGTCGTCGTCTTCTTGGATGAGCTCGACCGGGTCGTCCCACAGGTCGAGCGTTCTTACCGTCGCGCCTAGCTGGCGCAACGTGGACGAAGCGCCTTCTTCGCGCTCGAGCATCGGTCCGTGACCGATGACTGCGACGAAGCTCTTGGCTCGGGAATGCTCAGATTTCAGTGCCACCAACGGTTATCCGTGAGATTTTGATGGTTGGGCAGCCCACCCCGACCGGGACGCTTTGGCCGTCTTTGCCGCAAGTCCAGTTGCCGTCGGAGAGAGCCACATCGTTACCCAATTCACTTACCTCGCGGAGTGTTTCGGGACCGTTGCCAATAAGATTCACGCCTTTCAACGGCGTCGTCAGCTTTCCGTCCTCGATCAGGTAGCTTTCGGTGAGCGAGAACACGAAGTCCCCGTTCGAGATGTCGACCTGCCCGCCGCCGAAGGTCTTGGCGTAAATGCCGCGTTTTACGCTGGCTAGCATCTCTTCCGGGTCGTGCGGGCCGGCTAGCAAGACGGTGTTCGTCATGCGCGGCATGGGCGAGGCAGCGAAGCTTTCGCGCCGCCCGTTACCCGTGGGGGTAACGCCGAAATGCCTGGAAGACAGACGGTCCTGCATGTACCCACGCAAAATGCCGTTCTCGATCAGGACCGACCGCTCCGGGGTCAGGCCCTCGTCGTCGACGTTGATGGAGCCGCGGCTCTGCAGCAGGGTCGCGTCGTCGACCACCGTACACAGCGGGCTTGCCACGACTTCGCCGATTTTATCGCTGTAGTTGCTGGTCTTCTTGCGGTTGAAGTCGGCTTCGAGACCGTGGCCGACGGCTTCGTGCAGCAAGATGCCGCTGTCGCCCGGAGCAAGCACGACCTCCATTTGGCCGGCCGGCGCGGAGCGCGCGTCCAGCAGCACCAGCGCCTGCTGGGCCGCGATCTTGGCGTGATCTTCGGGCGATTTGCCGGCGAAGTAGCTGAGCGTCATGCGGCCACCACCACCGCTGCGCCCTGACTCGCGCTTGCCGCCGTGCTCCGCGACCGCGCTGATGCCGAAGCGCAACATGGGCTGGAAGTCGCGGACGAAGCGGCCGTCGCTGGTCGCGATCAAAATCTCGCGCACTTCTTCGGAGAACGAGGCCGAGGCTTTGATCAACCGCGAATCGAAGGCGAGCACCGCCTTGCTGGCTCGTTCGAGCAGGTCGCGCTTCTCGGTGCCAGGCACGTCCATGGTCGTTTGCTCGAGCCGGTAGCGGTCGGCCACGTCGCGGCGCTCGAGCTTCACGGGCTCGATAGTCTTGCCCCCGTCGGCGATGCGAGCCGCGGTCTCGGCGGCGCGCTTCATGGCGTCGAACTCCATGTCCTCGACGTAGGCGTAGCCGGTGGCGTCGCCCTTCTGGACGCGAACGCCTAGGCCCAGGCTCACTCCGCGCGAGGCGCTGCGCAAAATGCCCTCTTCGAAGCTGAGCCCGCCGCCAGCGCGGTACTCGAAGAACAGGTCGGCGTAGTCGCCGCCCTTGGACAGGGCTACGCTCAAAAGCCGGCCGCACAGGGCCTCGTCGATGGCCACGGGCCCACCAGCGGCAAAAGGTGCGCGATAGGCGCCCAGGGCGGCGGAGCTCAAATGCGGTTGCACCAAGAGAGCATTGTACCCCTGGCCTCATCAATCAAGGGGGGCCGCGCGACGGCCATGAAGGGGGCGGCGCAGCAGCGCCCGGATGCTAGGCTTTCGGGCCGAGCCCGCGCTGAAAACCTCGAAACTCTGGCGTGCAAGGGGCGAGGCGTAGCTCACGCCCTTCGAAATTCGAAGCCCGCCCGGGCCAGCTCCGCCTCGACCAGCGCGATGTGCTCGGCGCCGCCGGTCTCGATGACTAGCTCCACGCGCGTGTGACCCAGCTCGACGCCCGAAAACTCGCGGTCGTGCTCGATGCTGACGATGTTGGCGCGCGCCGCCGCGACCGCTCCCGTGATGCCATGCAGCGTCCCGGCGACGTCGCGAGCGGTGACGAACAAGCGGCAGAGCCGGCCGCTCTTGACCAAGCCGCGCTGAATGATGCGCGAGACCAGGTTGACGTCGATGTTGCCGCCTGAAATGACGATCACCACGCGCCGCCCCGCGAGCCCCAGGTCGCGGTGTAGCAGCGCCGCGAGCCCGACGGCGCCGGCACCTTCGGCCACCGTTCGTTCGCGCTCGAGCAAGAGCAAGATGGCTTCGGCGATCTCCTCTTCGTCCACGAGCACGATCTCGTCGACCAACGCGCGCACGATTTTGCGGGTGAGCTGCCCAACGCGCCGCACCGCGATGCCGTCGGCGATCGTCTTTCCGCCGGGTAGCGCGGTGGGCGGCAAAGAGTGGGGTAGCTCCGACTCCAGCGCGCGACGCATGCCGGGAAAGGTGCGCGACTCGACGCCGATGATGCGCACCTCCGGCTTCCTTTCGCGCAGAACGGTGGCGATACCGGCGATGAGCCCACCGCCACCCACAGGCACGATCACGGCGTCCATCTCGGCCAGCTGGTCCAGCAGCTCGAGCCCGATCGTGCCCTGACCGGCGATGACCTCGGGATCATCGAATGGGTGCACGTAGATAGCGCCCGTCTCGGCGGCCAGCTTCGCCGCGTGCTCCGCCGCTTCGTCGTAGCTCGAGCCCAACAGCCTGACGCGCGCGCCGTGGCTTTCGGTGGCTTGCACCTTCACCAGCGGGGTGCCCTCGGGCATGACGACGGTCGCCACAACCCCCAGGCGTGAAGCGTGCAGCGCGACGGCTTGGGCGTGATTTCCGGCGCTGGCGGTGATGACACCGAGCGCCCGTTCGGCCTCGGTCAGCAGGCGGAGCCGGGAAGCAGCCCCCCGCTCCTTGAAAGATCCCGTAAACTGGAGGTTTTCGAGCTTGAGGTACACCTGCGCGCCGAGCAGGCGGGACAGACCCGCGCTCTCGCTCAGCGGCGTGCGCCGCACCGCCCCGGCTATGCGGGCCTGCGCGCGCTCGACATCGGCGATGGTGATCACCTTGGACGGAAATGTAGCACGCAGCGAGCGCTGCCGAGCGAGCGAGAGCCACGAGGCAGCCGGGTTACTCAGCTTGACCAACCCCGCGAAAGTTCGTAGGATTTGGCGCCTCTGATCCTAGCGTTTCGGCTCGGCCGCCGAATCCGGTATCAGGGCGGAAGCCTTGTCTATCGAGCGCGAGAAGATTCTCCAGGCCGCCCAGAAGTACATCGAGAAGAAGAAGTACGACCGGGCGATCGTGGAATACCAAAGGATCGTTCAGGAGGATCCGAACGACGCTCGCACGCTTTTGAAGATTGGCGACCTTCAGGCGCGCCTCTCGGCCTACCCCGAGGCCATCGCGACCTATGACCGGGTCGGTCAGTTCTACGCCGCGCAGGGCTTCGCGCTCAAAGCCATCGCCGTCTACAAGCAGATCCGCGAGCTCATCAAGAAGCACGCGCCCGATCTGGCGGATCGCTACGGGCACATCGTGCCCAAGCTGGCGGACATTTACACCCAGCTTGGTTTGACCAGCGACGCGCTGGCCGCCTGGGACGAAGTCGCCACGCGCTTGCAGCGCGCCGGCCGCGACCGGGACGCCATCGAGGTGTTCCGCAAGATGGTCGAGCTCGACGCCGGCAATCCGCTGCCGCACCTGCGGCTCGCCGAAGCGTGCTGTCGCGTGCAGTCGCTCGACGAAGCCATCGACTCCTTCTGGACCGCGGCCGAGCTGCTGCTGAACCTGGAGCGGTCCGACGACGCGCTGAAGGTCGTCGAGCGCATCCTGCATTTCCGCCAAGACGCGCGCTTTGCTCGCGTCGCCGCCGAGCTTTACCTGGGCCGCGCCACGCGCGAAGACGGCATGCAGGCGTTGGCCAAGCTGCAGATCTGCTTCCAAGCCGATCCGAAAGATTTGGAGACGCTCGGGCTGCTCGCGCAAGCCTTCACGCTGATCGGCCAAGAGACGAAAGCGGTCGAGGTCTACAAAGAGATGGCTCGGCTGGCGCGCGAGCAGAACAAGACCGATCTCTACAGCCAGCTGCTCGGCCATCTACGCCAGATCGCGCCCAGCGACGACCAAGTGGCGGCGTTCGACAGCGTGATGCCGGCGGCGCAGTCGGTGCGCCCCGTCGAGTCCTCGCACGCTTCGCTTTCCGACTCGGACGTCGAGCTGATCGACGAAGATTCGCAGAACTTCGACGTAGCCGCGCCGGCGCAGGTCACCCTGCCCAACCCGCGCCCGCGCATGGCCAGCGCGCCCGACGTCGTGGTGGTGGACGAGCAGCAAGAGGTCGCCGAGGAGCTGAACGACCCCAGCTCGTTCGACGCCCGCGGTCACGCGCGCAAGGCCATCGTCGACGCCGAGTCCTTCCGCAAGCTGCGGCTCTACCCCAAGGCCATCGAGGCCCTGCACATCGCGCTGGAGATTGACCCGCGCTCGCTCGAAATCCGCGAAAAGCTACGCGAGCTGCTGCTGGAAGCCGGCGAAAGAGAGGCGGCGCAACAAGAGAGCATCAACGTCGCGCAGCTGTACTTCGAGGTCGGCAACGTCGGTCAGGCCGAGCTGCTGTTGGCGCAAGTGCTCGAGGTCGACCCCGAGAACCACGACGCGCTGCTGCTCTGGGAGCAGCTCGCGACGGGCTCCAGCCCCTACACCGAAGAGGTGGACGACGGCCGCACGCGCGTCCGCAGCGCGCACGAGATGCTCGGCATGGTCAGCGGAGGCTCGCAGCCCGACGGCTTCGATCCGAACGAGCCGCTGCCGTCCTACGACCTCGAAGAGGCGTCGGTCGAGCAAGCCATGCACAGCGAACCTGGCCGCAGCCTGTCCGCCAAGCGCTCGCTGTCGGCGATGGACGATCCGTTCGGTGGCCCCGGCTCCGACGAGCCGTTGCCGAGCTTTCCGATGGGCTCGCAGCCCGACGACGACTTGGGCATCGGCGGCGAGCAGACCACCGACGTCACCGAGCTGGCGCAGTACGAGGAGGACGAAGACGAGCAAGAGATCTCGATCGTCGAAGACTTCATCCCGCCGCCTGCGCCGGCAGCGGCTGCGCCCGAGCAGAGCTACGAAGGCCTGGAAGACGTGCTCGACGAAGCCGAGTTCTTCGCGGCCCGCGGCCTGTACGAAGACGCCAAGAACATCTTGGTCGAGCAGCTGACGCGCACGCCGAACCACAAGCTGGTGCTCGAGCGACTGAGCGAAATCGACGCGCAGCTAGCCAGCTCCGGCGAGAGCCAGACCAAAGAGCGCTCGCAGCTGAGCGATCACGGCACCGGTCAGGGCTACGACGTGGCGCAGTCGCTCGGCGCGCTGGACGCGCTCGAGCCCGCGCCCGAGAGCTTCTCGGCCGAGTCTTCACGCCAGATGCTGTCGTCGACGCAAGACATCGACGTCGATCAGGTGTTCGAGAAGTTCAAGGCTGGCGTGAAGGCGCAGGTCGCCGACAACGACAGCGCCACGCACTACGACTTGGGAGTCGCCTACAAAGAAATGGGGCTACTGCCCGACGCCGTCGGCGAGTTCGAGACGGCCGCCCGCGACGCCGCGCGCGAGTGCATGTGCTTCGCGATGATCGGCATGATCTACCTCGAGCAGAACCAGCTCGATCGCGCCGCCGAAGCCTACGTGCGCGCGCTGTCCGCCGCGCAGAAGACGGTCGAGCAGGAGATGAGCCTGTATTACGACCTGGGCAACGTCTACGAAATGAAGGGCAAGAACCAAGACGCCCTCTACTACTTCCAGAAGATCGCCCGCCGCGACCCCGGCTACCGCGACGTCTCGGAGCGCATCCAGCACCTGTCTCCCGCGCCCGCGCCCAGCGCGCACGCCAACCAACGCGCGGCCAACGACGACGAGTTCGATCGCGTTTTCGACGATCTGTTTGAATCTAAGTAACCTCCGTGCCCTGCCCTTGGCATCTCGCGATCCTTCCAACCTGAAGCGCGATCGGCGCTCGGCCGTTTGTTTCTTGTTCTCCTCCGCACTTCGCCCATTGCCCAGGTCGACCCGCTCGACCTGAAGCGCGATCGGCGCTGGGCCTCGCCGAGTTTTGTTCACTCCGGTCCTCCGTGGCGGATCGAGATCTGCTGGTGCCAAGGTCGGTTGGCGTGGTTCTGGCTCGCGCTTTGCGCGAGCTCGCGTTGCAAAGGTGGTTGGAGTCTTGGGAGGAAAGGCAGACTGCAGGCTCTCTCACTTTTTGAGTCTGGGGGAATTCCCCTGGTTTGGCGCGGAGTTAGGGAACCAGTTCCAGTTGTGTTGAGCTCGAGCGGCGGCTGGGCCAGGCTTCGCGGTTGGGTACGGTTTGCGCCGGGTCGCGCTTGGGTTGCGCGGCGGCCGGCGCCACGAGGAGACAATATGCGAAACATCTGGACGATCTTGGCTTTGACGATGCTGGTGGGCTGCGGCGGTGGTGACGGCAAAGACGGGGCTGATGGCGCGCCGGGCGCGGCTGGTCCCGCGGGCGTGAACGGCAAAGACGGCGCAGACGGAGACGACGGTACCAATGGCACCAACGGCACCAACGGCACGGACGGCGATGACGGCGCTCCTGGCGCGAAGGGCGACCCCGGCGCAGACGGGGACGACGGCGCAGACGGCAGCGCGATCTTGAAGGGCACGGGCGCGCCCGCCGCAGGGCTGGGCGTCGACGGCGACTTGTACATCGACACCGTGAGCCGTGACGTCTACCAAAAGGCTGGCGGGGCCTGGAGCGTCATCACCAACCTGAGCGGCGGCCCGGCTGGACCGAAGGGCGATCCTGGTACACCTGGCACGGACGGCGCCGACGGCGCGAGCGTGCGCACCGGTAGCGGCGCGCCAGCAGCTGGCCTCGGCAACGTTGGTGACGTGTACATCGACTCGGCGACGGGCGATCTGTACGCCAAGGGCGCGGGCGGCTGGACTAAGACCGGCAGCCTCGAGGGACCTGCAGGCGCGGACGGCGCGGACGGCGTGGACGGCGCCGACGGTGCCGGTGTCACGCTGCGCGGCGCTGATTGGTTCGCGTTTGCGCTGACGGCCGCCTTCGCCGACGCCCCGCAGCTCATCACCAGCGAGGCGTATACGAAGACCAGCTCGACCGCGACGTTCACGTTCACGGGCGCGTCGCAGCACGGTCGCCTAGCGTTTCAAACCGCCGGCTCGTTCCTGCCAGGCGGCGTGAACCTCAGCTCGTTCGAAGCGCTCAGCCTATCGGCGAGCCTGACCGGAGGGGCCGCGACGAAGCTCATCGTCGTACTAGCCGACGGCGCCAAGAAGGGCTGTCAGTGGGACCTCGCCATCGCGTCCGGCCCCGTCTACAGCGTCGACCTCAGCACACCGACGAACTGCTTCAACACCTCCCTCAGCGATCCCGCCTTCACGCTCGAGAGCGTCACCCAAATTCAAATCGGCGTACAAAGCAGCGCAGCAGGGGCACGCACGCTGACTATCACGGACATAAACTTCGTAGATTCGCTCTAGCCATCACGACCCGCGATCTTAGCCGGCGGTTCGCCCGGCGCGTCGGCGCGGCAGCTTTTGCTCCGCGTCGATGCGCACGGCAGCGCGCGCAGCGGAATCGCCGTGGCGCCCTCCCTCCGCGTCCAAGCGAGCGCTTGCGCATCGATAGTCACTTTGCGGCCGTCGTTGCGAGCGCCTGGGCATGTAGCCGTATCGC
This sequence comes from Polyangiaceae bacterium, assembly GCA_036261775.1. Classification (GTDB taxonomy): domain Bacteria; phylum Myxococcota_A; class Polyangia; order Polyangiales; family Polyangiaceae; genus PMG-095. The sequence continues at coordinate 25,972 of DATAKF010000478.1, read as the reverse complement.
GTCGACGATCGTCCAGCCAAACGCCGGCTTGGGCAAGATCAGGACTGGAGGCTCACGTTGATCGCTCGCGAGCGCCTCCGAAAAGCGCCGAGCGTCGCGCGTGACCAGAAGTAGCAACAGGCGGGGTCGCTCGCGGTGGAGTGCTCGAGCGCGTCCAAGCGCGTCTTCTGCATCGAAACCGTCGGGGAAGAGCACCACCGCCGTCGTTCGCGCGGGAAGGTTCGCGATAGCGGCGAGGCTGCCGGCCGACTGTGCGTTGATGCCGACACCAACCAAGTAGCCTTGGAGGCCATCGACGGTCTCCGCATTTGCGCTCACGATGACGACGCGAGGAGGTGCAGCTTGGGCCATTGAGCTGAGCGCTCCGAGGGCAAAGAGCGTTCCAGTCCTTGGCCTTCGAGGACATCGAGGATGGACGCCGATTTCCTACTGGCGGGACGCCTGAACGAGCATGCGGTGTTCAATGCGTCTCGGGACTGCGCGATGGGCGGAAGTCGCGACACTTTGTCGCTTCCGATGAATGAACGTCCCAATTCACACGGCTGGTGACGTTTCGCCGGTCAGGGCTCGGCGGGGCGCGTGCCGGTGGCGCCGTAACCGCGCAGAACGCAGGGCAATGCGATGGTGTGAATCTTGCTGTGGGGACTCTCGGCGGCCCGCAGCGTCGTCGTTCACCTCCACAATGAACGGTCGGTGCCCCGCGACACATTCCGAGAGCTCACTGCCGCCCGTCACGATCGTCCGTCGCGCTTCCGCGAGCGCCCGGGCCCTGGAGGCTCACCTGTGCGACGGCGGTGTACCGTTCACGGGGCTGGCTGACTTGGAGGTCGAGCGGTTGCTGACGATCGACACGCGCGCGGCGGTCGTGTTCGTCAGTGACTTTCTTCTGTCCGGCTGGCTTGCGGCCCTGAGCACCCTTCATGCGCGCCGGCCGGACCTCGTGCTTGTTTGTGTCGCGGGACACTCCGAGCAATCCCAGATTTGGCGAGCGTTCGAGCGCTCGCCACTGCCTCCGCTGGTGCTGCGCGATCCAGCACCTGCTGCGCTGGTCTGCGACGCGCTGCGGATCGCGAGTGAGGCCTGCGCAATGGAGGGACTAGGCCGATCGCTCGACCAGCTCGCTCCCGCCGGGCAGTTCGCACGAGCGCTGGCGGAGTTATCGAGCATGCTAGATGCTCGGGGGCGGCCTCGCGATCACGTTTTCGATCGCCTGCTGCCCGTGCGCCTGCGAGCGGCTTCCGACCGGTTCTGGACGCCGCTGGAGGTGGTTCAGCGCGCAACGCTTTGGTTCGAGGAGCTCGGTGTCAGATCGGTTGTCGATATCGGGTCGGGTGTAGGCAAGTTCTGCGTGGCCGGTGCGCTGATCAGCTCCTGCAGCTTCATCGGTATCGAGCAGCGTCAACAACTCGTGACTGTCGCGCGCAACTTGGCGCGATTGCTCGCCGTCGACCAACGCGTCTCGATTGTCTGCGGTAGGTTCGGCGAGATCGAGACGCCCGTCGCGGACTGCTACTACCTGTACAACCCGTTCGAGGAAAATCTGTTCTCCGCCGGCGAGGCGCTGGACGATCAGGTCGAGTTGAGTCGCGAGCGCTTTCGAGCGGATCTGCGCCGTCTCCGCGCACTGGTGGCGGTGCTGCCCGTGGGCGCCTACGTCCTCACTTACAACGGCGTCGGAGGGCGCTTGCCAGACTGCCTCGACGAGGTGCGAGTCGATCGCACTCTTCCGGCTGTGCTGCGTCTGCTCCGGAAGGTCGGGGGTTCTGGTGTCCCGAGGTGACTACGCGGCAGCGTGTACGAAGCGTGCGGGGCTCGCCGCCGTGAATGGCTCGCCAACGGCAGACCAGCTCACTCTGCGGTGCGTCCAGGGGCGCGAACCCGTCCGGTCGCGACGTGACGCTGCAGCGTTCTGGGGCTGACTCTGAGCCGTGCAGCGGCCCTGACCGTGCTCCCCTCTTCAGCCTCCAAAGCGGCCTCGATGATCTGCCGCGTCAGCGCCTCGAGCCCGTCATCTAGCTCGAGCGCGAGCTTGCCGGAATGTCCGACGCCGGGGGCCGCGGCTTGCGCCTGAGCACGAACGCTGTCGGGAAGATCGGTGGGCCGCACCTGTCGCCCCTCCTTCAACAGACAAAGTGTCTCCACGACGTTCCGGAGCTCACGAACGTTTCCTGGCCAGTCGTATTGAAGGAGCATGGCTTTTGACTGCCGATTGAACTTGGGTGCGCGAACCCCATGACGAGCGGAGAGCTGAGCCAAGAACTGATTCAGGAGGGGGGCGATGTCGGCGCGCCGTTCGCGCAAGGCGGGCACGTTGAGCGTGATGCCTTGAATACGGTAGAAGAGGTCTGCGCGGAATCTGCCTGCGCGGACGTCGTCGGCCAAGGGGCGTAGAGTTGCGCACAACAAGCGAATGTCGGCCTGGATCTTGGTCGAGCCGCCGACGCGCATGAAGCGGCGGTTCTCGAGGAAGCGCAAGAGCTTGGCCTGCATCGGCAGGGGCATTTCGCCGATCTCGTCGAGGAATAGCGTCCCGCCCTCAGCCGCTTCGACCTTCCCACGCGCCCGGTCGCTAGCGCCCGTGAAGGCGCCCCGCTCGTGCCCGAACAACTCGCTCTCAAAGAGCGCTTCAGGAATGGCCGCACAGTTGATGGGAATGAAGGGGCTGCGACGGCGCTCCGATAGCTCATGGGCTCGACGCGCTAGGACCTCTTTGCCGGTGCCGCTCTCACCGATCAGCGTCAAGGTGACCTCCTTGCCGGCAACAACCCTCAGCATCTGATCGATCTTCTTCATGGCGCCAGAGCGCATGACCGGCTCGAAGACGATGTCAGGTTGTCGCTTCTTCAAGGGCATCGGGCGCAATGATGTACGCGATGTCGCTTCGGCGCCACCAAGTCTCCCCTTCTACCGACGCGACATTTCGCGCGGTCAACGCCTGGGGCTCACGTGCGATGATCGCGACGATGGGTCGCGCCCTGGTCTCACGCCCACGAAGGCTTGCGGAGCTACCGACGATCGACGAGCTTGCGATACAGCCGCAAGTTGCAGGGGAAGCTCTGGTCGCGGCGAATTTCCGTGTAAGCGCGCGGTAGCTCGGTGCCCAGGCCATTGTAGGTCAGGACGTAGGTGCCAACAGGGGCTTGGCTCAGCCAGTGTTCGACAGCCAAGATCTCGCGATCGTAGCGACACTCGCCGTGCTCTACGTGGTCGTCGAGCCAATCCTCCTGTCCCAGCATCGCCTCGAGGAACGGGTTGTAGAAGTAGTAGCACTCGGCATCGGGCAGCGGTCCATCTCCGAAGGCCCCTTCAACGAAGGCGACGCGGTCCTGAACGCCGAACACCTCGGCCAACGCGCCCGCCGTCGCAACCAGGTCCTTCCGGTGCTCGATACCCAAGAAGGCGCAGCGGCTCATGAGGGCCGTAGCAACGCAAAACTTTCCTGCTCCGGAACCAATGTCGACCAGCGAGCGAATGTCGAGCTCGTCCAGCCATACGGCTGCCCGAACGGCGACGCGGAGAGGCGTCCAATAGCGCGCAGAAACGACCCGCAGTCGCGTCGGCAAGAATCGATCGAATTCGCGGTCGGATGCGCACTCGCCTCTTCGCAATGCATCTGCGACCTCCCACGGCAACGGCGCGGAGACCGTCTCGGGCGTTCGCTGCTCCGCGAAGCGATCGTGAACGTTTCGAGTGGCTCGCATGTCTAGTGCAGCGCCTCCTGGAGGCGCCGTATGGGGGATCGGTGCTCGGTGAGCGGCGATCCAGGCGGGCGCTCGCGGAACCGCCCGAGAAACTCGAGAGCGCGCCTCGTCGTCAACGCTTCGGTCATGCGCGCGCTTGAGCAGAATTCGTGCCGTTCACCTTGATCGTCAAAATCGGGGCGTGGACGCTTCGACGTCCTCGGCGCCGAGCCTGACGCTCGAGTTCCGACACGAAGGCCGCCGTAACGCACCCCGGCACTCCCAATAACGACTACCTGTCGCTTCATTTCTCGCCGTGGGGCAGGCCGGAGGTCACGACGACACCTTTCGATAGACTCCGCTTGGGACCCGCGAGCGGTGGTGAAGGGGTTCTGGCTAGGCGGGCGAGTGCTTCAGGCCGGTTCGGCCGAGAGGCGGTCACAGCCGGGCGAAAGAAAGGAACAGGGGCCGTTCGCTTCAACCTTCGCGATCCACGATCGAAGCCAAGAGCTCTCCCGACGCGCACAAAGTCCCGTCCACGGTAGCTTCGCCACGAAGCTTCCACACGTTGGACCTGTGGTGCAGCACCTCGACCATCAGATCGAGCTTGTCCCCGGGCGTTACGGTGTGGCGGAACTTCGCTTTGTCGATGCCTAGGAAGTACATCAAGCTGTTGGTCGTATCGAACGGCTCGGAGGCGTACGCCAAGATGCCGCCGATCTGCGCCAAAGCTTCGATGATGAGCACGCCCGGGAAGATGGGGCGGCCCGGGAAATGCCCCTGACACCAGGGCTCGTTGTAGCTGACCATCTTGTGCCCGCGAATCGTCTTCCCGGGCACAATCTCGGTCACGCGGTCCACCATCACGAACGGATAGCGGTGCGGCAAGATCTCGAGAATCTTCGAGATCTGAATGCGTAGAGGCTTGTTCTTCATGCCGCCACTACCGCTTCCCCCAGCGTAAGTCAGGGCGTCTTGGGCGGCGTGAGCGCAGGCGGCGCCAGCGGCGCGGGCGCCGCGGGCTTGGGAGCAGCCGGAGCGGCAGCGCCGCCCTTGCCAGCCGGAGCCGCGGCAGCGGCGTCACCGCCACCACCGGAGTTGTACATGGTGATGACGCGATCGGTCAGATCCAGATCGCTGCGCACGTACGGCACGGCCTTCTTGTCGACCACCACATCGAAGCCCTCTTGGGTGGCCAAGCGGCGAATGATGTTCATGGTCTTCTGGAAGACGGGCTGCGTGAGCTCGCTCTGCTTCTTCTGGATGTCCTGGTTGTACTCCACGAACTTCTGCTGAAGCTGCATCATGTCGCGCTGCCACTTGTCGGCGCGCTTCGCCAACGCGCCCTTGCTCAGCACGTCGCGCTGCTTGTCGATGTCGTCGCGCTCTTTGGCCAGCTCTTCTTGCTTCTTGTCCAGCTCGTGCTGCTTGGAGTCGAACAGCTTCTTCATCGTTGCCTGCGCGCGCAGACCATCTTCGGTCTCCATCACGGCGCGCTCGGTGTCGACGACGGCGATTTTGGCTTGGGCCTGGGCAACGCCCGGGGCGAAGGCGGCACAGACGCTGAGCGCCACGGCGCCGAAAACACTGAACAAGCGGCTCTTCATGGTGCCCGGGACTTAGCCGCCGGCCCGAGGGCGGTCAAGCAGAACGGGGCAAACTGGCCCCGCCAGCGCCCAGAATCACACCAAAACGAAGTCTTCGGTTTCCGCGGCGTCGGCCGAGGCGGCCGTGGCGGTCTCCTGGTCGCGGTGCACGGCCAGCTCGTACAGCTCGACGAAGACCTTGGGATGGGCGCGCGCGAGACCCAAGAAGCGATCGCGCTGCAAAAAGAGCGTCACGGTCGGGTGGTGCGCGATCACGTCCGTAATGGCCGGACGACGCAAGATCAACGCGACCTCACCCACGACCTCGCCGGGGCCGAGCCGCGCTACCAAGGTGTTGTCCTTACCGTCGTTGTGCACGATCGCGACCTCACCCAGCGCCACGATGTGCAAGCCATCCGGCGGCGAGCCCTGGGCCACGATGCGCTCACCCTGGTTGTACTGCTTGACTGTAAAGCGCTCGATCAAGGCGGGCCGCTCGGAGGGATTGGCCGCCTTGAGGATGAAATTGGTGCGCACCAGGTTATCGAGCATGCGGCGCCGGCAGAACTCGGCAAACACGCGCCCCACCTCTGGCGCCTTGGCGGCCACGCGATCCAGCGCGCTCTTGCTGCCCACCAAGACCACGCTGGGCCGGCACGCCGTCACGGTGGCGGTGCGAGGCGCCGACGACAACAGCGCCATTTCACCGAACAGCGCGCCATTTCCGAGCCGCGCCAGCGCCAGCGGCGCGCCGCCGGGCTTGATCGCCTTCTTGGACACGTCCAGCTCACCGCGCGCCACGATGAAGGCTTCGTTGCCGACGCTGCCCTCTTCGACCAGCGCTTGCTCGTCCGAGACGAAGCGCACCTCGAACACCGCCACGGTGGCTTTGAAGCTCGCGGGATCCAGCGCCGAGAACAGCACCTGCGGCGAGACCTGCGCGGCGGCCGCGCTCAAGCTGGCTTCGTCTTGCGCGGCTTTGGCCGCTTGCAGCGCTTTGGCAGCGCGGTCCAGCAGCTCGTCGCCCTTCAGGCTCGCGTCGAGCGGCGCGGGATCGCTCGCGGCCGAAGACATCTGCGGCGGCGCGCCGCGCTTTTCCGAGAGCCGGCTCGAGCCCTTGGCGAACGCGGCCGCCATGCTCTCGAGCCCCTCGTCTGCGGGCACGCCCGCGTCGCGCAAGAGCGCGTACGCCGCGATCGCCAGCGGCAAATTGCCGTCGAATACCGAGCGCTCCAGCGCCAGGCGCAGCCCCGTCTCCAGCTCGGCCTTGCGCCCCAGCTCACCCAAGAGCCAGGCGGTCACGAACGTGTTGAAGGCCGACAGCGGCTCGTCTTCGAGCAGCGCCGCCGCTAGGCGCAGCGCGCCTTCGCGATCAGAAGCCAGCGAGAGCGAGAGCGCGCGGTCGATGGCGCGCTCCTCGACAGCACCTTTGAGCGGGGGCACCTGCACCATGGCTGACCAGCATAGCCTGGTCACTTCTCGCGCGGATAGACCAGTTGGGGACCAACGGTTCAGCGTATTTACGGCCCTGCGCGGGGCGACCCGGCCGCCATCTCACCGGGCGCGGCGCGCCTGCGCTTCGACCGGGCCGTGCGTCCGATTGTGATCGCGGGGCTCCCCAAAGACGTGCGCGTGACGGCGCCGGGTATCACCCTTGAGGCGCCATGAGACCGGGTCACCCGAGCGCGGCGCTACACTGTCTGCGCGGTGCCTGCCGGCGCTTCGGCGGCTGGCTGCTGTTCGCAGCGGTCGCCTGCTCGCGGTCGCCCGGCAAAGAAACGACGAAGCAAGGAAGCCAGGCGAGCCTGACCCGCTCCGCCGTCCCTGCCGACGAGGTGCCCCGCCCTCCGCCGCGCAGTCTGTTCCAGCTGAACATCTCGGCCTACGCGGCCACGCTCGCCGCCGATGATGACGACGAGAGCCTGTACGTCCTGACCAGCCACGCCGCCTACCGCCTGAGGGAGGGCGAGCCGGCGCTCCACTTTGCGCTCGAGCTCGGTGACACGCCAGCGCTTTCAGCGCAGGGCATCGTGTACTGGTTCGATGGCGCGCTACGTCGCGTGCCGAAGCAGGGCGGCCCGTCCGAAATCCTGGTCAGCGTGTCGCGCCCGCCCAAGCACCTGCGCTCGACGCGAGAAAGCGTCGCCTGGGTCGAGCCGAACGACGAAGGCACGGCTCTCCTCAGCCTTCAAGGCTCCGAGCCGCGGAGCCTATACCGCAGCCCGGGGGAGCTCGAGGCGCTGGCGGTAATGGACGACAGAGCCTATTTCGCGGAGCGGACGCGGGAGCGCTGGCGGCTTGGTACGGTCGCGCTCAGCGGGGGTCCCGTCCGCTTCACCGAGGAGCACGCCACTCGCACGCCTGCGCTGTTGGCCGCCGCCGGAGACGTCTTCTACTACGACGGTCCGAGCAGCACGGTGCGCCGCGTCTCCTCGGGTCTCGAGCGAGAAGAGGTCGTGGGCAACGACGTGATCTGCTCCCCCCTGGCCGTGGCCGACCGCGTGTACTGCGCGCAGGTTAGCCTCCTGTTCGACCTACCGCGCGACGGTGGCCCAGCCCGTCCGCTAGCACCCAAGCGCGCCGGCACGATCGCAGGGCTCGTGGCGACGAAAAAGCGCGTGACCTGGCTGCTGGACGTGGGCGAAGACCGGCTGGAAGTCGAGAGCTTGCCGCTCTGAGCGGGCCCTCAGGGAGCCGGGCGACCGAGCTGCTGCATCAGCCACGTCATGGCGGGCCGCGCTTTGTCGTTCTTGATCAGCCCCGTGTCCTTCACCCAAGTCTGCCCGTCGATCCAACCCCAGATGGTGACGCCGCGGATCCACTCGGTGCCCAGGAAGAACCCCATGTGCTCCTGATACTTCGTGAGCTGCTGCTGATCATCGGCCAGGCCGATGTCGTACTCCGTGATGTAAACGGGGAGCCCGGTATCGGTGTGCATCTTGGTGAGCAGTGACTTCATCGTGTTCGTCGAGACGTTGCCGGCCAGCCCGTGCGCCTGCGCGCCCACGGCGTCAATCGGTGCGCCGGCAGCTTTGACGGTCTTGGCGATGTCGATGAAGTGCTGGTTTTGGTCGGCGTACTCGATGTTGTTGTAGTCGTTCAAGATCAGGATCGCGCTCGGGCATGCCGCGCGCGCCCAGGTGAACGCGTTGATGATCCACTTCCAGTTGCCGTTGGTGCCGCCTCCGATGGCGTCCGCGTAGCTGGGCGTGGTGTGCGGCGGCGGCTCGTTCACGACGTCGATCAGCGCTGTCTTCGGGTAGCGCTTGCAAAACTCGGTCATCCACTTCTTGACGTCAGCCTCCGTTAGCGTGCCGGTCGGCTGCTGCGAGCCCCAGACGAAAACGTGCTGTTTGAAGACGACGTTGTTCTTCTGGGCGTAGTCGTAGATGGAGTCTAGCGTCGTCCAGTCGAACGCTGCGGTCGCCGAGCGCTGCACCGACCCCCATTTGCCGGCGTTCTCGGGCGTGATCTGATCCCAATACGTCGAGAATTTGCGGCCGCTCGGGTCGACGCTTCGGCCGGTCGTGATGTTGCCGACGAACTTTCCGACCGGTGAGGCTCCGCCCGCGGCGGCTCCTCCGCTGCCACCCGGGCCGCCGCCGCCGATACCGCCTGACGGACCGCCCCCTGACCCGCCGGAGCTGGCACCCGCTTGGCCGGTACCGCCACCCCCAGTCCCTGAGCCGGCAGCGGTGGCGCTGCCACCCGCGCTGGTTCCCGACGAGCTACTACCGCCGACGGACGCGGCGCCGGCCGAGGACGCCCCCGACGAGCCCGCAACGCTGCCCGCGCCTCCGCCTGACTCCACCACGGGGTCCTCGAGTGAGCACCCTAGCGCCGTCAAGACCACGAAGCAGCCCACGAGCCACCAGCAGCGGAGCCTGGCATCATCCCGTGGAGTTATCTCGGTCGGGAGGATTTTCGACATAGTCCTTACTGAGTAGTGGCACTCGAGGCGCGAACGGGCTCACCCGAAATCGCGTCCGACCACACCAGCTGGACGATCCGACCCAAGGGCACGGTCGTGATGGTGGCTGGCGCCCTCACTCCGGGCGCTTGGTGCCCTGCAGCTTGGTCAAGGCGGCGCTCATGGCGTCAGCGGCAGCGCTGACGCGCGGCACCACGAACGGAAAATCCATGCGTGTCGGCCCGATGATACCGAGCGCACCGGCGCTTTCGCCGTCGTCGTCGCGAAACGGCGCCGCCACCACGCTGACCGGAGCGCCGACGGCTTGCGCGGCTTCTTCGCCCAAAAACACGCGCACGTTGTCGGATCCTAGCGCCGAATCGATCAAGGAGATCAGCCGCTGGCGGTCTTCCAGTACACGCAACAGCTCGCGCGCGCTCTCCACGTCGCCGAACTCGGGCCGCTCGAGCAGGCGCGCCTGGCCTTCGATTTCGATGGTCAAACCGCGACCAGCGCCCTCGGCGGCAGCGCGTACCAGCGTCAAACCCTTGTGGGTGAGCGTACCCAGCTCGTCGGTTTGCTCGCGCAGCCCGCTGACGAAATGCTCGCGCACCCCGACCAGCGTGCGCCCCGACACGATCTCTTCGAGCATGTTGTGAATGCGCTCGAGGTCCGCATCGGAGAGCGGCTCCGCCAAGCTCAGAAACCGATTCTCGACCGTGCCGTCGGAGAAGACGATGACCGCGAGTAGCTCGCCGGGCCGCGTGGCGATGAAGCGCAGCTTGAGCAGCGTGCGCGTGGCGCTACCGGCTCGCACCAGCAAGGCCGGCGCTCCCGACAGGACGGACAGGCGACGCCCCGCTTCGCGGAGCAGGTCGGTGCCGGGCGGCAATTCTTGGAACCAGCTGTCGATGTCGGCGCGTTCTGCCCCGGTCAGCTGCCGCTCCTCCATCAGGGCGTCGACGAACAGCCGGTAGGCCGCTTCGGTGGGTACCCGGCCGGCGGAGGTGTGGGGCTGGCTCAGGTAGCCGCTCTCCTCCAAGTCGGCGAGCACGTTGCGGATGGTCGCGGCCGACAGCTCGAAGCCGTATTTCTTGGTGAGGGTGCGGCTCGCCACGGGCTCCCCCGAGGCGATGAACTCGGTGACAGCAGCGTACAAAACCGAACGCGCACGCTTGGGCAGAGAACTCACGACCCAAATTTGGCTCGGCTCGGCCGGTCGGGTCAAACGGCGTCCAAAAACCGCGGCCCCCCTTCACTTACTTAAACGCACAGCGCGGAGGTCTGCGAAATCCTTGACAGTTTTGGAGCAGACGCCGATGATTTCGGTCCGGCAAAAAACCGGACTAGTTTCATGCCCGTGCCCGCTCATTTGGAGGACGCGTGACCACGACCCTGCTGGCCGTCGATGACAGCAAGACGATGCGAAAGGTGATCGAGATCACTTTCGCTGGGGAAGGCTTCAAGACCGTGGTTGCAGCCGACGCCGCCGACGCGGTTGCCAAGGCTCAGTCCGAGCACCCGCAAGTGGCGCTCATTGATGCTGCTCTCGAAGGAACCAACGGCTACGACCTGTGCCGTCAAATCAAAGGCGCCTCGCCTTCGACGGTGGTCGTGCTGTTGTCGAACAAGGCGCAGCCTTACGACAAGGCACGCGGCGCCGCCGCCGGCGCTGACGACTTCGTCGACAAGCCGTTCGACACCCAGCAGATGATCGACAAGATCACCGCGCTGGCGAAGCGCGGCGCGCAAGCTCCCGCCGCCGCAGCTCCGGCGCCCGCGCCGGCTCCGGTCGCGGTCGTGCAGCCGATCGCCGCCAAGCCGGCGGTCGAGCAGCAACGCCAGCGCGTGCAGACGCTCGCCTACGGCAGCACGCCCGTGCCGCCCCAAGCCGCAGCGCCTGCCGTTGCTCCCGCCAAGCCGCTCGGCGGTTCGTCGCCATTCGGTTCGCGCGCCCCGACCGTCCCGGGCACGCAGGCCTACTCGCCGTCGGCTCCCGCCGTCGCGGCCCCCGCTGGCAGCGGCAACGGCGCGCACGCCGAGTTCGCCAGCAAGCTGGGCGGCCTGGGTCTCACCCCCGCCCAAATCGAAGGCGTCCTGTCGCTCTCGCGCGAAGTGGTCGAAAAGGTCGTGTGGGAAGTCGTTCCCACCCTGGCCGAAGCGCTCATCAAAGAAGAAATCGCGCGCCTCACGCGGGCGTAACGCGGGCATCTGGCGCGCGGGTCCACCGAGCCTGAATCCCCATCTCGCCTGCGCCCTGATTCCAGGTTCACAGGGAGGCGGGGAGGCGGGGAGGTCCGCGAGTTTTTTTTCTTGTTCGAGACGCGATAAGCCGCGCGGAGACTGCACAGTCTCGATGCGCCGCCGTGCGACTAGAAACCCAAAAATCTCGCCTCGCGGACCTCCCCGCCTCCCCGCCTCCTGTGAATCTCGAGCCGCCTGGCTTGGCCTGGTTCCGCTACGGCAGTTTCTGCGAGCGGGCTGCGGAGTGGCAGCCCATTCCGTCCGTGTCCGGCGGTGCTATAGCGCCGTCCGTTATGGAAGAGCTTTCGAAGGCCTACGAACCCGCTGACGTAGAACCGCGCTGGTACAAGTACTGGCTCGATTTGGGGGTCTTCAAGGCGGGCGCGGGGCACGTTGCGGGGAAGCCCACGTACGTGATTCCGATGCCGCCGCCCAACGTGACGGGCTCGCTGCACATGGGGCACGCGCTGTTCGCGACGATTGAAGACGTGCTGACCCGGCACAAGCGCATGCAGGGCTACGACGTGCTGTGGCAGCCGGGCATCGACCACGCCGGTATTTCCACGCAGGTGGTGGTGGAGCGCCTGCTCAAGCGCGAAGGCAAGACGCGCCACGAGCTGGGGCGCGACGCCTTCATCAAGCGGGTTTGGGAGTGGAAAGAGCAGAGCGGCGGGCGCATCGCCAAGCAGATGCAGATCTTGGGCTGCTCGGCGGACTGGGAGCGCAGCCGGTTCACCATGGATCCCGAGTACTCGGGCGCGGTGCGCGAGTGCTTCGTGCGACTGTACGAAGAAGGACTGATCTACCGCGCCACCCGGCTCGTGAACTGGGACGTGGAGTCGCAGACCGTGCTGAGCGATCTCGAGGTGGAGATCGAAGAGAACGTGCAGGGCGAGCTGTACGAGTTCGCCTACCAGGTCATCGACGCCGACGCGGCGGCGGGCGCGACCGAGCTGGTGGTGGCGACGACGCGGCCCGAGACCATGCTGGGCGATACGGCCGTGGCCGTGCACCCCGACGACCCGCGCTACACGCACTTGCACGGCAAGAAGCTGAAGCACCCGTTCGTGGAGCGTGAAGTGCCGGTCATCACCGACGCGGTGCTGGTCGACATGGCGTTCGGCACTGGCGCCGTAAAAGTGACGCCGGCCCACGATTTCAACGACTTTGCGACGGGCAAGCGTCACGGCCTAGAAGAGCTGAACATCTTCAACCTGGACGGGACCATGAACGCCTTGGGCGGCGAGTTCGCGGGCCTGGAGCGCTTCAAGGCGCGCAAAGCCGTGAAGAAGCGCTTGGCCGAGCTGGGCCTGGAGCGCGGCAGCAAGCCGCACAAGATGACGCTGCCGCGTTCGCAGCGCACCAATAGCGTGGTCGAGCCGATGATCTCGACGCAGTGGTTCATGAAGATGGCGCCCTTGGCCGAGCCGGCGCTGCAAGCCGTGCGCGACGGGCGCATTCAGATCGTGCCCGAAGAGTGGGTGAAGACCTACGAGTACTGGCTGACCAACATTCAGGATTGGTGCATCTCGCGCCAGCTGTGGTGGGGTCACCAGATCCCGGCGTTTCACTGTCAGGATTGCGCGCACGTCACGGTCACGCGCGAAGACGCAGCCAAGGCTTGCGGCAAGTGCGGCAGTGCCAAGCTGGTGCAAGACCCGGACGTGCTGGACACCTGGTTTTCGTCGCAGCTTTGGCCGTTCGCGACGCTGGGTTGGCCGCAAAAGACGCCCGAGCTCGCGCGCTACTACCCGGCCGCCGACATGGAGACCGGCTACGACATCATCTTCTTCTGGGTCGCCCGCATGATCATGATGGGCCTGCACTTCATGGGCGAAGTGCCGTTCAAGCGCGTGCTCTTGCACGGCATGGTGGTGGACGAGACGGGCGACAAGATGAGCAAGGTCAAGGGCAACACGCTCGACCCGCTCGACCTGATCCACGGCGCCACGTTCGACGACGTGGTGAAAAAAGCGGTGCCGGACGCGCCGCTGGCCGAGGCGCTGACCAAATTCAAGAAGAGCTACCCCTCCACCGCGCAGATGGGCAAAGGCTTTTCGGCCTACGGCACCGACGCCTTGCGTATGACCTTGTGCAGCTACTCGCCGCAAGCCAAGCGCATCGCGCTCTCACCGGCGCGCGTCGACGGTTATCGCAAGTTTTGCAACAAGGTGTACAACGCCACGCGCTTCGCGCTCACGTACATCAAGGACGAAAAGCCCACCGGCAAGCCGCCGCAGAATCCGCAGCTGCTCATCAACCGCTGGCTGCTCTCCCGGCTTTCGGCGGCGGTCACGGGCAGCACGGCGGGCATCGACGAGTTCCGCTTGGACGACGGCTCGAAGGCGCTTTACGCCTTCTTCTGGGACGAGCTGTGCAACTGGTTCGTCGAGATGACCAAGCCCGTCTTCACCGACGGCTCGGCCGAAGCGCAGGCGGAAACGCGCGCCACGCTCGTGCACTGCTTGGAAGTCGTGCTGCGCGCGCTGCACCCGTACATGCCGTTCATCACCGAAGAGCTGTGGCAGCTGTTGCCCAAGCCCGAAGGCCACCCGGCGTCGATCGCCTTGGCCAGCTACCCCACGGCAGCCGACGGCCGCACGGACGCCGATGCCGAGCGCGACATGGCCTGGCTGATGGCGGCCATCTCGAGCGCCCGCACGGTGCGCAGCGAGCACGGCATCAAGTTCTCGCAACGCGTGCCGGTCGAGCTGCGCAGCGCCGACCCGGCCGTGCGCCAGGTGTTGACCGACAACAGCCGCCTGATTCAGTTCCTGGCCAGCACCGACGGCGCGCCCACCATCGCCGCGCCTTCCGCCGAGCGCCCGCGCGGCTCGACCGTGAACGTGGCCGGCGACGTGGAAGTGCTGGTCACGCTGAAGGGTCACATCGACCCCGCCAAGGAGAAAGAACGCCTCGAGCAGCGTTTGAAGAGCGTCTCCAAAGACATCGACGTGATGGAGAAGCGCCTCTCGAATCAGAACTTCGTGGCCAACGCGCCCGCCGAAGTTTTGACCGAAGCGCGCGCCTTGCTCGAAAGCCTGAAGCAGCAAAAACAGCGTTTCGAAGAAGGCTTCGAGCTCGTCAAAGAGCTTTCGGAATGACGTAGGGCGGTGCGCGGGCTGCTATCTTGGAGCGGCCCGCATGGCGCTCCGGCACTCGCTAGGACTGCCGCTCGATGCCTTGCAGCTGAGCTTGTTGACGGGCCCGCTTTACCTCGAGGGTGCCACGTCGCTCGCTGGCTTCGACGCGTCGGGCTGGCTGGTTTGCGCCTTGCGCTACGATGGAGGTAGCTTTCGTCAGGATGCGACGGACCTGCAGCGCGCTCCTTCTGGGATTGGGCGCGCTCCTGTCTTGTCAGTCACGTTCGGGAAACAACACTGGGGCTAGCGATCTCGGCAGCGCAACGTCGCGATCCGCGACAGTCGTGATTCCGTCGGCATGGGCTGCCGGGGCGGTCGTCGCTCCCGCGATTCTTCCGAGCGTTTCGGCGCGCAGCACCCCTCTGCCCCGCTTGACCTACGAGCATGTGACGCCCACCCCAGGCCAGCCGGCAAGCTTCGTATTCGAGTCAGCGAGTGGTCCAAACGGCGCTCGAAGCGATGGCACCATTCGTCGCTTGGTCATCGACCAGCAAGGCGCCGTTTGGCGCGTGACGAGCGGCACCGAAGCTCCCCAGCCAACCGAGCGCGTGGGGCGTGTGCCGCCAGCGGATCTGGCGCGGATGCGCAAACTAGCAGAGGATGGCATCGCGCATCCGGCAGTCGCCCGTCGCGACGGCTGCAACGACTGCCCCAGCGCAAGCATTCTCGCGTACGGTTTGAACGGCAAAGGCAAGGACCCGCTCGTCCTGGCGAGCGGCGGCCCACATGCTGCCGAGCCCGTCTCAGCAGCTTGCCGGACGGTCGTCGACTGGATGGCGGCCATCGACAAACGGGCGCTGCGCTTGCCGCGCAGTCGCCCATTCGGGCTGGAGTTGCCGATCTTGGAAGGCATCCAAGACGACGACACTGGCGAGATCGGGAGCGCATTGCTCGAGCTGCGGCGCGGCCGAGGCGAGCGCGGCTTGGGTGTGGTGCTCGACACCAACGGCGGCGTGTTCCGATTTCAGGACCGCAGTGGCGAGCCACGCGCCAACCGAAAAGTAGCGGCGTTGAGCGCTAGACAGCTCGCGCGCATCGCTAGTCAGGTGCAGCGCCTGCGCGATGCCGTTTGGCAGGGCGGGGGCGCTGACGTCAGGGATTGCCCAAGCATCCGTTGGTTTCAAACCGGGCAGTCGACGCCTACTCGAGTGAGCGGCGAATGCCGCGAGGGCGGACGTCTGCTCGGCTCCGATGCCGACGCCATCATCGCCTTCATGCACGGGCTGGAGGAACAGGTCGCAGCCGTCGATGAGCCCGGCTGGCCGCTGCGTTGAACAACGTCTACGGTCACGACACCGCTCGCACCAAAGGCGCGGCGGCCTCACGGAAGGCGCTCGAGCATCGGAACGGTTTCGAGGTCGCGATCCCAATCTGCGCGGCTCGCAGCAAAGAGGTGTGCGTTCGGGCGAATCGTGACGGGGCTTTCGAGGCTGCCGGCTGGCACGACCAAGGCCGAGCCGTCCGTGGGGACACGCGGCAGCGCCGAGCCGCAGGTCTTGCAGAAGCTCTTCGCGTGCCGGGTGGATGGCAGGTGATAGGTCGTCACGTCGTTCTCGCCCGCGAGCCAGGTAAGCTTCGCGGTCGCCGAAAACAGGTTGGCCGCATGGGCCGAACCGGTGTCCTTCCTGCAGAATGAGCAATGGCAAAGGAAGAAGTGTTCGAAGCTTCCTTCAACCTCGAAGCGCACTGCGCCGCACAGGCACGAGCCATGGTGTCGTGTCGTCATGCGTGACTCCTATCACACGCCAACGCGCGTCCCATCCCCCGCCTGCGGTAGCGCCTCGAGGGTGAATAGATCGACTGGCGTCCGGTGGGTGGGCGCAGACCTGCGGTCCACCTTATCCGCGCCAAAGGCGCGTCCACCTCCCCGCCGCAGGCGGTCCCGTCCCGTCCACGTCCACATCCTCCTACCCGCGCCAAAGGCGCGTCCACGGCCCGGCCGTAGGCCGTCCACGTTCACGTGCACCGCCACTTGCCCCGCCGCAGGCGGTCCACGTTCACCACTTCCGTACGCCCTGAGCGTCACCTTTCACGGCGCAGACGGCGCATTGAGCGCGCGCGCGTACGCGCCGGGCGTGGTGCCGACGATGCGGCGGAAATGCCGGTTCAATTGGCTCTGATCGTAGAGCCCGACGCGCGGCGCGACTTCGCTCGGTCTCACGCCTGCCGCCAGCAGCTCTTTTGCGCGCATGATCCGCAGCCGGGTGAGGTAGGCGTGCGGTGGCAGACCAACCTGCGCGCGAAAGGCCCGGCACAGGTGGAACTTGTCGGTGTCCGCATGGTCGGCGAGAGCGTCGAGGGTCACCTCGTCGTCCAGCCGTTCGCGCAGCAGCTCGATCGCGCGACGCACCGGACGCAAATACTCACACCTCGCGCCGCGGATCGTCGCGAATGCGGCGATCGCCTCGGCGACGGCGACCTCGAGCGCGAGCCTGCCGGCGCCCACCTGTACCGCGTCGTGCAAGCGGTGAAAGGCGGCGCCGCGCTCGTCCCCCGCGGCAAGATGCGGATGAATGCGAACATCGTCATTGGCTTGCTCAACTGCGAGCGGCGGGAGGGCGACGATTTGGCGCGTCGTCGGGCCGTCGAGCGCTACGTCTCGCACGACGTCTCCAGGCGCCTGGATGCGCAGAGAGCCGGCGGCGCTCGACCAAACCCTCCCGCGGGTGAAGAACGACGAACGTCCAGCCTCGACGCGGGTGACGGTGTAGGCCTCTTTCATGCCGACATACGCCTCATCGCTCGACCAGCGCAGCGCGCGAAGGCCCGGGACGGAGAGAGAAAGGACCTGCTTACGGGTCGCCACCCCAGCAGTTTAGGGCGCGGACGGGACGAACGCTTGTGCATTCTTGGCGCTACTTGCCGGCGCCTTTGATGCCAAGAAACACCAATGCTGCCGAGCTCTTGCTCGCTATCTCGGAAGCATGCACGAAAACAAAGTCGCACTAGTGACGGGAGCCAACAAAGGCATCGGTCACGCCATCGCCAGCGAGCTGGCAGCGCGTGGCTTCACGGTTCTCATCGGCGCCCGTGACGCCTCGCGCGGCGAGGCAGCAGCCAGACGGATTGCTGGCGATGCCCGCCCGCTCGCGCTCGATGTGACCCGCGCCGACTCAATCGCGGCCGCGGCGGTTCGGATCGAGCGCGACCTCGGCCGCTTGGACGTCCTAATCAACAATGCAGGAATTGCGAGGAGCGCCAAACCAAGCGAAGCCAGCCTCGACGACGTCCGCGCGGTGTTCGAGACCAACGTGTTCGGCGTGATCGCCGTGACCCAAGCGATGCTGCCCCTCCTCCGCCAGGCGCCCGCAGGCCGAATCATCAACGTCTCCAGCCGCGTCGGCTCGCTCAGCTCCATCACCCATCCTGCGTTTCCCATGCGGGGGGTCGGGGGCGTGGCCTACGGTCCTTCAAAAACTGCGCTCAACGCCGTGACCATCGCGTTCGCACAGGAGCTCGAAGGCACACGCATCAAAGTGAGCGCGGTGTGCCCCGGCCATACTGCGACCGACTTGAACGGCCACAGCGGCTCACGCACGGTTGCCGAAGCAGCGCGCGAACCGGTACGGCTCGCACTGCTCGGCCCCGACGGTCCCACCGGCACCTTCTCGAACGACGCCGGCTCCATTCCGTGGTGAAGCTCGAGCGCTCGAACCACTCCCGACGCACCCGCGCATGACCAACGAGTCCCGTCCTGTTTACAATGCACCCCATGGAATCGACGGATCTCGGGCTGCTGGTCTCACTCGACGCGCTACTCCAAGAGGGCAGCGTGACCGGGGCCGCACGTCGGGTGGGTCTTTCGACGCCGGCGATGAGCCACGCGCTCGCGCGGATCCGTGAACGCCTCGGTGACCCCATCCTGGTGCGCTCCGGGCGAGGCATGCTGCTGACGCCGCGCGCCGAGGCGCTCAAGCCGCGGGTTCGCAGCGCCGTCCATGAAGCGCAGCAAGCGCTTCAGCCCGAGCGCCCGTTCATCGCGAGCGAGCTCTCGCGAACTTTCGTGGTGCACGCCACCGACTACGTCCTGACGATTCTGGGTGCCCCGGTCGACCGCATCCTCCGGGATGAGGCGCCCAAGGTTTGCGTCCGCTTCGTGCCGAATACCCCCGACGACCCGGCGCTGCTCCGCGACGAGGGCTCGGATCTCGCCGTGGGAATCTACGGCGAGCTGCCCCAGGAGATGCGGAGCCGGCAGCTGCTCACCGATCGCTTCGTTTGCGTGGTGCGCAAGCGACACCCCGTCCTCAACAAACGCTTTGCGCTGGAGCAGTTCGTCGGCCTTCCGCACATTCAGGTCGCCCCGCGCGGTAAGCCCGGCGGCTACTTGGACGACGTGCTCCGCGAGCGGGGCCTCACGCGCACCGTAGCGCGGGCCGTGCCGTACTTCGTGACCGCACTCCAGCTGGCCTCCGAAACCGACTACGTACTGACGATTTCCGAGCGGATCGCCAAACGATTCGCCGAGCCCATGGCGCTGGAGCTGCTCGAGGTGCCCGTGAAACTCCGTCCCTACGCCCTGAGCCTCGTCTGGCATCCGAGGCTCGAGAGCGACGCCGGACACCGCTTCTTACGCGACGTCTTCGTGCGCGCTTCGAAGGTAGGGGCCGCTGACCGCCACGAGAAGCCGCGCACTCGCCTCGATCCGAGCGACCCGACCTCGGGACAGACGCGCAAGCGCGCTCGCCCGCTCCCATAGTTGCACGCGTTGCAACTATGCATTCACTCAGGTTGCATTGTCTGCAACTGTCTGGAGCTCGATAGTCGTTCGCGCAGGGACACACCGTCCTCGACAAGGAGCGAACGACATGAGCCTGAGAGACCCGAACCCGTCGAACCAGAAAAAGCCCAAGCGCGTCGCCATCGTGCTCGCCAACCCGACGACCTCGAGCACCACGGGCTGGCCCGTCGGGTTCTGGTGGTCGGAGCTCACCCACCCTTACAACGCGTTCCGCGAGGCTGGCTACGAGGTCGAGATCTTCAGCCCCGCGGGCGGCAAGTGTGAGGCGGACGGCCTGAGCGATCCACGGGATCCGACCGGCTACTCCGCCTCCGACCTGATCAGCATGGGCTTCATCAACACGCCCAGCCTGAGCGCGCTGGTCGAAGATACGAAGCCGGTCTCGGCAATCGACGTCGCGCGCTTCGACGCGCTGGTCGTCGCCGGCGGACAGGCGCCGATGTTCAGCTTCGAAAAAGCCACCGGCCTTCAGCAGAAATTCGTCGAGTTCTACGAGGCCGGAAAGCTCGCCTGCGCCCTCTGCCACGGCGTGGCGCTACTGCGCTACGCGAAGCTCGCGAGCGGCGAGCTACTCGCGAAGGGCAAGACCGTCACCGGCTTCGCCAACGTCGAGGAGGACTTTGCAGACAACGCAGTCTGGAACATGGGCGCGCTGCCGAAGGACAAGCACCTCATGCCTTGGCGCATCCAGGACGAGCTCGAGAAGCTCGGAGCAAACTTCGTGCAAGCTGGCATGTGGCGCAGCTACGCGGTGCGCGACGGCAATCTGATCACGGGCCAGCAGAACTTCTCGGGCACGGAGACGGCAAACCTGGTCATCGAGACCCTCGGCCGCTGAGGACGCAGCCATGGAGAAAAACGCATGAAGATCGCATTCATCGGCACCGGAAACGTCGGCGCGGCGCTGGCCCGGCACCTCGCCGAAGCCGGTCACGAGGTCGTGCTCGCTGAGTCGAAGGCAGGCTCCGCCTCGCTCCAGGCGGCGCTCCGCCGCTCCGCCAAGCTACGCTCGAGCCCGCTGACCGACGCGGTTCGGTTCGCCGAGGTAGTGTTCCTGGCCACGCCCTTTTCGGCGAACGAGGGCCTACTCCGGCCGCTCGCACCGCTACTCGCGGGCAAGGTCCTCGTCGATTGCACGAACCCGGTGGGCCCCGGGTTGACGCACGGGCTTCGAAGCGAGCGTTCCGGCAGCGAGCTCGTTCAGTCGCTCGTCCCCGACGCAAAAGTGGTCAAAGCCTTCAGCATCTACGGTTTCGAAAACTTCGATGATCCGCGCTACGCGGGCTACGACGTCAAACCGACGCTGCTCTTCTGCGGCGACGACGGCCCCGCCAAGCAGCTCGTTTCCAAACTAATCGAAGCCTGCGGCTTCGAGCCCCTAGACGTCGGTGGGCTGGTCCAGGCGCTGCACCTCGAGCACATGACGCTGCTTTGGGTGCGCCTCGTCCGGTCGCAAGGCCACGGCCCCGGCCTCGTCTGGGCCGCACTCAAGCGAGGCGAAGCGTGAACGCCGTTTTCCACGTGTAGTTGCGCCCGCGCACAACCCAAGAAGCCCCGACGGCCACTTCGGAGTCTTCTTCGTTTCCGGGGGCTGCCGCAGCGCAGCCTGATTTGCAGAAGCTAACGGGGCGGCGCGGAGCCACATTTTGGCGGGCAGAGTCGGGATTCGTCAAGGTCCACGGCTTCACTCACTCCAAAGACGTCACAAAGCCTTCTGAATCAAATCCGCTCGCACCAACGGCACGAACATCGGGTCGAACGTGACTTCCGGCGTGATGCCCGTCTGGAAAGCATAAGAAACTCGCAAAGAAACGCGCGTCCCGCGCAGTGCGCCCTTTGCCATCAACTCCGCGGCGCGCACGCCAATGCGCTCCTCCAGCGCCGCTTTGGGCGCCTTCTTGGCGTTGCGCAGGATCTT
This sequence comes from Polyangiaceae bacterium, assembly GCA_036261775.1. Lineage (GTDB taxonomy): Bacteria > Myxococcota_A > Polyangia > Polyangiales > Polyangiaceae > PMG-095. The sequence goes on along the minus strand of DATAKF010000478.1, from coordinate 4,750 downwards.
GGGGCTCGCCCAAGCGCCGATCACGAACGCGATCGTCGGTGACCCGGCGCCGCCGGGCAGCGCGCCCAGCGCCTTGGCCAGGGCGGTGCGCTGAGGATCCTTCTTGGCGTCCCACTCCAGCGCGAGCTTTTCGGCGCGAATGAGCACGAGCAGATCCGCGGCGGGTCCGGGCAGCGACTCGATCTCGGCGGCCTTGCTCAACACGCCGAGCGCGTCCGCCGTGCGACCCAGCCGCTCCAGCGCGCCCGCGGCGTCGAGCACTGCGCGCAGCGCCAGCTCGGGCGGCAGCGCCTCGCCGATGAGCTGACTGGCGATTTGCGCCAGCGCGCGGTGAGTGCGCTCGCTCGGCGCCGTCACGGCGTCGAGCTCGGCCAGGAGCAGCACGGCGTGGGCGGCTTCGGTGCTGCCTTTGGGCGACTGCAGCAGCTGCTCGGCAAGCGCCGCCTTGGCGGCCTCGAGCGCGGCAGGCTCTGCGCTGCCAGCAGCCTCCCAGGCCAAAAGCCCTGCACGCGCTGGGAGCAACGGACCTGGCGCCACCGGCGGCACCAGCTGAGAAACAGGCTGATCGGCAGCCAGAACGGCCCCCACGGCCAAGCGCGGAGCAGCCGCTTCGACGCCCAGCGCCGCGAACCACAGCTCCTGTTTACGGCCGGCCTCAATCTGCGCGCGCTCGCCGCGCGGTGAGTGCAAACCGGCCGTCACGCCCGCCGACAGCGCCGACGCGAACACGGCCAGCGGCTTCTGCTCGGGCAACACCTGCAGCACTCGCGACAGCGCGTCGTAGCGCTCCGTGAAGTCGCGCTCGAGCGTGGCGGCGTCGGCCGCCAGCGCCAACGACGTGACCCACGGCACCACGTGCGAAAGGCCGATGTACGCCTCAGCCGATGCGGCGTCGCGTCCACCACCGGATTGCCAAGCGGCTTCCATGTCGGCCAGCGCGGGCTTGAGTCCGACCCGCACGGTCACGGCGTCGGCGCACAAGCGCGGCGAGCCGACCTGCGGCGGGACGCCCGGGCACGCAGTGCCGTCGGCGGCGATCACCGCCAGCGCTGCAGCGACGCGTAAGTCGGTCTTGGCCTTGGCCTGAACGGGCGCCAAAGTGCGGCCGGCGTCTGCGTAGCGCCCGAGCGTGAGCTCCGCCCAACCTTTCACGATTGGATCGGGGTCCTTGCGGGTCTTGAGCGCCTGGTTGAGGCGCACCAGCCGCGCGTGCTGCGGCGCCGAGGCCGGTACCGCCGTGAGCGCGTCTTCGAAGCACTTTTCGTCTGCTTCGAAGGCGCAGGCGGCTGCCAAGCGCAGCAAAAGGTCGGGGCTTTTGTCGGTAACGGCGAGTGTTTCGAGCGCCAGTCGCGCGATGTCCGGCCGCTCCGCAGCGACTGCAGCGCGCGCGATGGCGGACAGCAGCGCCGCCTGTTCTTCAGCGGGCGCGTTGGCGACGTCGAGCACGCTGTCGCGCAAGAAGTGCTGGGCGGCGCGCTGCGCCAAATCATGAGCCAGCTGGACGGAACGGCGGCGGTCGTCGTCTGTGCTCTGTGGAGTGGATTCGAACGCGAGCGGTAGCTCTTGAATGGCGGCTGGTGTCGTGGCGAGCGCGAGCAGCGCCGACGCCGCGCCTCCGCCTGCTTTGAGGTGCAACAGCGGCACGGCTTGCGCGAGCTCTCCGCGCAGCACCTGCTCACGCTGCTCGGGCGCGAGGCTCTTCAAGCGCGCTTCGAGCGCGGACTGAGCGGCCGTGGGCAGCAGCTCGAGCACCGGCGCAGGACGGGGCGCTGCGCGCAGCAGCACCAGCAGGCGCTCTTTCGGCGGCTTGGCAGGCGCCGGGGCCGTAGCCACCGGTTTTGTAGCGGGCGTGGCCGGGGCGGGCGTGGCGGGAGCGCAGGCGATACCGAGCAGGCCCAGACCGAGCGCGCCCAACGAACGGCGTGCTGAAAATCCGCGAAAATTCTCTACATTTTGCATCAGAACCGGAAGCGCCCCAAGAAGTACAAGCTGCGGCTGTCCGCGTTACCGTCGGGTCCGATCAAGTTGTGAAAGCGCATCGAGAAGCCGACGTCTACGTCGCGCGCGACGTCGAACAAGATGCCGCCCTCGAGCGGCATGTTGAAGTGGTTGCCAAAGTCGTCGAAGGGGCCGCCCACACCGCTGCCCACGAACGGCACGACCACGTCCGTCGCTTGGAAGTAGAACCAAAACGGCAGGTCGATGCCTTGCCCGTTGCCGAGCCGCCGATTCGTGACTCCAATGTACACCGACGGGTCGAACACGAACGCCGTGATGGCACCGATGTTGACGCGACCGAGCACGCCGCCCTGAATGCCGAGGCGGAACGGATCGAAGCTGCTGATGGGAACACCCGCGTGCAGATCGAGCTCGAACTTGGGCGAGCCGGTCAGGTAGTACATCAGGTCGAAGCCAGCGTCGTTGTACGGCTTGTCGCAGCCGTTCATGCACAGGCCGTCGCGGTGCGAGATGCCCAGCGACAAGTCGTCGGTGACGGCCCAATACAGGTGCGGGTTGACCTTTACCGGCTCGAGGAAACTGTTGCGCGACGCGTTGATGTCCATCATCACCGGCCGCGCGGGATCACCCGTGAGCTCGAACGAGCCCTTGGGCATCAAGAAGCTCTTGCGCGTCCATTGCTCGGCCTGGGCCGGCGCCGCGAAGGCAGAAACCGCACAAAACACCGCTAGGACAGCGCCGAAAGCCTTCTTGAAGCTCATCGGGCGCCATCCTAGTCGGCGGGGCTGTGTTGTCGACCTTTTCAGTGCATTCAGCCAGGCGTCAGCATGATCGGATAGCTGACGGTCACGATTCCGTTCTCGGGTGACGGGAACGACAGGCCGTAGAACGCGCTCGCGACACACGACCTGACTTGAGCGTCCGGCAAATCGCCACCTGCCGAGACGTTGCTGACCGCACCATCACGACCGATCACGAAGCGCGCCACTACGCGGCCTTCGAGGTTAGGGTTGGCTCGCAGCCCCATCTCGTAGCAATTGCGGAAGCGACCAAAGTTCTGGCGCACGATGCGTTGAATGACCTCCGACGGTAGCCGCCCGCTCACGGTAGTGACGCCAATGCCAACGCGCGGAGCGCTGGTCTTGTGCGTGCCACCCAAGCGTCCCATCGAGCGACCCGTGCCGTCGCCGCCGCAGTTGGCGCCCATGCAGGTGCCGATGCGATCCAGGCCCACGCCAAAACCTTTGCCGCCGCCACCCAGGCCGGTGCCCGACAAGCCCAGGCCACCGTTGCCAAAACCTTCACCGATGTCGTGGCTGAAGATGTCGCCCATCACGTTTTGGGCGTCGGGACCCGTAGCAATGTCGCCCCACGGATTGCTGGGCGCGTTGGAAGCGTTCAAGGTGCTGAGCAGTCCGATGGTGCCGAACTCCGAGGCTTCTTTGACCATTTCAGCGCGCGAAACCACGCGCTCCGCGATGTCGCCCTTGATGGCCATGCGCCCCGCGGTCTTCATCGCCGGGTTACCAGCCTTGCCCTCTGGCCCCTTGTTGCGCTCGGCGGGCTGACCTTTTTCGCCACCGCCCGGTTCGACCGGCTGGGGTTGCTCCTGCTTCTCACGCTCAGCGCTGGCGTGCAGGTACTGCTGCATCATGTCGATGCGGTCCTTGTCCAGCTCGTCGTCGGCGCCCCACGCCATGCTGGGCGTCAGGTAAGCGAGCGACGCGACCAGCAAGCTTTGCAAGAGCGCCGCCGTGCCCATCGTCATGACAGCCGAGCGGTCGACGCCCAGTACCGCGCGCGGCACGCTCTCCGGTTTTTCGGCACCGGCGACGCGAAATGTCACGCCCGAAGCTTCGATGATGACCGTGCGATCCTGACGCAGCTCGATACCGCGAGCGCCCAGCGCCACCTCCGAGCAGTCGACGATGATGGCGGAGACGTCCACCTCGCGCCCCTTCTCGAGCACGCGCGGGGTCTCGTTCGACGTGAAGACGGCGAAGGGCACGCCGCCACGCAGCGCGACAATTTCGCGCCGCTCGCTGCCCAGGCGCTCTGCAGACAACGCAAAATCGACGTCGCCCGCTGCGCTCGTCCCAGCGCCGCGCGAGCCCCCCACTTCACCCACCGCGTACTTGCGGGGCGGCGTGAGCTGCTCGACCGCGAGCACGTTGGTGCCCCACAGCACGGTCACTTCGAGCGACTCAGCGACGGGCGCGTTCGGGTTGGCGGGAGCGACGACGATCGGCTCCGGCTCGGCCCTCAAAAAGGGATTGTGGGTGGCGAATACACGAGTGTCGAACACGGCTGGCGAGCCAGCCGCTGGATGCAGCGATGCCATAACGATTTCTCCTTGAGATCGAGCCTTGGGCCTGAACCAAGCCCGTGAGTTGAGCGACGTCGCTGGCGCAATTGCCGCGCTGTACTGGCCGGCTTGGCTCGTTACCGAGCGGCCGTCCCGAACGTCACGCCAAGACCAGACACGGCCCTCGCGGCAAAGTTCCCGCTACCGGCATTTTTGGGCTGCAGGCCGAAGAAAGCTGCGCACACCCGCTCACCGGCTCACGTACGCCCGCTCCCGACACTGTCGCAGGAAGCCCCACGTGCCACCTGCGAGCCCAAGCCCCAGCCTAAAGGATCTGGCAAGTCCAGCCGTTGCACCCTCTTGCACCATGTTTGGAGCCGAGCGCGCAGCGCGAGCCCACGCGACCGAGCCCACGCGACCGAGCCCACGCGACCGAGCCCACGCGACCGAGCCCGAGCCCACGCTGGCGAGCGCACCAATAATCCA